>DASPUI010000001.1:0-24292 GCA_035622995.1 Chthoniobacterales bacterium
TAATGAGTTGGAAGCGGGCCGTCGTTCAAACCTTTTGGAACGTAGATCCAGCCCAATCCATCCTCGTGCAAATTGAACGGCGCGTCGCCGGGTATCGCAGCCATTCCTTTTTCATGATTCGTCGGCCGATACGATGGATCCTTGTTCGTTTCGAAATCTGGAACGTCGAGGCCGGTCCACTTTTTTTTGGACGAATCCCACCAGACCAATTTTTTCCGTTCGCTCCAGGGTTTTCCGTCGGGTGCGGCGCTGGCGCGATTGTAAATGATTCGACGATCAGCCGGCCAGGCGAAACCCCATCCATGTCCGAGATAATCTCTTGACGCGCGCGCGAGCGCTTTGTTGATTTTGTCGCGTCCAAAAACGCCGGAGTAGATCCAGCAACCACACGTAGTCGATCCGTCGTCCTTGAGCTCCGCGAATGCATCGAGCTGGGGACCGTGATGCGGTTTGCCTTCGCGATCGACGCCGCCAAATAAAACTCCATCTCCGTCCGGTTGCGGTTCGGTTTGCCAACCGTTGATCTCCGCCAACACGGCTTCCATTTTCGGTTCGCCATGTTCGTCTTGCGGATACCACCAATCGAGCGCGCGCAACGCTTCGTCGATCGGGTCGTTAGACTCTTTCGCTTTCGCCTGCAATCGCAATGCAAGCTGGTGAATAAACCAACTTTCCGACCGACATTCTCCCGGCGGATCGACTGCTTTTTCGCGCCACTGCAAAAGTCGTTGTGTCTGCGTGAACGCGCCTTCTTTTTCGGCATGGCCGGCGGCTGGAAAAAGAAAAACTTCGGTTTCGATCTCCTCCGTTTTTATTTCACCGCGCTCGATTTCAGGCGAGTTATACCAGAAATTGGCCGATTCGATCTCAACCATGTCCCTAACGACCAGCCATTTTAATCGACCGAGCGCTTTCCGTTGCAATCGCGAGTTCGGCGCGCCAACGGCCGGATTTTGGCCCATCAAAAACATGCCGTCCATTTTTCCGTCGAGCATGTCGTCAAGAAATTCGAAGAACGAGTGATTACCGGTGAGTTTCGGTATCCAGCTGTAACCGAAATCGTTTTCGTGCGTGGCGTTCCTGCCATAGTACGCTTTCAGCAAGCTGATGAAATAGTTCGGAGTGTTCGACCAGAGCCCGGTCTTCTTTGTGTACTGGTCGAGATATTGCCGCAACGTCTCGGTCCCTTTCGGCGGCATGGGCAGATAGCCCGGGAGATTGTCGTAGAGTGTCGGAATATCGGTCGAGCCTTGAATTGATGCGTGGCCGCGCAGCGCGAGAATGCCGCCGCCGGGTCGGCCGATGTTGCCTAACAACAGTTGCAAAATCGCAGCCGTGCGAATGATTTGGACGCCTTTGGAATGTTGTGTCCAACCGACCGCATAACAAATGGCAGCCGTTTTGTCCGGGCCGGACGCTTTGGTCAGCGCGTCGGCCACTTTATGGAAGAGCGCCGGTGGAATACCACAAACTTTTTCGACCATCTCCGGCGTGTAACGCGCGTAATGCCGCTTGAGCGCTTGAAAAACGCAACGCGGATCCTCCAGCGTCATGTCGCGCTGCGGCCAGCTCAAACCATCGCCTTGGTAGAGCCAGCTTTCCGCGTCGTATGTCCGTCTATCTTCGTCCCAGCCGGAAAAATAACCACCTCCGGTCTCAACATCGCAAAATTGTTCGCGCAAAATGCAGGAAGCATTCGTGTAATGCACCACGTAATCGCGAAAGAACAGATTGTTGTCGATGATCTGCCTAACGAGTCCGCCAAGAAAGGCGATGTCGCTGCCGACGCGAATCGGCACCCAGATGTCGGCTAGCGCGCTCGTGCGCGAAAAACGTGGATCGATATGGATGACGGTCGCGCCGCGCTCTTTCGCTTTCATCACCCAGCGAAAACCGACCGGGTGCGCTTCGGCCATGGACGAGCCTTCGATCAGAATGCAATCGGCATTGGCGAGGTCTTGCTGCGCGGTCGTAGCTCCGCCACGGCCGAAGGAGGTGCCCAGACCGGGCACCGTGCTGCTATGTCATATCCGGGCCTGGTTGGACACACAGACCATCCCCAGGCCTCCGGTAAAAAGTTTCTTAATCAAATAATTTTCCTCGTTGTCCAGTGTCGCGCCGCCGAGGTGACACATCGCTACGGTGTGATTGATGGTCGAACCTTCGACCTGGCGAACGAATGTGCGTTTGCGCGATTCCCAAATCCGATCAACCAGCATCTCCATTGCGCGTTCGAGCGGAATCTCCTGCCATTCTTTGGCGCGCGGCGGTCGGTATTTCATTTTCGTTAGGCGTTTTGAATGAGTGAGCAATTGAAACGAAGCTGCGCCTTTCGGGCAAAGATTGCCCTGATTGATGGGCGATTCCGGATCGCCTTCGATCGAAACCAACTTGCCGTCCTTGTGATAAATCAATTGTCCACATCCAACGCCGCAGTACGGACAGATCGAACGCGCCACGTCTGCATTGTCGATCCGGGCGCGCATGGCGCGGGTCTTGTCCGACATCGATTCGAGGCCAGTGCCGTCTTTGCGTTCGCGAATTTGCCGAACAAGCGGCCATTTCGAAAGCAAACCGATCATAAATCCTGTATCTTGTTTCTTCGCATCCGGAGTATTTGCCAGTTGTTTGGAAATGTCACGGCTACGCTACGAGCTGTGATGGATGCGCCTGGCCGCGTTTCCAAGCATTGCGATGTTGCTCTTTCCGAGCCGACTGCTGCGAAAATCTTCTGCTAAGATGGTGCCTATGAAAATCTGGACGTGGAAAAGAGAAAACCTTCCCTCCGTTTCGCATGCGCTCCGAACCGCAATTGCCGCGACCATTTCCGCATTAATTGCGCGGCTGATTCAGATGCCGGAAGCCTATTGGGCGGCGATCGCGACGTTGGTCGTTATGCAATCGACCCTTGGCGCAACGTTGGCCATTTCGATCGAGCGGATCGTGGCCACGGCCGCTGGCGCCTCGGTCGGCGCAGTCGAAGCAAACTATTTTAGGTCGAATATCATCGTGTTCGCAATTGCAGTCTTTCTACTCGGATTATTATCGATCCCGTTTCGCCTGGAAAAAACCGCTTACCGTTATGCCAGCATCACCCTTGCGATCATTGTTTTAATTCCTCGCTCGGCACCCGCCTGGGCGGTGGCCTTGCATCGATTCACTGAAGTATCGGTTGGAATCATTGTCGCTCTCGTGATCGTCGCTTTCTGGCCGGAACATCACGACATTACTCCGGTCGCCAAGACGGACTGACCTCAATCATGTTTGGGTCTGTAATCTAAAGAGCGCCACTGCCAGCGCAGCGTTCATGACAGGCATGTAAATCTCGATCACCATCAGACGTGGTTCGGCTTGTTCGCCGAGGACAGAAACTCGTTAGGATCGACATTAAAAACACCAACAGATAGAGATGCGACCAAAGTCCTATTAATTAAGGTTTAACTTGCGATGTATTCGTTCTTTCCGGCTAGCGTGGCCCGAGAGTGGACAATTTGGCCGGATGGCGGACGGGGGCCAAAATCAAATTCCCGATTTAATACGGAGTAGCATAATGGATATCAGCACTGAACAAGGTCAAGCGATCAGAGATGAAATCAAACGGTTCGCAGGGGATATAAACCTGTCGGATGAACAAAAGACAAAACTTCAGGAGCGGCTGGCTTTTGCGGCCGGCAGGCTTCATGAATACAAGAAGTCCCATCCGGACGTTACCCGGCAGGACATCATTAAAGCGGTCGGAGCTCACCGGGCCGAACTGCGCCAGGCGCTGGAGCGCTTCCTTACCCCAGAACAGTTACAGAAATGGGATGCCGAAGTAGCCAAAGCGAAAGAGTTTCTTGGTTACGCGGCGGCGTGATCCGGTGGCGATGGAAATACAAAGTGGCTGGCGCGAAGCATTCGCGCCGGCTGCTGGATCGAGGATCTGGGGTGGTCGCCCACATGGCCAAAAGGCTGCCATCACCCGTAAGGGATTGATAGAACTCCTCGACAAAAGCCTCGAAGAGGGGCAAGTCCAGAGGGTGGATGAGAGTCTCGCGCAGGTTGTTCGAATCATTGTTGAGCAATACGACGGGGATGTGAAAGCGTTTGTCGAATCGATTCGTCACAAGATAGAGGTGAATCGGAAGGCTGACGGCGCGCCGGGCCATGGCGACGAGGCGGCGTGGTCGTAAATGCCCGTTCACGACAACGATTATCGGGAGAATTTTGCGCGCTCATTATTTCTGACGGGCAAAATAACGCAGGAGGCCGCGTACGCCCTAACCCCGAGAATAAAAGAGCTCCGAGCTGCAAGCGGAGATCCGATTACCCTCTACATCGACAGCCCTGGGGGATCATCTGCGGTAGCGGAGGGCATCCGTTTTCTAATTAAGGCACCGGATCAGGACGGAAGAAGATGCCGGTTAATTACAGTTGCGATCGGGACGGCAGCGAGCGCGGCCGCGGATTTGCTGGCGCTGGGTGATTATGCCATAGCCGAACCGCAAGCTGACATTCTTTATCACGGGTCCAGGCAGGCGTTCGAGCAAGTGCTGACCTTTGAGGGAGTAACCTCGGTCGCGGCTAATCTGCAGGAAGCCAACGAAAGGCTTGCTCTTCGTCTGGCGCGTTCTTCGTTCCGAAGGATTATGTGGCGGGTGGTTCAGTTAAAGGATGCGATTGAGAAATTCCGAGAGGGACCAGAGGGGCTGGAAGAATTGGTCGAGGCCTTGACGGCTAAATTCACGCCGGAAAATGCGATGCTGCTAAGAGAAGCGATCGCGAAGCAAAAATCACTGCAAGAGGTCCAAACGGCGGCCGATAATTATTTGAAGAGGCGCAAGAACGTCGCCCAGTGGCCAAACAAGCAATTGGAGCGGGAGTTAGTGCGCGCCATCGTGGACTACCGAAGCAGATTGCATAAGGAAGATGATTGGCTGCTGAGCCGAACGGGAATGCGCGAAGTGACAAGCGATTTCAATCTTATTCATGATTACGCTTCGCAAACGAAGGACCTGGATGCTCTGCTGGAAGTCTATGGCAGTCTTTTTCTGACCCAGGCGCAAAGCGCCGAATTCAAAAGTAAAATCGAAGAAGAGCACAAACCTTATCTGGAGAGTCATGCCGCAAACAAACTTGAGGTGCTCTGGTATTTCGTCGTTTCATTGTGTCGTCTGCTGCAAACGAAAGACTACCAACTAACACCGGAAGAGGCGTATTGGCTCGGGGTCGTTGACGAGGTCACTGGATCTAGCCTGCAAAGTGACAGGGAAATGATTGAAATGATCCGGTCGACGGGGTCGGTAACACGCAAGCCTTGAAGATCTGAAAAGTATAACCATGGGCATCGGTCAGGCGGTTTTTAACCTTTAGCCGAATCCCCATGCTTGATCCGTTCATTCTGTGGTCCAGCCTCGATGTCCCCGGTGCTGGCAATCCAAACCTTGAAAATGTGGTATCCAAGTGCCAAGACCGTCGCGCCCACAAACATTCCTAGAATTCCACCGCTTGCGATACCGCCCAGTGCGCCAAACAAGATCACCGGCATTGGAACCGCAACGCCGCGACCGAGCATGAGCGGTTTCAAAACGTTGTCAGCCATGCCGGCCACTAGCAGGATAACCGTATATGTGATCGCGGCCCAATGGCTGTAATCGCCGCTCGACCAGATGTAAGTGATGACTGGGACCGTGATGACCAGCGCTGGTACTTGAGCAATACCCAATACGAGCGCAATGATCGACAAGACACCTGCCGACGGTACGCCCGCAAACAGCAGGGCCAGTCCGATGAGGATCGCCTGAATGAAGGCGACACCGATGACACCTAGCGCGACGGCGCGGATGGTTGCCGTGGACAGTTTGACGAGCGCCTCGCCCCTTTCCAAGCCGGCGATCCGTTGGAAAGTCTCTTTGCTGGTGTGCGAACCTGATTCACCATATGCCATTAGGATACTCGCGATGATGAACGAGGCCAGAAACAGCAATAAGCCACCGCCTATGCTTGCGACCATGGCAAGTGCTCTGTGGGCCAATACACCGATCTTCGGCTGCATGCTGTGGACCAGCCCAGGCAGGTCGGCGTAAGCTTTCGACCAGGTGTCGTAAACTTCTTTGCCGACTATCGGCCACCGCGCGACTCTCTCTGATGGCGCAGGTATTTCCAGGGTGTTGTTTTGCACCGCACCGATGAAATTTCGGACAGAGTCGGCAAAAGAATTCATCAATAACCCTGTCGGGGTAATGATCAGCAGAAAACCAATGATAACCAGAATGGTCGAAGCGAGCCATTGCCTTCCGCCCACTGCGCGGGCGAGCCGTTGATGCAACGGGTACATCGTAACCGCCAGGACGATCGACCAGGCCATCAGCGGCAGGAAGGGCGAAAAGGCTCGGTAGCACAAGAGAGCCAGGGCGAAAAGCAAAGCGCCGCGAATTAAGACCTCCAGCAGATTTGATGACGTTCGTGGTTTGGCCCCGGGGCCTGGTGGTAGAATCGGATTCATTGGTTTGTTATATAGAAAGGACGAAGCCTGTTTGAGGAGAACAAGTTAGGGTCTGATTAGGGTTGTGCGATTGTTGGATGTCCTCGGGCTCACTTACCCGAGGACATCGAAACGCTTGGATCTACGCTGCTTGGGCGGATTCGGATTCGGCGGCACGGACGGCAACCCGCTTCGCTCGGCCGATTCTCCGACCTGTGCGCCGAACACGGCGGGCCGCTCTGCGTGCAGTGCGGCGAGTCCTGCGGGCGACGACTCGTCCGGCCCGACGCACCCTGCGCGCAGCTCTTCGTCCCCGGCGACGCGATAGGCGTGCGGCACGTCGTGACGCACGCCGTGCTTGCCGTCGCGCTACCCTCTTCTGTCTTGTTGCTATAGGCATCGTTTACATCCTCTCTTTCTTTTCCTCAGGTTCATTTTGTCTGAATTCTCTCTTCTACGAAGACTTAGAACCTCAACACTCATACCATCTCCCAATTCAGGATGATTGGACCTTAGGCGTACATCCTTGGATTAGTTAGAACGGCATCGAATTTGATAAATCGGCGTGGTCGCCCTCGTTCGGAGTAACAGTGGATAAAATCGGTGGACAATGGAACAAATTGGGATTGTTTTTGACGGCAGTTTCATAGGTAGTTCGGGGGTATAGCTCAGTTGGTAGAGCGTCTCGTTCGCAATGAGAAGGCCAGGGGTTCGAATCCCCTTACCTCCACCAACTTTCGGAATCAGCTCGTTACCGCATCCGGCGCTTCGGATAAACCGAGTGGAGTCGATCTTCGACCATCTTTTCGGCGCTCGCGCCAACTCCGGACCCACAGGCGCGCGCGATCGAGCGCCAGATAAATGACTGGCGTACTGTAGAGAGTAAGGATTTGCGAAACGATCAGGCCGCCGACGATGGCGATGCCGAGTGGCTTGCGCAACTCGCTGCCAACCCCCATTCCAATCGCCAAAGGCAGCGCGCCGAACATCGCGGCGAATGTCGTCATCATGATTGGCCGAAAGCGAACGAGGCAGGCCTGGTAAATCGACTGCTCTGGAGTCAATCCTTCGTGGCGTTCAGCTTCAAGCGCAAAGTCAACCATCATAATCGCGTTTTTCTTCACAATTCCGATCAGCAAAATGATTCCGATAATCGAGACAATTGAGAGTTCGTCGCCGGTCACCTCCATCGCCAGTAGCGCCCCGAGCCCGGCCGAGGGCAGGGTCGAAAGAATTGTGATCGGATGGATAAGGCTCTCGTAAAGCATGCCGAGCACGATATAGACCGCGATCAAAGCGGTCAGAATCAGCAATGGTTCGGTGGAGAGTGACGATTGAAAGACCTGGGCGTATCCGGCAAAGCTGCCGCGAATATTGGATGGCATTCCGATTTCGCGCGCCGCGCGCTCGATAATCTGGGTCGATTCGCCTAACGAGATCCCCGGTGCGAGGTTAAATGAAATTGTTACGCACGGAAATTGTCCCTGGTGATTGACTGAGAGTGGAGTGTTATCCAATTGAAAGTGAGCGATCGTGCTCAACGGCACCTGGCTGCCGCTGGGTGCCTTGATGTAGATTTTGTCGAGCGACGTCGGATCGAGCTGGAATTGCGGATCTACTTCAAGTACGACGTGATACTGATTTTGTTGAGTGTAAATGATCGATACCTGTCGCTGGCCAAAAGCGCTGTAAAGCGTGCTGTCCACCGCCTGTGGTTGGATTCCAAGTCGTGCGGCTGCGTCGCGGTCGACCACCACCGTCTCCTGCAAGCCGCGAAATTGCTGATCGCTCGTTACGTCCTTGAGTTGCGGATATTGTTGTAATTTTTCCACCAGCTTTGGCGCCCAGGAGTTGAGCTCGTCCACATTTTGATCGGTTAGGGCGTACTGAAACATCGACTTCGACATGCGTCCGCCGACTCGAATATCCTGGCCGGGAGTAATGAAGAGTTGAACTCCCGGGATTTTGGAAAGCTTCTGTCGAAGTCGTCCCATGATCGCGAGCGGATCGTCAGTGCGGTGATCTTTACCCCATCCTTTCGGCTTCAGAGAAATAAACATTCGCGCGTTGTTCATCGCTGAACCGAATCCGCCGCCGAAAAATGAGCCGACTGCCTGCACCGACGGATCGGCCATCACGATCTTCACGACTTCCTCCTGTTTTTCCTTCATCGCCTCGAACGAAATGTCCTGCGCGGCCTCGGTCGTTCCCATCATCTGACCCGTGTCTTGTTGCGGAAAAAACCCCTTTGGGACGACAACGTAGAGCCAAACAGTCGCAGCGATTACGCCGAGAGTGACCGCAATCATCAAGGTCTCGCGTTTCAGCACCCATGTCAGGCTGCGCTGGTAGAAATCATGCATCGCGTCGAACCCACGCTCGCTTAATCGAGTAATGATCCCACTAGGCTGATGCTTTTCTTCCCGTTTTAAAAAGCGGCCGCAAAGCATTGGCGTGAGCGTGAGTGAAACGACCATCGAGACGAGGATGGCGGCACTCAAAGTCACTGAAAATTCATGAAACAAACGCCCAATCAATCCGCCCATGAACAAAAGCGGAATAAAAACCGCAATCAGGGAAAGGCTGATTGAGATGATGGTGAATCCAATCTGTCGCGCGCCTTTGAGCGCGGCTTCCATCGGCGACTCACCCGCTTCGATGAAACGCACGATATTCTCGATCACCACGATTGCGTCGTCGACCACGAACCCGGTCGACACCGTCAGGGCCATGAGCGAAAGATTGTCCAGGCTGTAACCGCAAAGCCACATCACGCCGAAAGTTCCAGCGAGGGCGAGCGGCATGGTAACTGCCGAAATGAATGTCGGCCAGAATCGCCGGAGAAACAGAAACATCACCATCACGACCAGCGCCATGGTAAATACCAGGGTGATCTGCACATCGCGAACGGACGAACGAATGGTGATTGTGCGATCGCTCATCACGTCAAGTGAAACGCTCGGCGGCAGCCAACTCCGTAGTTGGGGCAGGATCGCGTGAATTTGATCGGTGGTGCGAACGACGTTGGCGTCGGGTTGTTTGAAAATAACCAGCAGCACTGCGCGTTTGTTATCGAACAAACCGGCTTGATCGCGATTCTCCTGTGCGTCGATCGCCTTGCCCACGTCGCGCAACGGCACCGCCGCGCCATTATGCTGCGCCACAATGATCGGCTGGTATTGGTCGGCCTGGGTGAGTTGGTCGTTGCTCGCTATGACAAAGCGCTGGCTCGTCCCGTCGAAAGCGCCTTTTGGCGAGAGCACGTTCACCTGGGAAAGCGTGCTGCGAATATCTTCGAGACTAAGCCCCATTGAAGCGAGCGCGACCGGATTGAGTTGGACGCGGACAGCCGATTTGGCACCGCCACCAATTATCACCTGACTTACGCCCTCCACCTGGCTAACGCGTTGCCCGATAATTTGATCAGCCAGATTGTAAACCGCCGACAACGGCAGCGCATCGGAGGTCATCGCCAAAACCATGATCGGCGCGTCGGACGGGTTGGCTTTTTTATAGAATGGCGGCTGCGGAAGACCACTCGGTAATTCGCCGGACGCGGCATCGATCGCGCTCTGCACGTCGCGCGCGGCGCCGTTGATATCGCGGCTCAGATCGAACTGAATCGTAATGTTCGAACCGCCCAACGAACTGACGGACGTAATTTCGTTTACGCCGGCGATTTGGGCAAAACGGCGTTCGAGCGGCGCTGCCAACGACGATGCTGCGGTCTGCGGATCGACCCCCGGTTCCTGCGCGCTGACCGAGATGGTCGGGAAATCAACCTTTGGCAACGGCGCAACCGGGAGAAAATGATAGGCGACCGCGCCTAACAACAAAATTCCGGCGGCGAGTAGCGATGTTCCAACCGGCCGCCGAATGAATGGCTCCGAAATATTCATCCCTAAAATCCGAGATGACTCTCTTCGCCGTCGACTGCGGCGAATTCCGGCTGTGGCTCGGTTTGGGCTGCCGACTTTAACGGCAGTTCGACCTGTCCAAAGCGTCCGCGACTGCGCCGCTCTTCCAGCCATCGGCCAAACCGATCAAGATAAAGATAAATAACCGGCGTAGTGTAGAGCGTCAGAAATTGCGAGAGCAACAAGCCACCGACGATCGCAATTCCCATCGGGCGGCGTAGCTCGCTTCCGGTCCCATGTTCAAGCGCAAGCGGCAACGCGCCCAGGAGGGCGGCGGCCGTCGTCATCATGATCGGGCGAAATCGCAGCAAACAGGCCTGATAGATCGACTCCTCCGGAGACATCCCTTCCTTTCGTTCTGCTTCAAGTGCAAAGTCGATCATCATGATCGCGTTCTTCTTCACGATGCCGATCAGCAAAATGATTCCGATCAGCGCGACCAGAGAAAAATCGGTCCGGCAAAACAAAAGTGCCAGCAACGCCCCGACACCGGCCGACGGGAGTGTCGAGAGAATCGTAATTGGATGGATATAACTTTCGTAAAGAACGCCGAGCACGATGTAGATCACGATCACTGCTGCCAAAATGAGAAGCGGCTCGCTCGTTAGCGACGAACGGAATTCTGCGGCTGCGCCGGTGAAAGTCGTGGCAATCGTGTCCGGCAATCCAATCTCGCGCTCGGCCTTCTGAATCGCAGGAATCGCGTGGCTGAGCGAACTGCCGCTCCGCAAATTGAACGAAATGGTCGCGGCTGGAAATTGTCCCTGGTGCGGAATCGAGAGCGGTGTATTGCTCACGCGCATGGTTGCGAACGCGCTGAGCGGCACCGGCTGGCCGGAACTCGATTTCACATAGATCTTGTCGAGCAAATCGGGCGACTCACGAAACTGCGGTTCCACTTCGAGAATGACGCGGAACTGATTGAGCTGGGTAAAGATAATCGAGACCTGTCTCTGACCGAACGCATCGTAAAGCGTGTCGTCGATCGCCTGGGTCAGTACATTGAGGCGGGACGCCTTCTCGCGATCGACATCGACATTCAACTGCAAGCCGTTCGTTTGCTGGTCGCTCGCCACATCGCTCAACTGCGGCAATGTCCCAAGTTTCTGGACGAGCTTCGGCGTCCACTCCCCCAGTTCGGCGGCATCCGCATCCTGTAAAATGTATTGGAACTGTGTGCGACTGACTCGCGCGTCGATCTGCAAATCCTGCGCCGCTTGCATAAACAGAGACACTCCTTCGACGTCGCGAGTGGCCTTGCGCAGGCGCTCAATGATCTCTTCAGCGTTCGCGCGTTGGTTGTGCGGCTTCAGGACAATGTAAAGCCGTGCCGTGTTGATGGTCGCGTTGACGGTGCCGGCACCGACTGAAGCAGAGACACTCGCTACGTCGGGATCGCGCCTGACGATGTCGGAGACCGCATGAACGCGTTCCATCATCGCTTTGAATGAAATGTTTTCCGCGGCGTCCGTCACGCCGACGATGACTCCAGTGTCTTGCTGGGGCAGGAGACCTTTCGGCACGATGATGTAGAGCAAAATCGTCGCGATGAGAGTGACGATCGCGACATTCAGGATGAAGCGCTGATGCGCAAGGACCCAGCGAAGTCCGCGCTCGTACCAATTTCGAAAGCGCTCCCAATATTCTTCGGTTCGGCGAAAAAATTCTCCCTGGTGCTCTTTTTCGCTTTCACTTTCGGCTCGCAGGAGTTTGGCGCACATCATTGGAGTGAGGGTCAGCGAAACGAACGCTGAGACTCCAACGGCGACGCTGAGCGTGATTGCGAATTCACGAAACAGCCGGCCGACAATTCCGGACATGAATAAGAGTGGAATGAAGACCGCGACCAGCGACACGCTTAGCGAAATAACCGTGAACCCGATTTGTTTTGCGCCTTTCAGCGCCGCTTCCAGCGGCGGATCGCCCGCTTCGATGAAGCGCACAATGTTCTCGATCATCACGATTGCGTCATCGACCACGAAACCGGTCGAAATTGTGAGCGCCATCAACGAGAGATTATCGAGGCTGAATCCGACGAGATACATGATGCCGAAGGTGCCGATGAGCGAGAGCGGTAACGCGATGCTGGTGATGACGGTGGTCCAGAGTTTTCGCAGAAATAGAAACATCACCATCACGACCAGCGCGACGGTCAGGAGCAAAGTGAATTGGACGTCGCGCACCGAAGCTCGAATTGTTTCGGTTCGGTCAGCCAGCAGGTCGACATGAACCGACGGCGGTAGCGAAGCGGTCAGTCGTGGCAGCAATTGCTTAACGCGATCGACGGTTTGAATGATGTTCGCCCCCGGCTGGCGTTGAATGTCGAGAAGCACGGCTGGTTGTTCGCCATTTTTGTTGCTGACCCACGCGGCAAGCTGGTCGTTTTCGACGCTGTCGATCACGTTCGCGATGTCGCCTAACCGGACTGGTGCGCCATTTTTGTAAGCAACGATGATCGGCTTGTAGGCCTCGGCCGAAAAAATTTGATCGTTCGAGCCGATCGTGAACGCCTGCCGCGGTCCTTCGAAGCTGCCTTTCGGCGCATTCACATTCGCCTGGCCGAGGATCGTTCGTACATCTTCCAGACTCAGACCGAGCGCGGAAATAGCCGCCGGATTGACCTGCACCCGCACCGCCGGTTTTTGATTTCCTTGAATCGTGACCAGGCCGACACCGGTAACTTCGCTCAATTTTTGCGCGAGCAACGTGTCGGCAAAATCGTTTACGCGATCGAGCGGTAAACTGTCGGAGGTGATCGACAGAGTGAGAATTGGGGTATCTGCTGGATTAACTTTGTTGTACTTCGGTGGATTGGGCAGATCTTTTGGCAAAAATCCGCCGGCAACGTTGATCGCCGCCTGGACATCCTGCGCGGCCACGTCGATGGGGCGATCGAGCACAAATTGCAAAGTAATGGTCGACGTTCCGAATGAACTGGTAGAATTCATCGACGATAAACCGCTGATCTGCCCGAATTGCCGCTCGAGTGGCGTGGTAATAGACGAGACCATCACGTCGGCGCTAGCTCCCGGATAGAACGTCGTGACTTCGATTGTTGGAAAGTCGACAGTTGGCAGTGCCGAAATCGGCAGCAACTTGTAGCCGAGCACTCCGAGCAAGATCACTCCGGCCATCATGAGCGACGTCGCGACCGGCCGGCGGATGAACGGTTCGGAAATGCTCACGATTTTCCCGGTCGTTGCGGCTTCGCCGAACCCGCCGGCCGGACTTGTGCTCGTTGCTGCTGCTGGGGCGAGCTAATCTCGACGTGCGCGCCGGGTTGCAATTTATACTGACCATCCACCACGACCTGCTCGCCTGGCTTCAGACCGCTGTTGACGATCACAAGATTATCTTCGGTTTGACCAATTTTAATCGGGCGCATTTCGGCGGTTTTGTCCGGCTGAATCACGTAGGCGTAGGTCCCTTGCGGTCCGCGCTGAACCACGCTCGACGGAATGACGGTTGCATTTCTCTGTGTCGACAAAACCAGGCGCGCGTTCACGAATTTTCCCGGCCACAGTTTCAGGTCGTTATTCGGAAAGGTAGCTTTCAATTTGATTGTGCCGGTTGTTTGATCAATTTCGTTGTCGACAACGGCCAGCGATCCCTCGTCCAGGGTAGCGGTGTTGCCACGATCCAATGCAATCACCTTAAGTCCGCCACTCGTGCCGCCAGCATTCAAAATCGATTGCAGGCTTTGCTCCGGCAGCGTGAACACGACCGAGATCGGATGTAACTGCGTGATGATGACGATTCCGGTTTGGTCAGCCGCGTGCACAATGTTGCCGAGATCGACAAGGCGAACGCCAGTGCGTCCGTCGATCGGCGATTTGATATAGCAGTAATCGAGATTGACCTGAGCAGCCTCGGCAGCGGCTTGCGATTTTTGCGCATTGGCTACAGCAGTATCGTAATCCTGCGGCGCGATGACGTTTCTAGCGCGCAGATCTGCCTGCCTCTTCAGCGTCACGTCATCTAACGCAGCTTGCGCTTTTGCCTGATCGAGCGCCGCCTGGTACGGTTTTGGATCGACAACGGCCAGCAAATCGCCCGCTTTCACATCCTGGCCTTCTGAAAAATTGACCTGTACCAGTGCGCCATCGACTCGCGCATGGACGGTCACAGTGTTGAACGCCTGGACCGTGCCGAGTCCGTCCAAATAAATCGGCATGTCCTTTTGCTCCACTTTCCCAGCGACAACCGGGACCGGGCCGCCGCCACTCATCGAACCGCGCCGACCGGCAGCGGAGCCTGTTGCCGACTGGCTAGCGGCGGGCGACCGGCGGCAGGTCCACCAAACGAACAGTACGAGGACGACTCCGATGATTACAAGAATGGTTCGTTTCGACATTTTTTACCCCGCTCGTCGGCATTGTTGAGCTCCAGCCAATATGACATCCTACGCCGGTCGCCGGTTACAGCTACCTTCCTATTCCCTGAGCTTACGCTCCAGCAGCTAATCGCGCACGGGCGAAGCAGTTGGCGCACCGATTCGCATTTTCCTGGTCACGCGAGCGCGCCGAAGGCAAGGCCGAGACTGTAAGTCACAGCCGCCTCAATCACGCCGACGAATGTCATTTCCAGTCCCGATGCCCACCAGGAGCGCAACGTGATCACCGATTTGACCGCTCCGACCGCGAAGTGCGCGATGATGCTGATCGTGAACGCGGCCACGACCGCCGACATCCCGGTCATGAAGAAGAAGGGAATGATCGGAATGAAAGCTCCAACGGCGGTGGAAAGGGCGGCTGAGCAAGCTGAAGTCCATGGCTTGCCGAAATGCTGTTGCGAAAGTCCAAGCTCGCTCTGAGCCATTGCCTGCACCATTTGCTCGGGACTTTCAGCCAGCCGCTGGGCCATTCGTTGGGCTTCTTCCGGGTTGAATCCCTGCAACTGATAAAAAAGCGACATCTCCTCGATTTCTTCCTCGGGATTTTCTTCGACTTCCGCTTTTTCGCGAGCAATCTCCGCTTCGTAAACCTCACGTTCGCTTTTGACTGCCAGATACGCTCCTGCGCCCATCGATAAAGACGATGCCAGCATTCCGGCCAAGCCGGAGATCAAAACGTAATGTTGCTGGTTGTTGGTCGCGCCCGCCACGCCGGAGACAATTCCAAATACCGCGCCGAGTCCGTCATTCACGCCATAGATCGCGTCCGCCACCCAACTTCCGCCACGACCGTGCCAGCGTTCGCGTTTCAAAATGGTGTCGAGCACGGTGCGTGGTCCGAGCTGGGGCACCATTGTTTGGAGCGCGCGAGCATGCGCTTTTTCTTCCAGGGCGCTCTCGCGCAGAAAATCCTTCACATCGTGCTCGTCGGCCAGGACTCGCTCGCGTTGGTCTCGAAATTGCGCTTCATGTTTCTCCTCAGCCGCTTCCATCCGGCGAATTGCAAGCTCGGTTCCGAGCGTGCGATTGAGCCACCGCTTGAAGCGACGCCCTAACGAATCGGTGAGAATTGGGACGGGTTCGCCCAAGTCGATCAATTTTTTCTCCCAGCGTTGGGCATGCCTTTCTTCCGCCTCAGCCATGCGCACCAAAATTGCCTTGCGCTTTTCGTCCAGCTCGCGTCCGGCCAGCTCGCGATAGGCCTGGGCTGTCTCGACCTCGGCCCGCCAGTTTCGCCTGACTACGTCAACCGTTTCGCCTCGGTCTTTCGATTTATTCGGCGTTGATCTGTCAGTCATCTGCTGCAACTAACGTCAGGAATCGCCGCTGGCAACGCCACCACTTTTGGTTTTGCCGTCAACCGTTGTGCGCTTACCACCAACGCGACCGAACCGATTATTAATAATGCCGCGAATAGACTGCGGACGGTCAACATTTCTCCGGCAAATGCCCAGCCGAGAAATACCGCGACAATTGGATTGACATAGGCATAGGTGGCGATTTTGGCCGGTTCGCAATGGCGAAGCAGCCAAGCATAAGAAAAATAGCCGATGATTCCGCCAATCAAGACAAGATAAACGAAAGCGCCTAACGAAGAGACCGAGACCGCGCCGGGATGGAAGTTGCCCTTTTCTCCTGTGATCAACCCAGCCAGGATTAGCAGTATCCCGCCGCAAACCATTTGCTGCGCCGCCGCCAGAAATGGCGAAATGGAGGTTTTGCTGGCACTCGAATAGAGGGAGCCAGCCGACCAAATAAACGAAGACACAAGCAAGATCGACATGCCGATGGCCGGACGAGAGCTGCTGGATTGGGAGAATCTCAGCGCCGGCGCGAGCAGAATTGCCACGCCGAGAAATCCGCCGGCCAGGCCCAACCAGACGATTGGCTTTGGCCGCGATGACATCCCCGTTAGCCAGCCGAGCAGTGCGATGTAAATCGGAACCGTCGCCACAATGACTGCGGCCAGACCCGAGTCGATATATTTCTCCGATAAACTCACCCCGCCGTTACCGCCGAGGAGTAAACAACCGCCAACGATGAGCGAGGTGCGCCAGTCGCGCCAGGTCGACCTGAGCGAGCTTTGAGTTCGCGCGATCGCGAACATAATTAATCCCGCCAGAAAAAATCGCATCCCTGCCATTAGGAATGGAGGGATGGTCGTGATCGCGAAGTGAATAGCCAGGTAGGTCGAGCCCCAGATGAGGTAGAGAGCGGCGAACGCAACCGCGATTTGAAATTTTCTCGGCGCCGCCATGAATCACAGTCTGTGATTCATCGTCCGAAGCAACCACCGCTGCCTAATTTCCAATGCGTCCGAGTCCTTCGCGCACTTCCGGGAGATAGGGATCAATGTTCAACGCGCGGCGATACCATTTCTCCGCGTCCGGCTTGTCTCCCAGGCGCTCATATTCACGGCCGAGCCGCATCGACGGAACGGCGTAATAGAGCAAGTAATTGGATTCGAAACTCTTTTTCCTAATCGTGCGCCAATCGGGCGGGTGATACAAAGTCAGAAGTTGTTCGTTATCGAACGCCGCCTGATCGATGCTGATAATCTTTTCTTTTGGTTCGACAATGGTCACCAGACCACGCTCATACAGCCAATAATCGGCGGTTAAGCTGTCATCGTTGTTTGCGATCCTGCCGATAACGATGATGCTTTGAGTCCGGTTGGCATCAACCAATTTCTTGAGATTGTTCCGGGAAGGGTCGTAGCGATCGAACGGCACAAACAACCCCGAATATCGCTGACGGAGCTGGGCCAAATACCAATCCGTTTGCAGGAGCGGCATGATGACAAGAGTGAGATCAGGACGCAGTTGTTCAACCGCCTGCATGTAGCAAAGCGGTAAGACAATTTCGTCGCCGTTGATCAGGAGAGTGCTTTTGGCCGGGGCGGTGGCGAAAGCATCCTCGGTGTAAAGGCGCGCAACGTGGTTATGGCTTTGATCGATCTTTCGATAATTAACTCCGACGCTTACGAGAAGAGCGATCAAGCTCGCGGCCGCGATTAAACGCGTTATCAACCTCTTCCGGGTCGGTGTTCGGACCGAGATCCACTCGGCAACCTCTAAAATTCCGAGCGCAATTGATGGTGCCAGGACCACTTGTGACGCGAGAAAGAAGCGCTCAAGCACGTATAAACCGAACACATCCTTGTCCAGGTCGAGATTCGCCGCGCTAACGAAAAAAACGCCGATGCCGCCGAAAGCCAGAATAGTAAACCAAAAGTACCAGCGGATCTTTTGATAGGAACAGACGAGTCCCAAGATCACTAACAGGCCCATCGCTGGACCGAACGACCGGCACAGCGCGAAAATTCGTTGCCAGGGCGAGCCGGCAAATAATTCTGCGCTATTGGTTAGACGGCCTGTTCCATAGCTTTGTCGAGAAATGAGAGCAAAAAGATCGGACAGTGAAGAAACGCCTCCCCAGTTGAAAAACGGATTATGTTCGGCGGCCAATGGCACATACAAATAAGGCAAAAAGCCGGCTGCAATGGCGGCGACGCAGGTAAAAACAAGTTCCGGCCGTCGCCAGGTAGTGCGCCGGCTCCACAGCAAGAAACAGATCGCGGGTGCGAGCAGGATGGTTGTCTGATGGTTGCTTAATGCCAGTCCGAAAATAAAGGACGCTGCGATCAACAACCTTTTTCGATCTGGCGCGTCGTGCCAGGCGATCAAGAGGCAAACGACCAAACTAACGAGCAGGTCGTTTAATGGAAAGACTTCCGCTTGGAGCGACCATGACCAAAAAGTCGAATTTGCCGCGAGAAGAAAAGCTGCGACCGCTGCGGCTACGCGAGTTTGGGTAAGTCGGAGCGCGGTCAGGTAAACCACGCCGACCGTGAGGGCATTACATGTCGCCGAGAGAAGATTGACGCGAAATGGAATCGGTCCAAACGGAACCAGACTGAAGAGATGACCAAGCATCGTGAACAGTGGATAACCCGGCGCGTGCGGAACGCCCAGCGTTACCGCCACTGCGATCAATTCGGGCGAATCGCCCACAACAATATCCCGTGCTGCCGTGCAAAAATACAGAACCCCAGCTGCAACCACAATTGTCGTCGCGCCTAACAAGGTCTTGCCCGTGTTTCGAGCTATGATCGACATGGCAAAATGTCGATTCTCATAATTGAATCACCTGTGCGGAGTGAATATCGCTGCTCGCGCAGATTTCCTTGAGCAATTCTTCATCCGGTGCGGTATCGAGATTCAAAACCGTCAGCGCTCGACCGCCCGCCTGATTTCGACTAAGCGACATGGTGGCAATGTTGACTCCGTGATCGCCTAACAACGAGCCGATGCGTCCGACCATTCCCGGGCGATCGGTGTTTTCCAAAACCAAAATGACGCCATGCGGTCGCGCTTCCACCGGCCGGCTGTTCACGCTCACAATTCGCGGGGTCGCGCCGAAAAATGCGCCGCCGACCGAGACCGTTTTGCCCTCGGCAGCCGCCGACAATTCGAGGAGATCGCTGTAATCGCCAACCGCGCTCAAACGGGTCTCAGTAACTTTCAAGCCAAGACTATCAGCGAACGCGGGCGCATTCACTTCGTTCACTTCCACTCCGCCGGCAGTCTGCAGAAAGCCTTTCAAAATGGCGCGGGTGATCGCAGTAGTATCGACTTCGTTGACCTTGCCGCTGTAATTAATATTCAATTGCTCCACTCGTCGCGGGGCGACCTGGGAAAGAAAACGCCCCAGCTTTTCGCCAAAGCGCAAGTGTGGACCGATGATCGACAAAGTCTTTGCATCGAGGTTCGGCATGTTGACTGCGTTTCGAATCGTGCCCTCGAGCAACGCGGCTCGAATCGATTGCGCGATTTCGATCCCGACGCTCTCCTGCGCTTCGGCTGTGGAAGCGCCCAGGTGCGGTGTCAAAATCAAATTTGGGGCCGAACGCAACAAGGATTCGTTAGGCAAAGGTTCGCTCTCGAAGACATCCAGCGCCGCAACCGCGACCTGCCCGTCGCGCAAGGCGCCTACCAGCGCCGTTTCGTCAATCAATCCACCACGCGCGCAATTGATGATTCGCACACCGCGTTTTGTTTTTCCCAGTCTGATAGCGTCAAGGAGGTGGCGCGTTTCATTGGTTAACGGTGTGTGGAGAGAAATGAAATCCGCGGCCGCGAGCAGATCGTCCAGTTCATCGGTTAATTCGATCTGTAAACTGCGCGCGCGTGCGGCCGAAAGATAGGGATCGTAGGCGATCACGCGCATCCCGAAAGCAATAGCGCGTCGGCTCAGCTCGCTCCCGATCCGGCCCATTCCGATAATGCCTAACGTCTTGTTGTAAAGCTCGACGCCTTCGAAATTCTTTCGCTCCCAACTTTTCGTGCGGACGCTCGCATCCGCTTGCGGGATTTTTCGCGCCGCACAAAGTAAAAGCGAGAAAGCGTGCTCCGCCGTTGAAATGGTGTTGCCGCCGGGTGCATTAAGCACGATCACGCCGCGACGGGTGGCCGTTTCAACATCCACGTTGTCCACCCCAACACCGGCCCGGCCGATTACTCGCAATTTCGCTCCGGCGTTTAAAACGTTGCCGGTGACTTTGGTCTCGCTCCGCACGACCAGCGCGCTGAACTCCGGAATCGTTTCAACCAATTTTGGTTCGCTCAACTTCGTTTGCACCGAGACTTCCAGTGCACCGTCTCGCGAGAGTTCCTCAACGCCGCGTGGCGAAATCGGATCGGCGATCAAGACTTTCGGCGGTCTCATCGAAACCGTTCAATCGCTGAATCATCAGACCGACGCAAGTGTGCGACAGCTTCGATTTCTGCGGTCTGTGGGAACATGTCGAGCGGCGTGATCGATTCGATTTTGAACCGCCGTTGCAACTCCGACAAGTCGCGCGCTAGCGTGGCGGGATTGCAGGAGACATACAAGAGTGTTGCGGGTTCAAGGTCGACAATGAGCTTTCGGACCGCTGCGCTGAGACCAGTTGCTGGCGGATCGACGATCAGAGTGCTATCTCTCGGAATTTGACTGCTTGAAGCAGCCCGGGCCCCGCTGCTGCGTTTAAGAAAATTGTTCAGTTCTACCTCGAGGTCGCCGGCAACATAGGTTTCTTTTTCGGCTGCGTTCTTTCTTGCTTCTTCGATCGCGAAGCGATCCCAATCGATTCCGATGACCTTTTCAAATTTATCCCGCAACGACTTGGCAAAAAATCCGGCGCCGCAATAGGCGTCAATCAGTAGTTTTTGTTGTTCCGGGATTAATTGCGCAACCAAATCACCCAGGAGGTTTGCGACGCCATCATTCGTTTGGGAGAAAACGCGGGGACCGGATTGCGCGCGCAATGTATAATGTCCGTCGCGCGGGTGCTGCGCGCGTAGTTGCGCGAGTTCGCGGTTCGCTTCTTCCATCGCGATTGGGCACTCCTCAACGTCGATCAGGCGATGTGAATCGCGTTGAAAATATCCAATCACACCATTTTCCACATGAACTGTTATGCGATTGCGATAGGCATACGAAGAGGGCGAGGGAACAATCGGGCGCATCGGAACAAATTTCAGTTTTCCGATTCGTTGGAGGAGATCGCGGACCTGGTGCCACTTGATTGCAAGTTGGTGCTCATATTCGATGTGTTGATAAGAGCACCCGCCGCATCGGCCGAAATACCGGCATTGCGGCTCGACCCGATATGGCGAGCTCTGTTGGAGATCGACAACTTCGGCTTCGGCGAATTGTTTCTTTTCCCGAACGAGTCTGGCCGAGACGGTTTCGCCGTCAATCGTGAAGGGTACGAAGATGGCTTTACCACCTTTGCGCGCCACTCCTCTCCCGCCAAATGCCACGCTCTCGATTGTGAGATTGACAATGCGCATGCTACGTCACAGACACGACCAAAAAAATGTGGATAAAATTGTAGTTGCCTAACGAGTGACTGGGAAGCGATCAGGCGTGGATCGTGCGAGAGATCGCCGCTTCGAGTTTCTCCAGTTTCACCGGTTTGACGAGGTGTTCCGAAAAGCCCGCTTCCAAGCTACGTTTGATATCGCCATTCATTCCGAAACCACTGATGGCAATGCCGCGAATGTTGGAAATGGCGCGAAGATAGGTCATCAGCTCGATGCCGCTGCCGTCGGGTAAAGCAATATCGCTGATCAGAAGATCAAATGGACTGCGAGCAGCGGTCTCCATCGCACCCCGCATGGTGTGGGTGGCGGCAACGAGATGACCTCGCCGAACAAGTAATCTCTCCAAGGCGGTGCAGGTGTCTTGATGATCTTCCACCAGCAAAATGCGTAGCGAAGGGGTAAGAATCGACGCGGTGTTCTCGACCTCGGGCGCCCGCGGCGGCGAGACTGTTGGAATTGTTAAGGTGAAGGTCGAACCGCGACCGTAGCCTTCGCTTCGGACCGATAGCTTGCCACCGTGCGCTTGCGTGAGCGATTTGGAAATCGCCAGCCCAAGACCCAGGCCGCCATAGCGCCGCTGAACCGAGCGATCACCTTGTTCGAACGGATTGAAAATGCGTTCCATAGTACCCGGCTCCATCCCGATACCCGTGTCCTGAACGGTGATATCGAGAACTTGCGATCTTGGATTGGTCGAGGAGATGGTGATCTCGCCGTTCTCGCCCGTAAATTTGATCGCATTCTTGAGCAGGTTCCAAATGATCTGCTGAAATTTTGCCGCGTCGGCGGAAATCCAGTGTGCACCGGCCCGCAATTGCAGATGAACGCGAAGCCGCCTCGCCTCCGCTTCGGCGTGACAAATCTCGGCCACGTTTGCGATAATCTCGTGCGCATCGAGCGGGTCGAACTTCAATCGGAGTTTGTCTTTGGCGATTCGAGTGAGATCGAGAAGGTCGTCGATCAGTTGGCTCTCGAGCTCAATGTTCCGGCGAATCATTCCCAGCGCGGATTTGACCTCGGACGACGCAATCGGCTCCCGTTCCAGTCCATCCAGGGTGGCGAGGACCGGAGTAAGGGGCGTTCGCAATTCATGCGAAAGCATCGCGAGAAAATTATCTTTCGTCCGGTTGGCAGCTTCCACCTGTGATTTTTGATGCTCGAGGGTGGCCTGTGTTCGGCGGTACTCGGCCATCCCCGCTGCCAGCGCCATGGCGGTGACCGCGAGCACTGCCGTCCAGATTTGCAAATTGAGAAGCGACTGGTTTTCCGTATCCAAAAAGAACGGTCCGAAACTATGAAGCGTTCCCCAGAGAGCAATTGCCGACAAAATCAAAATCCCGGACGCCGTTTCTCGCGGGGTGAATCGGAATGCGGTCCAAAGGACAATCGGACCGCAGATGAACGACGTGGGATAGTGTTTACTCGAGATTGAAAACCATCCGCCGAAAGCGATCTCCGCCATCCCGACGAGCAGGACAAAAAGCACAAACACTTCCGTCGCCTGGGAACGGGTCCATCTCCGCGAGCCCGGAACACTCCAGAGAAGAATGACGGGGGCAACGATCAGATCACCGGAGGCGTCTCCCAGCCACCAGGTAGTCCAGATTGAAAAATAATTCACCCAGCTGGCAAATCCACCTAACGACAGACTGGTTACGCCAAAGCTTGGGCTAACGAGCGTGCTAAGAATAGTCGCTCCGGCGAATTTGAAAACATTTTGTGGGCGATCGAACAGCTGTTTGCCGCCCGCAAACCGATTGACCAGCCAGGCACCGCACAACGCTTCCAGCGTGTTGCCGGTCGCGATGCCTAACGAGGTCGCGATATTGCCTTCGGTCAGGCGATTCACCAAGAACGCGCCTATGAAAATTGCCGGCCAGGCACGATAGCCAAGCAAGATCAAAACCGCGAGAGCGATTCCAGCTGGCGGCCAAACGGCCGATGCGCTCGCGTGAACGACGGCCAACTTCAATGACAGCTTGCCGACGACAAAGTAAACCAATGCCCAAACGGCAATGACAGCCAGCGGAGGAAAACTCCGCGAATTTGGATCCCTCGCCATTTCGGATCGTTTTACCACTACGACGGCAACCGGTAACGTCAACCGCGACAGGTCGAGATCGGCACCAGCCGATCAGTAGTCGCGCACGTACGGATATTTTGATTCGTTGCCCAGCTCCGGTGGAAACTCCGAGTAGCCCGCGTGGATGTAGCGAATGTCGTTAGGCAAAAGTGGATAATAACTTTCACGCCAGGCTGGAAACGGGAAGGTGAAGATTTCGATGAAACCGGAAACGCCGCGCTCGAACGAACGTCCCACCCCGCGGACAACGCCATAACCAGCCGCGGCGGCGTTGCCTTCGTCGGTATTAATCTTGCAAACCGTGACCGGAATCTCCGCCGGCGCCAGAAAGAAATTGGCCAAACCGCGCCCAAGTTTGCGGGTTGGTCCATAATCGTTCGAGGGCGGATCTTGAATGTCGGCCCGAACCAGAGCCGCAACTCCTATCAAAATTACCAGCACCGAAAAATGCTTCATGGCGCTTCCGATGGATTAAACAGCCTTAAATTCCCAGAAGCAACATTTAGTTTTGCGAGGTGCCGCCTGATTTGCTCGTGGCGATCACCGAAAGCGTGATGGTGACTCCCA
>DASPUI010000002.1:0-16196 GCA_035622995.1 Chthoniobacterales bacterium
TATACAAAGTGATCTGCAACCAGAGTGCCGCTGCGCAGATAGGCCATGCGAAGAAGACCGAGCACTGGAGAAAGGGCCACGACGAAAGTGGCAATCGCAAAGAAGACGCCGCGCGTTCCACGATCTCTAAACAGCCAAGCGAGCACCATCACCAAAACCAGTCCGATAAGCGGCAACCATTCGTAGATCTCGGTAGAATCAAACTCCCAACGCGGGTAGATCGCCATCAATCGGGCAGGAACGAAAATCCTCGCCCCGTACCACCAGATCGCCATTCCAGCATTGGCCAGCCGGCGAGCTAACGACCCGATTACAATTTCCTCTCCACCAATTCCGCGATTCTGGAACCAAATCGTGATTGCTCCGAACAAGATGGCCGCGCAAAAAAACGGCCAGGTTCGAATTGCCTCCCGGCGAAACCTAGCGTCTGTCAGATGACCGCATCGCCACCACGCACAGAGCAACAACAAAATCGGCAGAAAGACGACCTGCGACTTCGAGAGCAGCGCCAGAATAAAAAAGCAGATCGAGGCAAAATATGCGGCGGTGGGACTAAGCAAACATCGATCTTCGGATTCAAAAAAACAAACCGTCGAGAGCAAAGCAAAGAACATCGAGAGAACGTTCTTGAGTTCGGAAATCCAGGCGACCGACTCCGCGTTGAGCGGATGGATCCCAAAAATGAGCCCGGCCAGCCACGCACCCGGAATTTTTAGACGAAACAAAACAAGCCAGACAAGCAGAGCGTCCGCAGCTTGCAGCAGAATGTTAACCAGGTGAAACGGTGCCGGATTGTTCCCAAAAATATTCCATTCAATCCAAAAGACCGTGTTTGCGATCGGAAAATAATCCGCCGTTCGTCCCCCAGACCAAATCTCAATCAGTCCGGACACATTTTGAAGCAAAGGATTGCGGGTGACCAACTGCTCGTCATCCCAGACGAAACCGGCGTGCCACGAAGGAGAATAAACTGCGACCACTGCCAGAACGATCGCTGCGACCTGGAACATCAGCGTCCGACGATGTTCCTTCGAGTGCGAAAGTTCCTGGCGCGCCGCCTGTTTCATGACCGACAAGCTAAAGACTTCGTTGAGTTGTTTCTATTTGTTATTTCGCCACTCTTTCGTGAATCTAAATGATTGTGCGAAGCATGACCGGCTACGGCCGCGGGGAAACGGATTTTAACGGCGCCAAGCTGACCGTTGAGTTGAATTCTGTTAATCGGAAGCAGAACGATATCGTCGTCAATTTGCCCCGCGATCTCGTTGGCCTTGAATCGCGCGTCCGCCAAACGATCGGCGAAGGCATCTCGCGCGGTCGGACCAATGTTGTCATCAATTGTCTTAATAATCTCGCTACCACTCCGAAACTGGCGCTCGATACGGAACTGGCGCGTTCGTATCACCAGGCGATGCGTGAGTTGCAAAATGAACTGAATACGCCCGGCGAAATAACCATCGGCACAATCTTGCAGGCGCCCGGTGTGATGCGCGTCCCGGAACAGACGCTTGACGCGGACGATGTTTGGCCGGCGCTCGAGCGCGCATTGCGCAGCGCGCTGGCCGAATTAATAAAAATGCGCGAGCGCGAAGGCAAACATCTTGCCAAAGATCTGATCCATCGCTTGAAAGCGATGCGCAAGCGGCTCAAAGAAATTCGCGCGCTTCATCCTGACGTCGTAAGAAAATATCGCGCCGCGCTTTTAGAGCGCATTCAAAAAGCGGATCTTCCGATCGATGGCAGCGACGAACGCTTGCTCAAAGAAGTTTCATTCTTCGCAGACCGATCCGACATTTCCGAAGAATTGACGCGCCTCGAAAGTCATCTTGCGCAATTTGCGCATCATTTGCGGCGAAGTGAACCGGTGGGCCGGACGCTGGAATTCATTACCCAGGAAATCTTTCGCGAATTGAACACAATCGGGGCCAAAGCGAACGACGCGGTCATTTCACAGCATGTTGTGGCTTGCAAAGCCGAACTCGAACGCATTCGCGAGCAAATTCAAAATCTTGAATAAACAATTTAATCGCTCCGGAATTCTCTTTCTCATTTCCGCTCCATCCGGCGCCGGTAAAACGACTCTGGTGGATGCGCTGCGCCAAACGAGCGAGTTTGTTTATTCGGTGTCGTGCACCACGCGACCGGCGCGCGCGGGCGAGATCGAAGGAGAAGACTACTATTTCGTTTCCGAGTCCGAATTTCAGGAGCGGGTAAGAGCAGGCGAGTTCCTGGAGCGCGCCAAAGTCTATGGTTACTACTATGGGACCTCGCGCGATACAGTCGTGAAGAATTTAAAAAACGGCAGCGATGTTTTGATCGACATTGACACGCAAGGCGCAGCCAGCATTCGCAGCTTCAAAGATCAATTCATCCGCGACGCATTTGTCGATGTTTTCATCATGCCGCCGACGCTGGAGGAATTGCGACGGCGACTGACCAAACGCGGGACCGAGACAGCCGATCAGATCGAAACGCGTCTGGCCCAGGGCGCGCGCGAGATGAAATTGTGGCGTGATTACCGTTACACCATCATTAGCCGATCGACCGACGAAGATCTTGAAAAATTTCGACACATCGTCGCAGCGGAGCGATATTTAAGCCGACGCCTGATCGAAAGCTGATGGTTGCTCGTGCATGAAAAAAAATTCGAAATCACGGATTGAAAAAAACAACTCAGGCAAAGTCGTGCGACTTCAATCCGATCATCAAACGATCGTCCTCGGCGTCACTGGTTCGATAGCGGCTTATAAATCAGCCGAGCTGGCGAGCCTGCTCGTGAAGCAGGGCCACGACGTTTTTGTCGTGATGACCCGCGACGCTACCGAGTTTATTACTCCGCTCACCCTGCAAACACTTTCGAAGAATCCGGTCACGACAAATTTCTTCGACGAAAAAGAAAATTGGCGACCCGGTCATATCGATTTGGCCGATCGCGCCAATTTACTCCTGATCGCGCCGGCAACGGCAAACGTGATCGCGGAACTCGCCCACGGCCTGGCCAATCATCCTCTCACTGCCATTGCTCTCGCGACGCGCGCGCCGATTTTGATTGCGCCCGCGATGAATGGAAAAATGTGGGAACACCCGGCAACGCAGTCAAACGTCGAGCTTTTGAAATCGCGTGGGGCTGAATTCATCGGACCGGAAGAGGGCATGCTCGCCTGCGGTTATGAGGGCGTGGGTCGTCTTTGGAAAGTCGACGACATCGCATTTCGCGCGGAATTTTTTCTGGCTCGCCAGAAGAATTTGATCGCGTGAGATTCGTTGTCACCGCCGGGCCGACGCGCGAGCCGATCGATCCGATTCGGTATCTCAGCAATCGTTCTTCCGGAAAAATGGGTTACGCAGTCGCGGAGGCGGCGCTCGAAGCCGGCCACGATGCGATTCTAATTTCCGGTCCGGTGAGCCTCCAACCTCCGCCCGGGGCAAAACTGATTCCGGTTTTGACGAGCGACGAAATGTTCGAGGCAGTCACCAAATACTCGGTCAGCTGCGATGTTTTAGTAATGGCGGCCGCTGTTGCCGATTACAAGCCGGTGGAATCTTCGACCCGAAAAATCAAAAAAGACAATGTCCCGCTTTTGCTCGAATTGATTCCAACGCGCGACATTCTCATCGAGGTCGCGAAACCAAACCGCAATTTTCTCGTCGTCGGATTTGCGGCCGAGACGGAAAACTTGGAACAGAATGCGGCAAAGAAACTGCTTGAGAAAAGTCTCGACCTCATTGTTGCCAATGACGTGAGCGATCCAAATATTGGAATGGAAAGTGACGAAAACGAAGTAACGATTTTATTTCGCAACGGCGAAAAGAAAAAAATTTTGCGCACTTCCAAAAAAAATATCGCGCGCGAGCTGGTAAAAATTTTTGCAAACCTGTGTGAAAAAAGTTTGACAAAAAAAATGTGATGACCACTTTCATCTTGAAAGTGAAGTTGAGTCTATCTCGAAATCTTCATAACCCTCCGCCTCTGCGGATTGAAAGGGGGGAATAGTCGATGGCAAAGAAACGCAAAAAAGCCGCGAAGAAAAAATCAGCGAAAAGAAAAAGGCATTAACGCCTTGCTCATGACTCCAAAACGCTTTGGAGTTACAACCGAAACCTTAACCCGGGAGGAAATTTATTTTTCTCCCGGTTTTTTTTATGGATGAGGAGTTGAGAGGTTGAGAAGTTGAGTCGATAGCTGTTCCCAAGATTTCGACGCTTTAACCACTCAACTTTTAGATGACACATTACGTTGATGCCGCGGAAGAAGCCGCCCGCGCAGCTGGCGAACTGCTCCGGGCGCAATTCAATCGCGCGCGGCAAGTCAACGCAGCCGAAGCGCACGACATCAAGTTGCAAATCGATGTCGACGCGCAGAACCTGATCACCGATTTACTCCTCAAGAAATTCCCCGATCACGCCCTCTATGGCGAAGAGGGAATCGTCGGCGATCAGACGAGCGCGCATCAATGGGTGGTCGATCCGCTCGACGGCACGGTGAATTATTTTTATCGCATCCCGCATTTTTGCGTTTCAATCGCGCTTCGCTTCAAAGGCGAAATCATTGTCGGCGTGATCTACGATCCGTTGCGAAACGAAATGTGGAGTGCGCAGAAAGGCGAAAAGCCGCGATTCAACGGCCAACACTTTCGCGTCAGCGATCGTGCCGACCTGGCCGAGGCGGTCATTTCTGTCGGACTGGCCAAGACGAGCAGAAGCATCGACACAAATCTGCCGTTGCTGCAGGAGATGGTCCATCGCGTCCGCAAATGTCGCGTCTTCGGCAGCGCGGCGCTCGATATGGCGTACGTGGCCTGCGGCCGATTCGACGCTTACATCGAGCAAGGAATCAGCTTGTGGGACATCGCGGCGGGATGGATTCTGGTTGAAACGGCCGGCGGAATTGTTGATTTACGGCCGCGCGAAAACATGAAAGACAAATACAGCGTCGTCGCGTCCAACGGCGTGATCGATTTGAAACTGTGAGCATGATCCGCTCTGGAATCGGTTACGACGTTCATCGTTTTTCCAAAGAGCGACCACTAATTCTTGGTGGCGTCGAAATCCCGCACTCACATGGCTTAAGCGGACACTCGGACGCGGATGTTTTGTCGCACGCGATTGCCGACGCGCTGCTCGGCGCAATCTGCGCCGGCGACATTGGCCAGCATTTTCCGAACACAGACGAATCCATCCGCGGGATCAGCAGCCTGGACATCTTGAATCGGGTAATCCAGTTGCTCGCGCAAAAAAAAGCACGCGTGATCAACGTCGACGCAACGATCATTGCCGAGGCGCCGAGAATTGCGCCGCACGTTCCAGCGATGCGAAGAAAAATTGCACAGGCCATTGGCGTCTCCGATTCACATGTCAGTATCAAAGCGACGACGAATGAATTGCTTGGGGCGATCGGTCGGGGCGAAGGCATTGCCGCAATGGCTATTGCCAGCGTGGAGCAACCGTAGCGATGGCGCTGCAGTTTTTTAATACCTACTCGCGCAAACTTGAACAGTTCAGCGCCCGCAAAGGCGGCGATCAGACGATCGGCATTTACACCTGCGGTCCGACTATTTACAGCCGGGCACACATTGGAAATTTTCGCGCCTATATTTTCGAAGACCTGCTCCAACGGCATCTCGAAGCGCGCGGATTCAATGTTCATCGCGTGATGAACATTACGGACGTGGACGACAAAACCATTCGCGGCGCGCGTGAGGCGGGAGTTTCGCTTTCGCAATTCACCAAGCAGTTCAAGCGGGCTTTTTTTGAAGATACGGACGCTTTGCGGATCAAACGTGCGAACGAATATCCTTCGGCGACCGATCAACGCTACATCGACAAAATGATTTCGATGATCAGCGCTTTGATTTCGAAAGGTCTGGCTTATCAAGCGGACGACAAATCAGTTTATTTTCGGATTCACAATTTTCCGAGCTACGGAAAGCTTGCGCACATCGATCTCACTCAACTGCAATCGACCGGGCGAGTGAAGAATGACGATTACGATAAGGAACACATCGGCGACTTTGCCCTTTGGAAAGCGTGGGATGAGGAAGACGGCGATGTAAAATGGAATTCTCCCTGGGGCGCAGGCCGGCCCGGGTGGCACATCGAGTGCAGCGCGATGGCGACTGCGTTGCTCGGCGACCAAATCGACATTCACTGCGGCGGCGTGGACAACATCTTTCCACATCACGAGGCCGAGATCGCGCAAAGCGAAGGCGTCACCGGAAGGAAATTCGTGAGAATGTGGCTGCACTGCGCGCATCTGCTGGTCGATAGCCAGAAGATGTCAAAGTCGTTAGGCAACTTTTATACCGTGCCGGACATCTGCGCTAAGGGTTACACCGCGCGCGAGCTTCGCTACGCCCTTATTCGCGTTCATTACCGGACGCAATTGAATTTTACCTGGGAGGTAATGAATGAAGCGCGGGAATCGTTAGGCCGGATTGACGACTGGCTGGCGCGCCTGCATGAAATCGCCCAAGAAGAAAACACTGGGCACCGAATTGAAAGGTCTGATTTTGAAAATGCGCTCGATGACGACTTGAACATTTCTGCCGCACTTGGTTTCTTGTTTGAGACAATCCGGGAGACAAATCGGGCGATGGATGCAGGAAGGCTGGATCGCGCAGGCGCCGCCTCCTGGTTGAGTTGGTGGAACGGCGTCGATTCCGTTCTCGCATTAACCGGCCAGGAATTGCAGATTCCTTCAGAAGTTCTGGCGCTGGCGAAAGCACGTGAACAGGCAAGGCTTGCAAAACAATGGCAAAAAAGTGATGAGTTGCGCGACAAATTGTTCGCGCTCGGCTGGGAAGTGCGGGACACGAGGGACGGGCAGAAGATTGCGAAACGCGCCGGCGCATAATTAAAAATATGTTTGCGCCGGCTGAATTCCTCGATCTCGAACACACGGCGCATCCAAAATTATTTGAGAACCAGAAATATGTCTGGGACGCGCTCAAACAGATCGCGAGTTATTTGCAATTCCGCTTAAAACCGGGCGTTCTCGGAGAGCTAATTGGCAAACCCTTCATCAGCAGTCATGTTTTCATCGGACGAGGGACCGTTGTCGAACAGGGCGCGGTGCTAAAGGGCCCCGCCTGGATAGGCGAAAACTGCCAGATTCGCAGTGGCTGCTATGTGCGCGAGAATGTCGTAGTCGGAAACGGGGTCGTAATGGGAAACTCGTGCGAGTTCAAGAACTGCATCCTTTTCGACGAAGCGCAGATTCCGCATTTTAATTATGTCGGGGACTCGATCCTCGGCTATCACGGACATCTCGGCGCGGGCGTGATCCTGTCGAATGTGAAACTCGATCATCGCGAAATAGCGGTCGCTGCTCCCGAAGGCGATATTGCAACTGGTCTGACCAAATTCGGAGCGATTGTTGGCGACCGAACGGAGATTGGTTGCAACGCGGTGATCAATCCCGGCAGCGTGCTCGGGCGCGACTGCCTTGTTTACCCAAGTGTAAATTTTCGCGGCGTTTTGCCGCATGGCAGCATTGCGAAATTGCGGCAGGAAATTCAAGTGTTGCAAAGGCGCGACCGCGCGAACTAGCTGAGCAAGCCGGGAGCCAGACTGACGTGGCGGATGGGAGGGGATTATCCAACGCTTCGCGTTGGCTCCAGCCTTTGAGCTTCGCTTTTAACCCTGCGCTTCGCGCCCCACTGGTCGAACGGCGTTCGAATCCTCCGCCTAATTGGCGCAGCATGAGGTTGCCTTAAGGTAAGGTTGTGCTTAATGACGTGGCGGATGGGAGGGGATTCGAACCCCTGGTACCTTGCGGTACACACGCTTTCCAGGCGTGCACAATCGACCGCTCTGTCACCCATCCCGCAAATTAAGGATCGTAAGATCGACGATCAGAGTTGCAAGCGGCGGAACAACTCGTCCAGCGGTAGTTGAATGCCGATGAAGAATTCACCGAAATCGGCGTAATCGGCACTCACTGGATCAAAACGCATTTTGTAAACGATCGCCTTGATTTGAAAAGTGTCCCGCGCAAAAAGCGTGACGCCCCATTCCGCGTCGTCGAGTCCGGTGGAGCCGGTGATTAGTTGTTTCACTTTCCCGGCAAACTCGCGCCCGACCGTTGCGTGTCCTTTCATCAACTTGCGCCGCTCATCGTAGGGAAGCGCGTACCAGTTGTGCCGCTCACCGCGGCGCTTGCTCATATTGTAAAAGCAAACGACCGGCCAATCCGGGAGCGCCGGATAGACGCGCTCCTGCCGGTAATGTTTGATGCGATCCCGAAATGCCGTCAGCGCCTGATCGAGCTTCGCCGCGTCGCGTTTCGTTTCTTGATCGAGACTATGGGCGTATTCCTCTTCGGTGGTGATGTATTCGCTTTCTTCGGTCAGCGACAAATAACTATAGACCGGTGCCAGGATATCCGCGCCTAACGAAAGCGAAAGTTGCTTCTCGATCCTGTTTGCGATCTGCAAATCGGGCGTGATCAACATGAAGCCAAGGTCGGCCTTCGGAGTAACCATACTCAACGAGAGCAACTGGGTCGATTCGAGCGCCCGAATTTCCTGAATTATTTTCGTTAAGTTTGTTTTGGCAGCATTTTGATCGTCTCGCCTCAACAACTGCCACTGGCCGTGCTCGATTCGGTAAAAAAGATGCAGACAATGCCAACCTTCTTCGGGAATGAGCACTGTGTTCTTATCGGTCATAGCGCTAGTCTAAATCGCAGGACGAAGATGTCGACCTCACGATTGCGCTGCAGGCTCGGCTTTCGGCAAATGAGGCACGCAGTATTCTTCGCCGTTGCGCGCGACGCGGAATTCGAGGTTTGGATCGCTCAATTCGGTCGCGCCGCAGGCTGCGCACCTGTGTAATGCGTCATCCTCGGCACGGTTCTGCGATTCAAAACGCCGCCGCCGGGTCGACACTTCCTGACGGTGGCGGGCTTCGTGGATAATTTCCGGTCCAAAGAAAATCAAATAACCAGCCAGCGCAGCGATGACCGAAAATCGGTAGGCATTCGATTTCATGACGAAGCCGAATAATAAGAACGCTGCCGAGACCCAGGCGATCCATTTAATTTTCGCCGGTAAAATAAAGAAGAGGTAAATCACTTCGTCCGGATAATAGCGGGCAAAGGCGTAGAACAGAGAGGCCATCAGCATGGTGTTCGAAAATTGACTGCCGAAGAAAAACGCAGCCACCGTTGTTCCGATCATGCCGATCAAAAAATAAAGCGTCAGTCGGAACGCACCGATTGCCCGTTCCAGGCCGTCTCCGACCCACCAAAGAAACCAGAGAGCGAACAAGATCCAGAGCGGACTCGACGTTGGCGGAATAAAAATGTAAGTGACGAGTCGCCAGACTTCGCCGTGCAACACGCGCTCCGGATCCAGATCGAGCATTGAAACAAATCCGGGCATCAGCCAGGCGAGAGCGAACACGAGGGCGGTGAAGCCGACTAAAATTCGCGGCAGACCCGGGATGCCGAGAAAACCAAGGCGCCGTTCCAATTTGTCGAGCCAGGCCATGTGGCGCCACCGTAGAGAAAGCGTCGCCGATATTCAACTGCTCGCACGACGGACACGAAGAACATGAATCTCCACCAAAAACTGAACTGCGGGTCGTCGTCGCCTGTGTCGACTTGGTACGCGGTTCCTGTTCCGCCCCAGCTTTACCTCCGTTTGATTGGACACTAGGATTCTCGAGATGAACGACGCTGCACAGAAAAAGACGCCGCTCTATGAAGAGCACGTTCGGCTTGGCGCGAAGATGATTTCGTTCGGTGATTGGATCATGCCGGTCCAATACACTGGCATCATCGACGAGCATCAAGCGGTGCGAAAGAATATTGGCGTGTTCGACATTTCGCACATGGGCCAATTCGTCGTCACCGGAAGCGGTGCATCTCATTGGCTCAATACGATGCTGACAAACAACATCGACAAACTCCAGATCGGCCAGGGTCAATACACTTTCTTACTCAACGACGGCGGCGGCATCATTGACGACCTGATCGTTTATCGGATCGAAAATGAAAAATTCCTGCTGGTCGTCAATGCCGCGCGCGTGGACGAGGACTTCGCCTGGCTCAAGCAACATCGCCCGAATGATGTCGATCTTAGAAATCGGAGCGAGGATTACGGCGGGGTGGCGATTCAAGGACCGCGCGTGGTCGATCTTTTTCACGATTTGCTAGGCAGCAGCGAAAACCTGCCGGCGAGAAACCACATTGCTGATTTAACCTTTGATAGAATTCCGGTTTCGATCGCCCGGACCGGTTACACGGGTGAAGACGGGGTTGAGGTTTTCTTTCGCGCAGAAGACGCGACGACATTTTGGAACCTCATTTTGGAGCGCGGCAAAGAATTTGGGATCAAGCCGTGCGGACTCGGTGCGCGCGACACGTTGCGTCTTGAAATGTGCTATCCGCTCAATGGTTCCGATTTGTCGCCCGAACGGAATCCGATTGAGGCCGGTCTTGGCTTTTTTGTCGATCTCGCCAAGCCGCACTTTGTCGGCCGCGAAGCCTTGTTGGCAGCGAAAGAAAATGGCACGCCCCAAAAGCTGGCGGCGTTCCGAATGGAAGGCAAAGGTGCGAGCCGCACTGGCGTTCCGCCGCCCCGTCCGCATTATTTGGCCTTCGCGAATGGCAGTCGAATCGGAGAAGTCACCAGCGGAACGCTTTCGCCAAGCTTGAATTACGGAATCGGAATGGCTTACATCAACGTCGCCAATGCGAACATCGGCGCGACGATCGACATTGAAATTCGGGGACAAAAATTTCCGGCAACAATCGCAAAGAAACCGTTATATAAAAAATAAACTCGGCCGCCACAGGCGACATCAGCCCGGCTCGGACCGGCAGCTACAACAAACTCATGAACGTTCCTGAAGATTTGCTTTACACCGAGTCGCACGAATGGATTAAGCACGAAGGCGAGAACATTCGTGTCGGCATCACCGATCACGCGCAGGCGGAGTTGACCGACGTGGTTTACGTCGAGTTGCCGAAGAAAGACCGGAAGGCGAACGCGCAGGAGCCGATTGCGGTGGTCGAGTCGGTTAAGGCGGCGAGTGATATTTACGCGCCGGTGAAAGGAACGGTGGTCGACGCGAACCAGGAATTGTCAACTAATCCCGCGCTGATCAACAGCGATCCATTCGGCAAAGGCTGGCTCTTTGTGATGAAAATCGATAATGCCGAGGATCTAAAAGATTTGAAGGACGCCGCGGCGTATCGAAAACAGATCGGTTAATCCTTGCCGAAGAGAAGCGCATCGACACCGCGCAGAACTTCTTCGATTTTAACCGGCGCGGCGAAAAAGCTGTAACCGCTCAGGATTCCGCCCGAGACCATATCGTTTTCGGGGCGAAGATTGGCCAGCGAAAGAACCGGGGTGTCGCGAAGGGCGTTGTCCTTTTGAATTTGGCGCTCGATATTTTGGCCTTCGGAGTTGGAGGCAGCTACATCGAGCAAAATGAGGTCGGGCTGAAACCAATGGGCCGCGTGCAACGCCAGTCGTTCGTCGTGTTCTTCGCGAATCAGATATTTTCCGGCTCTTTCCAAGGCGCGTTTTACCAAACGGCTGACGCCCGGTTCGCGATCGATCAAAAGAATCTTCTTCGGGAACTTGATCATAACAGTTGATATTCTCCGAAACTACGAGCATCGCGTGTGCCAGAGCTGCGAATCGTAAGATCAACCTCAACTAGAGCAAACTGGAAACGGTGTTGATAAGGAGCGCCAGAATCATGGTATTGAATCCGAATGCCAGAACGCTATGCCCGAGCGTCAGGCGCCGCATCTTCCGTGATGTAATTTGGACATCCGAAACCTGGCAGGTCATCCCCACAACGAAAGCGAAGTAAGCGAAATCAAAATAATCGGGTGGTCTATCTCCCGGGAAAAGAAGGCCGCCCGCGTGCCGATCTTCTCCCGGCTGACCGCTATCGCCGTAAAAAGCGTGTGCGTAGCGGAGACCATAAACTGTGTGCACAAGGTTCCAGGAAAGAACGACACTCGTTAACGCGAGGAGCAGATGAATCGTGAAATGCGAGCTCATGTCTTCTTTGTGTACCCGAATCAAAAAACCGACCGCGAAAAGAGCGGCACACGCCGCCATGACGACGAAGATGAAAATGGCCTTGCGCCCGAGATCCTGCGCGCGAGCCCGCTCCCTCAACCTGTGCTGAGGCGTAATGAGGATTGTAATCCAAACGAAAACGAGAAAGACGAATGCGAATATGTTCCAGCTCGCAATGATGCTGCTGGAGGGGCGAGCATGGCCATGCAAAGCGACAAAAGCGGCGGCCGCGACTACAAAAGCAATCGCAAAACGATGACGAGCGTCCGATCGGCAGGCGAGCTTGAGCGCGCGCGATAGCATTCAACGGCAGTTAATTGAGATTGGTCGCCCTGCGCAAGCCGCATTCACCATGAAAGTTTGATTTATCCGCTCGGCAAGTCGACGCTTTTCCGCGCAGCGGGTGTATGCTTAATTTCCGGTTCCCGATGAGCAACAAGCCAAAGGAGCAGAACTTTGAAGGTGCGATGAATCGGCTCGAGTCAATCGTGGAGCAAATGGAGTCGGGTAAACTTCCGCTGGAAGAGTTGATTCAGCGTTACGAAGAAGGAATCAAGCTGGTCAAGGTTTGCCAGGAGCGACTGGCCAGCGCCGAGCACAAGATTGAAATCATCGTCCGAGACAATTCAGGCAAACCGATGGTAAAAGATTTCGAAATAAATACAGACGCAAAGATCGACAATCAATCGATCCCGGAGGAAACAAGGGAACAAACCGATGAAGTCAGACTTTTCTGAAACGACCGATGCTCCAGCCCGCGTGCTGGAGCGGATTCATTCGCCGGCCGATATCAAGGCTTTGCGCGAAGAAGAACTGCCGCAGCTGGCTCAGGAAGTTCGCGACGAATTAATTAAAGTGCTTTCGCAGACCGGCGGACATCTCGGACCAAATCTCGGCGTGGTCGAATTGACGATCGCACTCCATCGCGTGTTCGATACTCCGCGCGACCGCTTTGTAATGGACGTAAGCCATCAGGGTTACGTCCATAAAATGTTTACCGGACGACTCGACCGGATCGCAACTATGCGACAGTTCGGAGGTCTCAACGGATTTCTGCTGCGGACCGAAAGCGAGCACGATTGCTACGGCGCAGGTCATGCGGGGACCGCGTTGTCGGCAGGCCTCGGGATGGCGGTTGGTCGCGATTTGCGGGGCGGCAACGAAAATATTGTCGTCGTGGCAGGCGATGCGGCACTGACCTGCGGCATCAGTTACGAAGCGCTGAACAACGTCAAAGCGCACACCAAGCGATTTATCGTCGTCTTGAACGACAACGAATGGTCGATTGCTAAAAATGTCGGCGCGATTGCGAATTATTTGAACGCAATCGTAACCAATCCAACCTACGCCCACTTGCACGAAAAGGCGCATGGATTCATTCAAGCGATTGCCGGAAAGACGGGCGTCAAGCTGGCACACAAAGTTGAAGAGAGTGTAAAGGGATTGCTTGTCCCAAGCGTGATTTTTGAGGAGCTCGGCTTGCGCTACTATGGGCCGATCGATGGTCACGACATTCCGCTCCTTATCCGGACGTTCGAGTTTTTGAAAACTCAGGAAGAACCGGTCCTGCTCCACATCTTGACGAAAAAAGGCAAGGGCTATGAGCCGGCGATTAAACAACCGGACAAATTTCACGGCCTGGGAAAATATAAGATCGAGAGCGGAGAAACTCCACCTGCCCCGACGCCGACGTATTCGGAAATTATCGGCAAGACCCTGGCGAAATTTGCAGAGTCGAATCAAAAGCTGGTTGCAATCACGGCCGCGATGCCGAGCGGAACCGGCCTGTCACATTTTGCAAAAGCTCATCCGACCCGGTATTTCGACGTTGGAATCGCGGAAGAACACGCGGCCTTGTTCGAGTGTGGGCTGGCGACGCAAGGATTGACGCCGTTCCTAGCGATTTATTCCACCTTTTTTCAACGCGCCTACGACATGGCGATCCATGATATGGCGATCCAAAAACTCAATGTGCGGCTTTGCATGGATCGCGCCGGATTGAGCGGTGACGACGGCCCAACGCACCACGGCTTGTTCGACATCGGTTACCTCCGCCACATCCCGAACTGGGTGCACATGCAACCCAAAGACGAAGATGAGTTTGTGGACATGCTTTGGACCATGGCGCATTACAACGGCGGGCCGATTGCGGTCCGTTATCCGCGCGGCGCCGGAACCGGCGTAAAACCAAAACAAGAACCGAAGCTACTTGAGATTGGTAAGGCGGAAGTGGTCGAGCACGGCCGCGATGTCGCGATTTTCGGCCTCGGCAACATGTTTGAGCTGGCCGAGGAAGCGGCCAAGAAGCTCGAAGGAGCAGGTGTCTCAGTCGCGTTGATCAATCCCCGTTGGATTAAACCAATGGACACGGGCACGCTCGAGTTTTTCGCGCGAAGCGTGGAAGTGGTCGCGACGATCGAGGACCACGTGTTGCACAATGGCTTTGGGTGCGCGGTTATGGAATACCTGCACACGCGGCAAATCAATACGCCAGTTGTGCGAGTCGGTTGGCCGGACGAATTCATCGAGCACGGTGCCGTTCCAATCCTGCGCAAGAAGCACGGGATTACCGCGGATGCGCTGGTCGAAAAGGTTCTGCCGTTGCTGCAAAAAAAAGCTGCTCCGCGGCCGAGCGTGGCTTAGGACTTCGCTCTAGCAGTTGATTGATCTCAAAGTATGGCCGCGATCGAAGCGCGCGATCTGACCAAAATTTACCGAACCTACCGCAAAGAAGGCGGTCTCTGGGGTTCTATCAAAGGACTCGCCCGCCGCCGATATGACCAGACCCGCGCGGCCGATGCGGTTTCCTTTCAAATTGAGGAAGGCGAGTTCGTTGGGTTTCTCGGACCGAACGGCGCCGGCAAAACAACCGTTTTGAAAATGCTCTCCGGTTTGCTCAATCCAACTTCGGGCGACGCTCGCGTGCTGGGGTTCGTTCCGTGGGAGCGGCGCAACGAAATGAAGCGTCAATTTAGTTTGCTCATGGGTCAGAAGAATGCGCTCTGGTGGGACTTGCCGGCGCAGGAATCTCTCGAACTTAACCGCGCGATTTACGGAATAGAGAGCGCGCGTTTCAAGAAGGTCGTCGATGGCCTGGCCGATCTTCTGGAAGTTCAGGACAAGATGAATGTGATGGTTCGCGAGCTCTCGTTAGGCGAACGGATGAAAATGGAGCTGATCTCGGCCCTGATTCACGAGCCGCGTGTGCTTTTCCTGGACGAACCAACCATCGGCCTTGATGTGGTGAGTCAAAAACGCGTGCGCGAATTTCTTCGCGTTTACAACGAGAAACATCGGATCGTCACGTTGCTTACGAGTCATTACATGCAGGACATCGAGGAACTTTGTCATCGCGTCCTGGTGATCGACCGCGGAAAGATTTTCTTCGACGGACCGCTGGCCGAGATTATTGATCGATTTTCCGGATACAAGATCGTCAGCCTGACTTTCGAAAAGCAATCGGCGCGAGATTTATCCAGCTACGGCGAGATCATTGAACAAACGCCTGCGTCGGTGCAGTTGAAAGTCCCTCGGGCGAAGGTAACCGAGACTTGCCGGCAATTGTTGGAGGCATGCGGCGTCAGCGACATCAACGTTCAGGAGGTGCCGGTCGAAGACGTAATTCGCCAGCTTTTTGGGGAAAGAAGCGCACAGATGGTAGCGCGAAAGAGCGGCTGACGACGGAGTCGATTCAGTCTTTAATCAGCGCGCGCTTCAATTCGTGAACGTAGGCTGGATTCGTTTCGAAGGCGGTCACGGGCATTTCTGCCGGATCGATCTGTTCGCAATAAGGGATGCTCTCGACAAAGCCTGCCGCGAGCAAACCGTTCAGAGTGTCGGTGATGTCCTGCGACTCCATCCGGGTAAAATCCTGAATCTCCGCGCCAAGCATTGATTCGGTAAAACCAATTGCGCGGACAACGCTGGCTTCCCGGCCAGTCAGTTTGATGGTGCGCATCCATTTCAAAAAAGCAGCTTCTATACCGGTGACTTAGAGAGAAAACTTGGCAAAATGCTCTCTTCCATTGCGTCGGCAAAACTCGGATAGCGCGGAGTCCATCCGAGAACGCGAAGCTTGGTGTTGCTGACCTGCTTGTTGCTTCGACCGCGTTTGCGCGTTGATGTCGATTTACCTTCCGGCGGGACAGC
>DASPUI010000003.1:0-13952 GCA_035622995.1 Chthoniobacterales bacterium
ATATTCCGTGAAGGGATCGCCGCCGCGCTGTTGAATCAAGTCCAGCTTCGCTTCCACTAGCGGATGATCCGGAACGGCAAAGGGGAGACGGGTGATGATCACGTTGGAAAGCGCTTCGCCCGGCACGTCTACGCCGCTCCAGAAACTGTCGGTTCCGAAAAGCACGCTCCGCGGAGCAGTTTTGAATTGTTCTAGCAGTTTCCCGCGAGGTGCGCCGCCGCCCTGAATGAACAGGTTCATTTCCTTTTCAGCGAAAAATTTTTGCAGCTCGCCGGCAACCTGCTGCATGTCGCGATAACTGGTGAAAAGAACAAACGCGCGCCCGGCGGTTTGTTCGACGAACTTTGCGATCCAGCGTTCGAGCTCTTTGTGATAACCGGCGTCGCGCGGGTCGGGCATTTTCTGGACGACGTAGATTTTCATCTGTTTTTGAAAATTGAAAGGACTCCCCAGCTGAAGCGGCTCAGCCTCGCTCGCTCCAACTCGCTCGCGAAAATAGGTAAGATCTGGCCGTCCAACCGCCAGCGTGGCGCTGGTCATTACACAACAGCAGTTGTCCCTGAAAATCATTCGGCCCAGGACTGGCGCAAGATCGATTGGCGCGGCGTTGAGAGAGAGAAATTGGGCCGTTTTTCCGGTACGCTCGACCCAGTAAACGTGCTCAGGTGCGCTTTGCTTCAGGAAAATTGCAATTTCGTCGCGGGCATCGCGAATTCGTCGGCCGAATTCCTGCAATTCCGTCTTTAGAAATTCGTCGTCCGCGCGTTTCGTGACCTCGGCGACACGCGCTTGGAGTGCAGTCAATCGGCCAGTGATTGTGTCAGGGACAAAATCGACATCGCGCACCCGAAACTCGCGACCTTTTCGAAAATCCGATTTCGAATCGACCGCTGCGAAGAAGCTCTCTACTTCGTCGATCAGTTGAGCCGCGAGCTGAACGCCCGCGGCATCACGCATCACGGTAAAAAGCCCTTTTCGTGTCCGCGCATTGTAGAGGCGCTGAATCGTCGAGCGCAAACCATACTGCGAAACACCAATGCCGATTTGCCTCGAGGCGACCTGTTCGACCGTGTGCGCTTCGTCGAAAATGATGAAGTCGTTGGGGAATAGAAAACCGCTCTCGCGTCCCTCCTGTTCCTCCGCGCCACCGAGCAACATGAAAAGCAGCGTATGATTCATCACGATTACATCGGTCGTGAGGAAACGTTTGCGAGCCTGCTGATAAAAACAGCGCGAATTCTGGCCACACGTTTTTGGGGTGCAGAGATGTGCTTCGCTGCAAACTTGCGTCCAAACTTTTGGGTCCGGCTCGATCGCCAAATCACTAAGCGATCCGTCGTGCGTTGTGCTGGCCCATTCGGCCAGCCGATTCAGCTCGTTTTGTTCCGGGCCGGTAAAAAGCTCGTTGGCGCTTTGCAATGCGCGCTCCAGTCTCCGCGGGCAGATATAATTCTGCCGGCCTTTCATCAGCGCGGCTTCAAATTCGACCGGCAGTATCTTTTTCAGGATTGGGACATCTTTATGAAGCAGCTGCTCCTGAAGATTGATCGTGTGAGTCGAAATGATCGCTTTTTTGTGCTGCTCCAAAGCAAAAAGAATTGCCGGCACCAGGTAGGCGAGCGATTTGCCGACGCCCGTGCCGGCTTCCACCACCAAGTGCCGGCTTTCCTCGAGCGCGCGCGCGACGGCAATCGCCATTTCCTGTTGTTGCGGGCGGAATTCGAAATTTCTGGCCTTGGCCAGAAGGCCATTCTCGGAAAAAATCGTCCCAACTCGTTCGACGAAATTCGTTCCGAGAGAATCTTTCAGCGCGATCATTGGGGAAATTTGGTTTAATGTAGCGCGTGAGGCTGCTTGATCGCTACGTCATTCGCAATTTTTTGCAGGCGTATTTTTATTGCATCGCCGGATTCATTTCGATCTGGCTCATTTTCGATGTCAGTGACAACATCTCGACTTTCATCGACCTGCACCTGGGCTTTCTCATTACCCTTCGGTATTACGCCAGCCAGGTCCCCCAAATCTTGATTATTCTTTTGCCGGTGTCGCTTTTGCTGGCGTTGCTTTTCTCTCTCGGTCGAATGTCGCGCGCGAACGAGATCGTCTCGATGTTAACGGCCGGGGTCAGCATCCCACGGGTGATCCGGCCGCTGCTGGCAATCGGGCTCTTGACGGTTGGCGCGACCATGGCGTTGAATTACTCGCTCGCTCCTCACGCCGAACTGGCGCGCAAAGCGTTCCTGGCCGGGGGACATTCCCGGCAGGGAATGATTGAGGGTCAGATTTTTCGAAACCGGACGGACGCGAGGACCTGGTTCGTCCAGAATTTTCGCCCCGGTCACGATGTTTTCAATACGGTGGAGGTATTGCAACAGGACTCCCAAGACAACATTATCGAAAGTTACCTTGCCGATCGAGCGGTCTATCATCCGGAAAGCAAAGCTTGGGAATTCGAGAACGCGAAAATGGTGCATTACGATACGCGCGGGAACATTCTCGAGGAGAAATTTTTTCCGTCGCTGACAATGAAGAATTGGAGCGAAACGCCGTTCCGCCTGGGTAGCGCGAACGTGCGGGCCGAGTTTTTAAGCGTGCCGGAACTGCGGGAGTATCTTCATTTCAACTCGGATTTTCCCGTCACGCTGCTCGCTCCATTTCGCACTCACTTTCAATATCGTCTCGCCCTGCCATGGACCTGTTTGGTCGTTGTCTGCATCGCGGCACCGCTCGGCATCGGCTATTCGCGGCGCGGAGTGCTGGCCAGCGTCGCCAGCGCGGTGGTTCTGATTTTTTCAATGAATTTTTTGACCCATCTCTTTCTTGCGCTTGGCGAAGGAGACCGGATTTCCCCTCTGGTCGCGGCTTGGACACCCAACATCCTTTTCAGCATGATCGGACTTTATTTGCTTTACCTTCGCGCAACCAACCGCGAGGCGCCCCGCTTTCATCTCGCCGGAGCGCGGCGTATATTTGCCCGATGAACCCTTTGGCTAACGAGTGGGCAATCAAGCAGCGGAGCGACGCCTGCGCTGCGACCCAGCGGCCGTTTGCGCCGGGAGAATATTTCTACACTCTGCTGTTTCATGACGCGGGCGGCTTTCGACGGCAGGATTTGAGCGAGGAAGCGTGGCGAAAGCGAAACGAGAACATCCAGCCATTTTCCTTTTGGCGAACGCGCTACGAACCGCTGCCCGAACCAGGGGAACCACTGCCGAAAGAAAATGCCGAAGAGCTTTTTCGCAGATTGGTTTCTTCCGAGAATCCGCCGGCTAACGCCTGCTACGTTCTGGCCGCAATGCTCGAACGCAAACGCGTCTTGAAACAAATCAAGACGGATGATTCCGAAAAAGGCCGGGTGCTGATTTACGAACATGGAGCGACCGGGGATGTATTTATCGTGCCCGACCCGCAATTGCGCCTGAATGAGCTCGAGCAGGTTCAGGGCGAAGTCGCGCATCTGCTGAAAACAGCGTCGGCGTAGACGAAAATGAATAACACCGGCCATTACCCGCCGTTGTCCTGGTTCCACGGCCGGTTTCCGCTTTACCTCGCGCCGATGGCCGGAGTGTCGGACAAAATTTTCAGGCAAATTTGCAAGGAATATGGCGCTGATGTTTTGACGACCGAGTTTGTTTCGGCCGAAGGGATCTTTCGGCGCAACCAGCGCACGCGAGAGTACCTCGATTTTGACGAAGTCGAGCGTCCGATCGGTGTTCAACTCTTTGGCGCTAACGCCGGACACATGGCCGAAGCCGCCAGGCAGGTGGTCGATTGGGTCCAACCGAATTTTGTCGATCTAAACTTTGGTTGTCCGGTCAACAAGGTGGTTTGCAAGAACGGCGGTTCGGCTCTGCTCAAAGATTGTCCGACACTTGCAAGTGTCGCTTCGGCGGTTGTGAGAGCGGTCGCGCCCTTGCCGGTCACAGCCAAGATTCGAATCGGCTGGGATGCCGGGTCGGTCAACGCAGTTGGCGTTGCCCGGACCCTTGCCGATACAGGAGTCCAGGCGATTACGGTACACGGCCGAACGCGTGCGCAAGGTTATGCCGGCGAGGCGGATTGGGACGTGATTGGTCAGGTTGCCGAAGCGGTTTCAATTCCGGTGATCGGGAATGGCGATCTTTCCAGTGCGGCCATCATCGCCAAACGCCGGATCGAAACCGGAATCGCCGGAGCAATGATTGGACGAGCCGCCATGAGCGCCCCGTGGATTTTCCGCCAGACAAAGGCGTATCTGGAATCCGGTGAGGTTATCTCTCCGCCGTCGCTGGGGGAGAAGTGGAATGTGGTCGTGCGACATTGCCAACTATTGGTTGATGAATGGGGCGCTGAAGAACCTGCTGTTCGTTCATTGCGCGCGCGCTTGATGGCGTATTCAAAATCGATGCCGGAGGCCAAACGATTGCGCGAAAAGTTTTCGCACGTGTCCACGCTCGGCGAAGTTGAAACGATCGCGCACGATAATATGTCTCGAAGCGCAGATCTTGCTCCGGAGGCGGCTTCGTTATCGCGATGAACACTCAAACGCCACTGAATTACAAAATTGGCAACGAACGCTTCATCAAAGTGACTGAGCAGGCCGCACGGAAACTCGCAAACTTGCTCGAACAAAAGGGTAACACCGGCGGCGCTCTTCGATTGGCGGTGATCGGTGGAGGTTGTTCCGGATTGCAATACAAAATGGATTTGGTCGACGGCCCGCTCGAACGCGACATCGTGGTTCAAAGCGGCAATGTACGGGTGGTAGTCGATCCCAAAAGCGCGTTGTTCGTCAGCGGCTCGGTCCTGGATTTCAGCGACGATCTTCAAAAAGGCGGATTTCAAGTGACGAATCCGAATGCCACGTCGCACTGCTCGTGCGGGCAAAGTTTTGCCGCCTGAATTTTTGTCATTCCGGGCGAAAACGAGCGGGAATGTTCATTTGAACTTGCAGGCCAATTCGATTTGCTCGATAATCGACTGTGCTGACCGAACGGCAGAAAAGCGTTCTCGATTTCATCCAGCGCGAGCAACGCGAAAAAGGGGTCACGCCGAGCACGCGTGAGATCCAAAATCATTTTCGTTTCGCCAGTCAAACGTCGGTGATGCAATACATTGCCACCCTCGAGCGAAAGGGTTTTCTCAATCGTCATCCTCACAAAGCGCGGGCGCTGATCACGCCGGTGCAAAAAGTCCGCATCACCGATATTCCGATTTACGGGCAGATCCCGGCCGGCATGTCCGCACTGACCGAACAGACGATCGAGGGCCACGTCTCGCTCGACGCGCGGTCGGCCAATGTGGCAAAGAATCGCGGCACGTTTGCGCTGCGGGTACGGGGCGATTCGATGATCGGCGCGCATATCCTCGATGGAGATCTTGTCATTCTCGAAGACAGCAAGGAGGTCCAAAATGGGGATATCGTGGCGGCGTTGATCGACGGTGAAACAACGCTGAAACGTTATGTGCTCGAACACGGTCGGGCTTATTTGAAAGCGGAAAATCCCCGCTATCCGGACTTGATTCCGGCTCGCGAATTAAAAATTCAAGGCGTAATGGTTTCGCTGGTGCGAAAGCAGGAGCGCCGGAAGAGATCATAATGTTCGTTTGAACATATTTCGGAATCGTGCTATTTTTTTGCCGTGCATGCGGCTCACGGCTTTCCAGCTCGCTCCGTTGTCGAGCTTCGGAATTTGTTGGCGATGCGTTTCCCGCGTTTGCCTTCGGTGCCAAGAATAAATTTAAGTACCGGAATCGATTCGCTCGATGAAATAATCGGTGGTGGACTGCCGAAAAGCGCAATCACGGAATTGATCAGCCCGAAAATGAGCGCCGGTAGCGCGTCGATGATTCATCTGCTTGTTCAAGCAGCACAGCAGGATCGTTTTTTTGTGGTTTTGATCGACGGTTGCGATTCGTTCGATCCGCAATCGCTCGACAACCGATGTTTGCACCATTTGCTTTGGGTGCGTTGTCGCAACAGTTTCGAGGCAATCAAATCGGCCGATCTGCTTTTGCGGGACGGCAACTTTCCGCTCATTATGGTCGATCTTGTTTTGAATCGACCGGAGGAATTGCGAAAAATTTCGCAGACGAGCTGGTATCGCTTGCAACGCCTGGTCGAAACGACTTCCAGCGCCTGCCTCATTTTGACGCGTCAAAATCTAATCAGTAGCGCCCAACTTAAAATCGTTCTCGAAAACTTCTGGACACTGCCGGCCGTTGACGACGATGCGGCCACGGCGCAGCTGCGTTTTCGAATTCAACGATCCCATTTTCGTTCAGAAACTGGAGGAAACCGCGTCGTCGGTGCGGGTGCGAGTCGCAGTGACATTTTGAGATACGCGAGAGCTTGTCTTTCCAGTCATTGATGTTCGCCACGATTTATTTGCCAAATTTTTATTTGCAGGCCGCGCTGCGATACGATCCACAATCGCGCGGCAAGCCGGCGGCCTTGATCGAAGAACGGGAAAAAAAGCCGGTTATTATTCAACTCAACGCTGCCGCCGAATTGGCTGGAGTCCGAAAAGGGATGACCCCAAGTCAGGGTTTGGCACGCTATCTTCAGGTCATCATCAAAGCGCGCGCACGAAGCCAGGAAACTTCAATGCAGGAAATTTTGCTGCAATCGGCCTTTGCCCTCAGTCCATACGTTGAAAATGCAGCTCCCGGAATCGTGACGGTTGAGTTCAACGATCCTCGAAATCTTACCAGCAAAATGGGGCGGGTCATCGAACAACTCGCGAAATGCGAAATCGCCGCCCAGGCCGGAATTGCCGATTTGCCAGACACGAGCTTTCTGGCGGCGCATCTGGCTCGGCCTGTTTTACAAATCCATCACCCGAAAGAATTTCTCGCGCCTCTTCCAATCGAGACGCTGGCAATTAGCTGACTTTCACCTAGCTGCCGGCGTAATTTGGATATTTTTCTTTCAACTGTTTGGTCAGGCGATTCGCTTCTTCCGTATTGCCCGCTTTTTGGTACGCGGCCGCAGCCTTTTGCAAGGCTCGCGGCGTAATGGCTGGATCGTCGTAGAGCAATGCAACACCCATGAATGCTTTGCCTGCATCTTCAAAATTGCCGCGCTCGAACTGCACATCCCCTGCGAGAATACGCGCCGCCGCATTCACCTGCCCTTCCGGTTGCAATGCAATGATCTGCTCCGCGATCAACTGCGCGTCGTCCGGCTTGTGCGCAGCAATCTTCACGTCGCCGAGTTTGAGAAGGGCTTTGGCCTTCCCCGCCGGGTCAGTCGTTAGCTGGACATATTTTCCGAACGCCTTTTCCGACTCGTCGAACTTTTGCAGCTTGGCTGCCGCATCGCCGAGATAGAACCAAAAATCGGGTTTGATATCCGGCGGATTGTCCATCTGGCCGAGCGCGCTCAAATATTTTTCGGCGCCGGCAAAATCCTTATCGTTGTAATATTCAATTCCGAGCCATTGCAGTATTCCGGGCGCAACGACTGCATCCGGGAACGCAGCCAAAAAATTATCGACCTCAGTGGACAGCGCTTTGCGATCACGCAACGCGAAATAGCTCGAGAGAATCAAAGTCGTCGCAGTCTTTTGGTACTTGTCCTTGTTTAGTTGTCGCGCGATGTCCAACTCGCGCAGCGCCATTTTGTAGTTTTTCGCGTCGAACGTTGCCTTGCCGATGAAAAAATGCGCCTGCGCCGCCACCGGGGTTTTCGGAAATTCCTTCAGCAACTGTCGAAACGTTTCCACCATTCCGCGCGGGTTCTGTTGTTCACCGAGAATCAACGCTTTCTGCTGCAACGCAGCCTCCCGCTCGTGAGCACCGGGATACTTCGTCAGAATTGTGTTCAAATCGGAGAGCTCCGCTTCGTAATTTTTATTTTCCTCGTACGCCAACGCTCGCTGGGTATAGGCAAACGGAGCTTGCGGACTATCGGGAAATGCCTGCACGAAATAGCTAAATGCCTCAATGATTCCGGCATTGTCCTTCATCTGGACGCTGCAAAGTCCAAGCTTGAGCGATGCTTCAATCCGCAACTTCGTCGGAAGTTGGGAGGCGCGCAGTTCGGCATAAATTGGGGCCGCCCGTGGATAATTCTGTTGCTTGTAAAGTGCTTCCGCTTTCAAGAGCTTTGCCTGATCGGCGCGTTCCGGGGTCGGATTTGACGCCAGAAAGTTGTCTACCTCCGGCGGAAGAGCCGATGGATCCGAGTTATAGATGTTGATCAGCCGCTGATAACCCGCGTCCCGCGCTTCTTCGCGATTCGGATACTTTTCGATGATGTCGCGGTAAATCGCTTCGGCCTGTTCGGTGTGGCCCAGTTGACGTTCGCTGTTCGCCGCCAGCAACATCACTTCAGGGCGGGCTTCTTCCGGAACCTGCAACTGGATTTTTTTGTAATCGCTCACCACTTGCTGGTACTGACCGGTTTGAAATTCCGAACGCAATATCCCGACCTGAGCCGGCGCCCGCCAGCGTCCCGCCTCCGGCAACGACTTTCCCTTTTGCAAAAGCGTCATTGCTTTGTCACTCATCGCCTTGTCGATCTTGCCGGCGTCGGTTTGTTCGAGATCAACCGCGATCAGCCCGGCGCGAATCGTCGCTTCCGCTTTTAAGGCTGGCTTTTGCGTTTCATTGGAAAGCGCTTCGTATTGCCGCAAAGCATCGCTCTTTCGGCCGCGTGCCAGAGCGATCGACCCCGCCGTCATCCGCGCGTCTTCACGATACGGGTTCGGATTTTTCGCTTCTGCGACCTGCTGGTAAATGTCACATGCTTCATCTTTTTGTCCGAGCGCTTCGAGGCACCGAGCCTCGAAATAGCGGCCGGAAAGGGCGACCCCCGCATCTTTTGATTTCGCCGCTGAAAGGTGAAACAGGGGAAGCGCCGTTCTGTAATCTTTTTGGGTGAACGCCATCTCGCCCAGCGCGTAGGCGGCGGGGCCGGCAAAGTCGCTCTCGCCATAGTCGTTCAACACGCGCTGGAAACTTGTGCGTGCGTTGGAGAGTTTGCTCAGATTTCGATAACATTCGCCCAGCGAAAAATAAGCGTTCGCCCGGCCGGAAGCACCCGGATAATCGTCCAGATATTTTTGATACTCCGGAATCGCGAGATCGTAGATTTTCCGCGTGAAAAGAGCGTTGGCATATTCGAGCTGACGGCGCTCGAGCGCCTGCGTATCCATCGGCGAGGCGCTCGCCTCCGCCTCAGGCGGCGGCGTTTCATCTACCGGCTGTGCCCGACGAACTTCCTGCTGCGAACGCGCCGAGGGCGTCAAGAGTAAAAGACAGGCTGCGAGAAAACCAGCCGCGCTTTGCGCGGTTTTCATTTTGCCGTGGCGAAGGCGACGTTCGTAACTCCGGCCTCGGTGCAAATGTTCAGAACCCCAATGATATTCTTGTAAGCACCGGTTTCATCGCCGCGAATGACAACCGATTGTTCCTTGTCCAGCTGAAGCAAACCTTTGAGCAAATCGCTCACTTCCGGCACCGACATCATTCGATGATTAACCACCATGGTCCCATCCGACTTTACGTTGATCACGACCGGACCGAGCGGCAGCGAATTTTCTTTTGCTGCCGATGCCTTCGGCACTTTGACATCGAGCTCGTTTTCATTCCGGGCCGCATTCCAGGTCAGCAGAAAAAAGATCAACAACAACAGGAGGACATCGACCAGCGGTGCCAGCTGAATACCGGGGTGATGCAAAGGAGCGCGGCCGCGCAGATTCATGAACCAAAAGTGTCGGTCTTAAATTTCGTCTTCGATCAGAACCGGCGTGCGCTCCGTTCGTTTGTCGTATTGGAGGGAGAGCAACGCCAGCACGTGAGTCGTCGCCGATTCCAATTCTGAAATGAGTTTCTGGGATTTGCCGCGAAAATACGCGTAAAAGAACATCGCCGGAATGCCGATCGCCAAACCGGTCGCGGTATTCACCAGCGCTTCACTGATTCCACGCGAAAGCAAAACGTAACGAGCGGTGCCTAAATCCGCACCAAGAGCTCCGAACGACTTGATGATGCCGAAAACCGTACCAAGCAGCCCCAAGAGCGGTGCGATCATCCCGATATCGGCGAGATAAGTGACACGATTATTCAAACTGGCTGCGACCCGGGTTCCCTCCGTCTCGGCGATCTCGCGCACTTGCTGATAATCGGCGTGCGGATTCTTGGTCGTAAAATCCAGGACTTTCTGCAAAACCCGCGCGAGCGCTTCGCCATGCCGATTCGACACCGCGAGCAGGCCGAGATAGTCGCGCTTGCGCAGAAGCGCGTCGGCCGTCGCCATGAAATTGCTCGAGACCACCGCGCCGCGTCGGATGGTCATTAAATATGTGATCACCAGCATCACGGAGAAAATCGAGAGTGCGACCAACGCATACATGACTGGTCCGGCATGGCTGAGGGCGTCGAGCACTGATTGCGAATGCGCAATTGGAGTAGCCTCTGCCGCGGGCGTCGCGCTCGTATTAATGGTTTGCGCGAACAAAGGCGCTGCCGCCGCCGCGGCAATCAGCGGAAACAAAATCTTCATGCCGAAAGTCCCGTACGATAGGCGTTACATCTGGGTATGCAAATCGGAGGTAAATTGGCCAGTGGCCAACCGGCGGCCGTCAGGCAAAACGATCGCCACCGATCCAGCGCCGGACGCGAAAAATGTGCGCGGGCTGAATCTCCGGATCGAGCTCAACATAATTTTGCCGGCCATGCCAAATGTAGCGCGCGTCGCTTAAAAGATCATGAACCTGATAAGCGTCGCCTTCCATCGCGCCAAATTGATCGATCGGAACATGAACATAACAATTTTGCCGCTGATGCGGATCGAGATTCACCACTACCAGGACAATGTTGTCGCGAGCCGGCGTCATTTTTGAATAAAAGAGGATGGCTTCGTTATCCGAGCGATGAAACCGCAGGTTGTCGTAAAATTGCAAAGCCCGGTTTTCTTTGCGGATTTGATTCAGCCGGGTAATCCACTCTTTGATATTGCCTGGCGCATCCCAGTCCCGCTCCTTGAACTGATACTTTTCCGAATCGAGATATTCTTCGCGCCCCGGCAACGCTTCGTTCTCACACAATTCGTATCCGCTGTAGATGCCGTAGAGACTCGATAGTGTCGCCGCCAGCAATACTCGTATCATAAACGCCGGCCGGCCGCCGTCCTGTAAGACAAACGGCAGGATGTCGGGCGTATTGGTAAAGAGATTGCCGCGAAAATATTCGCGCATCTTTGTTTGCGTCAGCTCGGTGAAATATTCGGCCAGCTCCTGCTTGGAATTTCTCCAGGTGAAATAGGTGTAGCTTTGCGTGAATCCGCCTTTCGCCAGCACCTTCATCATCTTCGGTCGGGTAAATGCCTCCGAAAGAAACAAAACATCAGGGTAAGTTTGGCGGACACCGCTGATCAGATATTCCCAGAACGCCACCGGTTTGGTATGCGGATTGTCCACGCGAAAAATCCGGACGCCGTGCTTGGCCCAAAAAAGAATGATGCTCTTCATTTCCGACCAAAGTTCCGGCCACGTTTCACAACGAAAATTGAGCGGGTAAATATCTTCGTATTTTTTTGGCGGATTCTCGGCGTATTTGATCGAACCATCCGGCCGCTTGTAAAACCATTCGGGATGTTCCTTCACGTAAGGATGGTCTGGCGAACAGTTAATCGCGAAATCAAGAGCGATCTCCATCCCGCGCCGGCGCACTTGATCAATCAGCCAATCAAAATCGTCCAGCGTGCCGAGATCAGGATTGACTGATTTATGTCCGCCCAATTCGCTGCCGATCGCGTAGGGAACACCTGGGTCTCCCGGACGCGAAGTGAGTGAATTGTTGGCGCCTTTTCGGTTGGTGTGACCGATCGGATGGATCGGCGGAAAATAAATCACGTTGAATCCCATCGTTTTCGCGTCATCGACCCGCGGCAAACAATCGCGAAAGGTTGAACCACCATCGCCTCGTCCCTCGGCTGAACGCGGAAAAAATTCATACCATGCAGCCGTGCGCGCCACTATACGATCAACGATTACGCGCGGAGCAGGCGCGTACTGAGTCGCACCCGAACGATCAGGGTAAGTCGCCATCAAGACTTCGAGCTCGCCTGAGTGGGCAATTTCATTAATCTGCGCGTCGTCCGCGGCGCGAATCCGTTCCGAAAGTTCACGCAAACGCTTGGCATCCTTCGCGATTTGCGCGCGTTTCGCCACAGCCTCGAGCAACGCGGCGCCTTCAAGCGCCTCAGACGTCAGGGGCGCGACGCCGGCCTCAAATTTCTTGGTGAACTCATCCTGCCAGCCACGAAAAGTATCGGTCCAGGCTTCGACTGTGTATTCGTAAACGCCCGCTTCATAAAACGAACAAACGCCGCGCCAGCGGTCGTTGTCGATCAAGCGCATTGATGTTTCGTGCCAGCGATTTTCTCCAACCAAACGCCATCGTAAAGCCGCGGCGACCACATCGTGGCCATCCTTGAAAACGTCCGCTTCGACCACCAAATCCTCGCCCACCACCCGTTTCACCGGGAACCGTCCCCCATCGATCAACGGCTGCAGATTTTCGATTACCGCGCTGGGAAAGGCCCGAACCATTGGGCCATGAATCAACTGAAATTACGCCTGCGCGAAAGGAGAAATCGTTCTCTTGCCGAAAGCTTAATCTCCAAAGCGCTCGGAACTTTGGGAGCGTCCGGAATTGTCCGATAAGCTCTTACGCCGCAAAATAGAACGCGCACTCGTACAACCCGGAGGTGTGGGTCTCCTCGCGGCGGACCGGAACATCAAGGACCGCGGCGAACATGTCTTGCTCGAGCCGCCCGACAATCGGGAAGCGCTCGATCAAATTCATGATCGGCGAATGGCATTCGAGAATTTGCGAGCCGCCTTCCTTTTCGTCGGCCAGGAACTGCGCCATGTGACCTTCGCTGTCGCGCACTTTGGCTAACCATTTTGCGCGCTCGGCCACGGTTTGGCCCTTCGCCCTCGCTTTGAGGGCTGCGGTTTTTCGCTCGAAAACATGATAGAGCAACTTTTCCGGCGCATTCGGCCCATAGATCTCGCGCACCGATTTCAAAAGCTCGAGAGTGAATCCGTTGCTTTCACTTGGAAAAAGATCGTGGCTGCGGCGAGTCAGCCGATAAACCATTTCCGGCCGTCCCATTCTTTGCGGCCGTCGCCAGGTATCGAGGTAACCATCGCGCTGAAGAGTCAGACAATGCTGCTTGATCCCCATGTAGCTCATCTTCATCTTGTCGACCAGCTCGTTGACTGACATACCGCGGGTGCGTTTGAGCGAATTGAGGATTTCCAGGCGCTGGGTCCGGCCAATTTCTACGAGTAATCGCTGGTTCATGGCTGAAAAATTGAGGCCGCGACTTTACACGAGAATACTTTCAAAAAGCAATCCGAAAATCTTCACTAGTTGCCGATTTGGAATGGATTAAGGGGGCAAATCGCTTCTTAGCGGGCGAACGGGAGATCGACGACTTTGACCAAAACCGAGCGTTGGGGATCCGCTGGATCGAAAACGCTCAATTTCGTGCCGGGAACGTTGAAACCTCTCTTAACGAATCCTAGCGCAATTCTTTCTCCGAGCCGCTCGCTGTCAGCCACGCTGGTAATCCATCCTGCTTCCCTGGTCTCCAGCAACCGATGCGGTTGCCCTGCAATTGTCCCGCTACTCAATTTCATTCCTTGCTCTAATCCGGCGCCGACCAATCCGCACAATCGTTTGTTGGTTTGACCGGACATTTTCATCCGCGAAATCACTTCCTGTCCGATGTAGCAACCTTTTTCGTAATCGATTGTCCGTGCTTCGAGATTGGCCTCAGTCGGGATTATTTGGCCGGTCAGTTCGCTGCCCCAGCGCGGAATTCCCCGTTCGATCCGGAAAACCTCTGCGCACTCGCCATCGCAAAATCGAAATTGCCGCGCTAAATTCTCAAACACTTCGTCGTGGCGTTGCGCCGCGCACCAGATATCGAGGCCGGATTCATCAAAACGATT
>DASPUI010000004.1:0-11046 GCA_035622995.1 Chthoniobacterales bacterium
GCTGATCGGCGGCGTCGTGATGTGGATCGTCGACGCAGCATTTACGCGTCCGCGGGTGACGCACATGGAAGAGATGAGCCTGCTGCAAGCGATCTGGATCGGCGCCTGCCAGATTTTGTCCGCCGTATTTCCAGGAACATCGCGCTCAATGTCGACGATCGCGGCGGGACAAATCGCAGGCATGTCACGTCCGGCTGCGCTCGAGTTTTCATTTTTTCTTTCGATGCCGACGATGGCAGTGGCGACATTGTACGATCTCTACAAGACGTTGAAGCCGAGCAAGGATGCTCTCGATGAAGGCAACCTTGTTCCGCTGGTCATGGACGGGCACGGCTGGATCGTTCTCGTGATCGGCTTTGTCGTTTCGTTCATCGTCGCGCTGGCGGTGGTCGCATGGTTCATGCACTGGGTGCGGAAACACGGTTTCGTTCCGTTTGCGATTTATCGGATCGTGCTTGGAATCGTCCTGATCTTTTTCCTGATGCGCGGCTCGCTTTGATCGAATTCAAATGGAACCGGCCGAATCAATTTTGCCCGACCTGCAAAGCTGCGTTCTGTGCGAGGATGTGCGCTGCGAATTTAATGGAATGCAAACACTAGTCGGCGTGCTCAACGTGGTGGCCGCGCCCGGGCTGCCCATCAATTACCTGAGGCTATGCATCTGGACGCGCTGGTGCAGCGGGTCCGGTAAATTTCGGCAGAAATCACGAATCGTCGGGGTAGACGAACAAAACGTCCTGGCCCAGGCGGAGGTACAGTTCGAACTGAAAGAAATGGAAGGTCATGCGACCAATGTTCATTACTTCGGCGGAGTGCAGTTCCAGCAATTCGGTCTCCATCATGTCGAGATTTATCTGGAAAACGAGTTGAAGCTGCGTTTTCCGCTTCCGGTCGTCAAAATCGGTCCGAAATAGGCTGGTTTCCGGCCCTGTGAATAACTGCTTGTCATGGGGCGCGCATTTGTTTAAGACGGGCGCTCGCGATGCGGACGTCGTTTTTGGCCAGTACATTTTTTTGCTTCGCCCTGCTCATTCAGATTCGCGCGCAGGATGTCGAAATCGTGCGCCAAGCCGCAGTGGTCAAAGAGACAACCATCTCGTCGGACGAGCATCTGGAGGCAGAATCGGCCACGGACGAACAGCCGGCGACCGCATCCGTACCGGTTAAGGCGCCTATCGCTAAAGTCGCGGTTTCTTCGCCGAAACCAGCCGTTGCGAAACAGCCGGCCCCGAAGTTAACGATTGAACAAATGCGTCGCGGCGGGGAGATGGCCGCAGAAAGATTAAAGAAGGAAGTGCGAGCCGAACAAGCTGCGGTGACACCGGTCGTGACCGCACCGGCCAACAAGACCACGTCGTCTCCGCCAGATCGAGCGGTCCGGGAGCCGGATTCCCAATTGCATTTTGCGAATTTCTCCGGCCAGACCGCTTTTATCCGTCTGGCGGACGGTTTTGATTTTCCGGTGGGCAAACCGGACGCCAAAGGTTACTACAAAGCCCGCGGTTTTCGCGCGAACGGACATCTGGGCGAAGATTGGGATGGGGTTGGCGGCGGCGATACCGATCTTGGCGATCCGATTTATTGCATCGGGGATGGAGTAGTCGTTTTCGCGCGCGACTGCCACATGGGGTGGGGGAACGTGATTATTGTTCGTCACGTTTTCCGCGAGAATGGAACGACCCACAACGTCGATTCACTTTACGGCCATCTCCAAAAAATCCTGGTCTTCCAGGGACAAAAAGTTCGCCGGGGCGAGCAGATCGCGACGTTAGGCAACGCCCACGGTCTCTACGATGCGCATCTCCACCTCGAGATTCGCAAGAACATAGAGATCGGCATGAGTCGGGCGAAATTTGCGCAGGACTACAGCAATTATTACGATCCTTCGCAATTTATCTCAGCTCACCGGCATCTTGCGAGCGCAGGAACCAATTATCGCGTCGCGCTGAACACGTTTACTCAAGACGCCAGAATTCCCTGGGACAAACTCAAGAACTATTCGCATGCGCACACCGGCGGCGGTTCGGGCGAATCAGCGATCGCGTTAAAAAAAGCGCTGGCATCGCAGCCCGGACAGTAGCTCCGGCCAAAGCTGGCGCTTTAGACTCGCCAGAGAAACAAGATCAAGAGAATCACCACAAGCAGCCCGCCCCCCGGATAGTAGCCCCAGCCGCTGCTATATGGCCATGCGGGTAGCGATCCGATCAAAAGCAGAACGAGAATGACGAGTAAGATTGTGCGCATACTTAGCCTACGCAGCATTGCGTGAGATTGGATGTAAAACATTCCTCTGCAGACTGAAGTTGTGGAACTGGCGGCGAAAATGTTTGCAGGAGCGCCCGGTTTTCCTATTGTTTGATGGCAACTCCCGAATGTGTCCAGCCGGACGCGTCGGGAAAATTTTTTGCCTAACCAATGGCGAATACAATCTTAATTGGCGCTCAGTGGGGCGATGAAGGCAAGGGCAAGATAATCGATGTGCTCACCGCGCAGGCGAACATTATCGTCCGAAGCCAGGGTGGAAATAACGCCGGGCACACCGTTATTCACGACGGCGTCACATATGTCCTGCATCTCATTCCGTCGGGAATTTTGCGGCGCGGCAAGATCTGCGTCATTGGCAATGGTGTCGTGATTGACCCAGTCGCTTTGTTTTCGGAAATCGAAGGGCTGGCCAAACTGGGAGTTACGATTACCTCCCGGAATCTGCTGATCAGCGACTGCGCGCATCTGGTTCTCCCATACCATCGTTTGCTGGACGAGCAGCGCGAACTAAGGAACGGTCGCGCCAAAATCGGAACAACCAAGCGCGGGATCGGGCCGGCCTACGCCGATAAGGCCGCGCGAACCGGGCTTCGGATTTCCGATTTAATGCAACCGATCCTCTTCTCGAAAAAATTGCAGGCGAAGGTTCGAGAGAACAACAGCATTCTAGAGGCGCTCGGTGCCAGGCCGATCAATTATCGCGAGGTCAACGAAGATTATTTGGCGGCGGGGAAGAAATTGCGGCCGTTCGTCACCAATACCGTGCTTTATCTTCATCGCGCCCTGCAACAGGGAAAGGAAATTTTATTCGAAGGAGCACAGGGCACGTTCCTCGACATCGATCACGGAACTTATCCCTACGTCACGTCATCCAATACAACTGCGGGCGGGGCCTGCACTGGAACCGGGGTGCCGCCACATCGAATGGATCGCGTTGTCGGCGTGATGAAAGCTTATACCACGCGAGTGGGCGAGGGGGCATTGCCTTCGGAAGATCGATACCTGGCCGAAATGCTGCATCGGCTCGGTCGCGAATTTGGCGCAACCACGGGACGCGCGCGGCGTTGCGGATGGTTTGATGCGGTTGCGACCCGTTATGCGACGATGATTAACGGAATTGATGACCTGGCGATAACGAATCTGGACGGGCTTGACGACGTTGATCCAATTCAAATTTGTGTGGGATACCGCTTGAACGGGAAGCGTCTCGAAGTGCCGCCGTGCGATGCTGCCCAGTTGGATAATTGCGAGCCGATCTACGAGAAAATGCGCGGATGGAAGAAGAACATCAGTTCAGTCAGGAAATTTTCCGAGCTCCCGTTGGCGGCAAGGAATTACGTTAAACGGATTGCCGCGCTGACCGGCGCCAGGTTGGCGATCGTCAGTGTTGGGCCGACGCGCGCCCAAACGATTTTTTTGTAGCGATGTCGCCTGTCAGCAAAACGGTTCCGCGCCATATCGCGATCATTATGGACGGTAACGGCCGCTGGGCGAAGTCGCGCGGGTTGCCACGAATCAAAGGACACGAGGAAGGCTCGAAAGCCGCGCGCGAATGCGTGGAGGGCTGCGCCGAGTTGAAAGTTGAATACCTGACACTCTATGCGTTTTCGGCCGAAAACTGGCAGCGTCCAAAAAGCGAAGTATTGGCGCTGATGAAATTGCTTGAGAAATTTTTGAAGGAAAAAACACCCGAACTGATCGAGAAAAATGTCCGGTTGCAGGCGATCGGGCGACTGACCGATTTGCCCGGCGTTTGTCAGCAGCAGCTTCACAAATCGATCGAGGCTACCGCGTGCAATACCGGCCTGACGCTGATTCTCGCGCTCAGTTACGGTGGCCGACTGGAAATCATCGATGGGATTAAGAGCCTTCTCCGCGCGGTCGAGCTTGGTCACATCGATAAAGGGATGATCGACGTCGAGATGTTCAGCAAGCATCTCTACACGCGCTATTATCCCGATCCCGATCTGCTTATTCGAACTTCTGGCGAAATGCGCCTGTCGAACTTCTTGCTCTGGCAACTTTCCTACACCGAAATGTATGTGACGCAGAAGCTCTGGCCGGATTTCACAAAAAAAGATCTGGCTGCCGCGGTGGAGGAGTTTGGACGGCGCCAACGCCGCTACGGCGCAGTGGAGTAGGTTAGATAAACGCTTCCGCTACCGAGTCAGCGAGACATTTTCCGGCGCGGGTCAATAGATAGCGGCCCTTTCGCCGTTGGAGCAAGCCGAGCCTGACGAATTCAGCGGCCTCATTTGAGAACGACTGGAGCCACCCGACCGGAATGCCCTCGCGCGTACGCAGACCGAGCCCGACCTTTTCCGTCCGCTTCATCGCCGAGGTCAAATCTTCGATCGATTCAACTGGCAATCGATTCGAGAAGAGACGATCGGCGTAGTCGCGATAATTCGCGACATTTTGCCGGCGTTGCGTGGCGATCGTTGAAAACGCGCTCGGGCCGATACCGAGATAATCGGCGCCGGCCCAGTAGGCGCGATTGTGAACAGACGCGAATCCGGCGCGGGCGTAATTTGAAATCTCGTAGTGCTCGTAGCCGGCACCTTCCAAAATCGACATCGTCATTTGGAAAAACTCAGCCTCGACATCATGATCGGACCGAAATTCGCCGCGCGCGTGACGAAGAAAGAAATCAGTGTCTTCCTCGTAGGTGAGGCAGTAGGTCGAAATATGCTCTGGTTCCAATGCGATCGTTTTCTCGAGCGTGGTTTGCCATTGCGTTGGCGTCTGACCCGGCAAAGCGAACATCAAATCGACATTGATATTTGAAAATCCGGCCGAACGCAGGATACGAAACGATTCGGCAGCTTGTTTTGAATCATGTTCGCGGCCGAGAAGCTTCAGCAGACTGTTGTCCCACGATTGAACGCCAAGGCTTATTCGGTTAACGCCCAGCTCTCGCAGCGTTTCGGCTTTTCGTCGCGAAACGCTCCCGGGATTCGCTTCGAATGTCCATTCGATTAGCCCGGAAAGCTCCAGGCGATTTCGAAAGCCGCCGAGTAGAAATCTCAATCGCGAAATGCTCAAAGCGGTCGGAGTTCCGCCGCCGAAGTAAATGGTAGAAGGCTTTACCATTCGATCTTTTTGCTGGCGATCTATCTCAAGCAGGATCGCCTCGCAAAAGCGGTCCGTTTGGGATCGATCAAGCAGCTCCTTGTAAAACGCGCAGTACGGACAAATCCGCGCACAAAACGGAACGTGAACGTAAACATGCCGGATCACGTCCGATAGCCGTGTTGAGTTGTGAATCACGCGCTTCCTCATAAACTCTCACGTCGTTATCGCCCGACATGACAAAGCTCCGAAACGTAGCTCTTGTTTTCTTCTGCGCCATCGCCCCCGCGATCGGTCAGGCACCATCATCTTCGACGGCATTTTCGGTTGTTTATACCATTCATAATCCGGACGCGGTCCAGGATTATGAAACGAATCCGCGCGTCGTTCACGCGATGGTCGATCGATTGGTTCTCGCAGTTACCGGTCAATCCGATATTTCGACGGCCTGGTCGTCGTTAGTCGCGCCTAACGACAAGATCGGAATTAAAATTTCGGCTGAAGGTGGGGAGCTTTTTACAACTCATCGCGATGTGGTGAAGGCGATTGTCGATGGGTTGATGGCGGCCGGACATTCGCGCGATAGTATCATTGTTTGGGATCGTTCGATCGCCGGCGCGAAAGAAGCCGGATACAAAACCGACGCGGCCGATTATCAGTTGAAATCGATCGCGCCGCGTGACGGTTATGATCCGAAGGCAATTTTTACCGCGCCCCTGCTGGGCAAGCTGATTTGGGGCGATCTCGAATACAAGGCGGACAAAGGAAAGGATTTGCTTTCCGACCAGGAAAACACGAGCGGTGCGAGCCACTTTTCGCGGATTATTTCCAGCGAAGTCACGAAAATCATCAATGTGCCGGTGATGAGTAACAGCGGGACGAATGGGTTGGCCGGTTGCCTCTACAATGTAACCATCCCGAACATCGACAACTGGCGGCGGTTCGCCCAAGGGTCAGGCTTCGGCATCGACAGTATCGCGGAGATTTACAGCAATCCGCTGGTTGGAAAAAAAGTCGTCTTAAATCTGATGGATGGTCTGGTCGCGGTTTACGCCGGCGGCCCGCAATCGCAGCCAAACTACTCCGTGCATCATGCTACCTTGTACGCCAGCAAAGACCCGGTCGCCCTCGACGCGGTGGCTTTGAAACGGCTCGACGAATGGCGCGCCGAAGCGAAGTTTCCGCCGACCGGGCGATTGGCTGATTACTTGCAATACGCAGCTGAAATTGGCCTTGGTAACTGCATGACGAATCGCATTCAATTAAAAAATGTCGGGCGCTAGCGATTCGTTAGGCTAAATCTGTGAGCAAAATGCGCTCTTTGCACGGATCGATTCTGCGCAATGTCTCTCGATCCATTTATCTTTCCATCCGTCTATTGCCGGCACGACTTCGCCGTCCCGTGGGCCTGGCCTATCTTTTGGCGAGGGCGACCGATACAGTGGCGGATACACCACAAGTTGTTTCGGAGGCGCGGACCGAGATGCTGTCCGATTTAGCTTCGGTCATTCTGGGCGACATTTCGCCAGATGCACTGGACAATCTGGTCGGAACGTTCGCGCCTTTACAGACCAATCGCGCCGAACAAAGGCTGATCGAAGAGTTACCCAGCTGCATCGGCGAAATGCAGCGGATGGATCCGGCCGACCGCGATGATATTCGAACAGTGCTTGGCAAAATCACACAGGGCCAGGCCCTCGACGTCGCGCGTTTCGCGGACGCGACTGAACCGCACGCACTCGCGACCGATCTCGAACTACACGAATACACTTATCTTGTTGCCGGTTGCGTGGGCGAGTTCTGGACGCGGCTCTGTTTTCGACACGTGCACAATTTCGCGGACCTGCCCGAGGGAGAGATGTCCGATTTGGGCAAACGCTACGGAAACGGCTTGCAATTAATCAACATTTTACGCGATGCGCATTCCGACCTGCATGCTGGCCGCTGCTATTTTCCGTTGCAGGAATTGAAGGAGATCGGTCTCGAACCGGCGCACATTTTGGCGGAGCCATCGCGGTTCGAGTTCATCCTCGAAAAATGGCGTGATGAAGCCCAGCACGGATTGACCGCGGGGATGAATTACGTTCATGCGATTCGCAATCGTCGAGTGCGGGGCGCGACCGCGTTGCCGGCGCTAATCGGCGCTCGAACGCTGGCCCTGATGCGAGCGGCAGGCCCGAGAACGGAGTTGCATCGCAATATTAAAACCCCGCGCCGCGAAGTTCGGTCCATGCTTTGGCGAGTGGCCGGCACGCTGGCTTCTCGCGAGACGCTCACCAAAATGTTTACAGCCGCATTGGAGTGAACCAGCGCGAACAGCGCGAACTTTTAGAGAAAATAGTTCCGCTGTTTCTCGCTGATTGATTTGTCGAGACGCTCCAGCACCTGCAGCATGTCTTCCCAGACTTTGCGTTTCTCGGACGGCGACTGATTCCGCAGTAGATAGGCCGGATGATATGTGATCATCAAAGGCGTGCCGTTGAATGAATTCCATCGGCCGCGCAGGTCGCGCATCGTTCCGCGTGAGCCTAACAAGCCTTCGACCGCGACCGCCCCGAGCGCGACCAGCACTCTTGGTTGAATAATCTCAATCTGTTCGAGCAAAAACGGACGGCAGGTTTGCATTTCGGCCGGAGTCGGCGCGCGGTTTCCGAACAAGCCTTTCGGCATGTCGGGCCGGCATTTCAAAATATTGGCGATGTAAACATCTTCGCGGGAGAAGCCCATTGCCCGAATGATTTTTGTCAGCAGCTGCCCGGCCTTGCCGACGAATGGCTCGCCTTGCGCGTCCTCATCGGCGCCTGGCGCTTCGCCTACAAACATGAGTTCTGCCTCCGGATTGCCGACGCCGAAGACCGTCTGCGTGCGCGAACACGCGAGATGTTGACATTTTGTGCACGCTCGGACGCGGTTGTTTACGGTCGCGAGCAGGGCCGCGTTGCCTGAGGCAAATTGCAGTTGATCGAGGGCAGAACGCGAGACGCGTGGCCGGCGATCGCTCGATTCCCGAATTTTCTGCAGGGCATTGATGACAAAATCGAGAACCGGCTCCTGCATCGCTGCGATGATCTGAGGTTTTGCGCAGCACGGCAAATCTTTTTGACTCGCGAGAGTCTTCGGAGTTGATGATGTGAAGATGAGTTCGCGATTAAGCGATTACGATTATCCGCTGCCGGAGGACTTGATTGCCAAACGGCCAACAGCCCGGCGCGGAGATTCGCGAATGATGATTTTGCATCGCGAGTCGCAAACGATCGAGCATTGCCAATTTTGCGAGCTGAAGCATTTCCTGCGGTCCGGCGATTTGGTGGTGCTTAACGATACGCGGGTCCTGCCAGCGCGTCGATTTTCCGATGATGGCGCGGTTGAATTTCTGTTTCTGGAAAAACTCGGGGTCGCGCGCTGGAAGTGCCTGGTCAAGCCCGGACGCAAAATGCGAATCGACGCGACGGCGAAGATTGATCAGGCGATCCTGCGGGTGGACGAAGTCTTGCCGGACGGTGAGCGGGTTGTTTCTGCCAGCGAAGATCTTGATTTTCACGCGACCGGCCTCATGCCATTACCGCCTTATCTCGGCCGTGGAAGCGATGCCGAAGACGAAACGCGTTATCAAACCGTTTTCGCCCATTCGACTGGCGCGCTCGCGGCCCCGACAGCTGGTCTTCATTTTACGGAAGAGATCTTGGCCGAGATTCCGCACACATTTGTGACGCTGCACGTTGGTGTCGGGACTTTTCGGCCGGTCCACTCCGAAAATATTCTGGAACACCGGATGCATCCGGAGCGGTTTTCGATCTCATCCGAAGCGGCGGAGAAGATTAACGAGGCGCGACGGGTGGTTGCCGTCGGAACAACCGTGGTGCGCGTGCTTGCGGCAGCGCAACGTGAGAATGGAAAGTTGGTCGCGCAAACCGGAACCACCGACATTTTTATTTATCCGCCGTACGAATTTCGCTGCGTCGATCTTTTGCTCACCAATTTTCATCTGCCGAAATCCACCTTGCTCATATTGGTGAGCGCGTTTGCTGGCCGCGAGTTCGTTCTGCGCGCCTACCGTGAAGCCATTCGGGAGCGCTATCGTTTTTTCAGCTACGGCGATTGCATGTTAATTTTGTGAAGTTATCCTGCGCGGAAATGGCCGATCTTGCTCAACCGCAGGGCGAGCTGGTGATTCAAACAATCGCCATGCCGCGCGACACGAATCCGAGCGGCGACATTTTTGGCGGCTGGTTGATGTCGCAAATGGATTTGGGCAGCAGTATTCTCGCTGCGAAGACCGCGAAGGCGCGCGTGGTCACGGTTGCGATGGAGGCAATGTCGTTTCTGCAACCGGTTCGGGTCGGCGACCGCGTGGCGTGCTATGGCCGCGTTGAAAAAATCGGGCGCACATCCATGCGCATTCCAGTTGAGGTTTGGGCCACTCGCTACAAAACGGGCGAGCAGGTGAAAGTCACGCACGGCGTTTTCACGTATGTCGCGATGGGCGACAACGGGAAGCCGATTCCGGTGAAACGCGCCGCCGATTAAGGTGGCGGCTCGGTCGTCGTTTCGACTGGATTAAAAGAAGAGACTGTGATCGGCTCGGTGGTTTGGGGCTCCGTTCCTGCATTGACTATTGGCTCGCTTGGAATCTCGGGCTGGAGGTGCTGTTTCGCCCTCCGATTGGCCGCTTTTTGGGCTTTCGCCATCTGCTTCTGGCGTTGTCTGATATGTTTGTCGACATAATGACGATACGCCATTTCACGGCGTCCCTGGGCCGTCATATAGGAGCAGCCGGTGAAACAGAAACCGATCAGCAAGAGCGATGCGATCAAACTTGTAAGGCGATGGGGCATGATCGTTGTACAGCACAAGTCATGCGAACTGGGCTCTTTTGCGCCTACAACAGAGATCTGACGCAACTGACCGCGTGCAAGTAAACGCGGTGCGGTCCGCCGCGCATCAACTCCTGGCTCAACAGACTGACCGAGTCGTTGCTCTGTGCGGGCATCATTTGGGGAAGAGGCTTCTCGTTTTGTCCGCAGCGCCAGACTTCGAGAAGATCGCCGCATTTTGCAGGAGACACGACAAACTCAATTTCACGTGACCGAAGAACGATCTTCCCGATCGGTGCTCCAGTCGCTTCGTGCAGCTCGATGTCAATCTTACGGTTGTTCGAATCGAGAAATCGGCAGCTCCCGTTGCGCGCCGGCTCGTTGATTCTCCAATGCAACTGCGCACCGAGCCAGCCAACTAACAGGAGGGCGGTTGACTTAAATCCGGGCGCGAACTGAATCGTGACATTCTCCATTTCGGCAAAATGATGATGCGATGCCGGATGATCGAAAAATTGTGCAATCGCGACCCGGATTTTATCCAGGCGCGTCCAATTCAGATCACACAGGACAATGCGTTGCCGAGCTTCCTCTTGCGCGGTCTCAACCAATCGCATTTGCGGGCCGAAGTTCTTCCATCCACTGCTGTCGTAGATAAAACGATCGACCCAGGCCCAGAGCTGAGGATCCATCGGATCGTGCAAGTCGCCCTGCCACCAAAGATAAAACGGGAGGTCGGAATCGAGATGAGAAAAAACGATGCTGGCGAGCAGATTCGCGCATGGACCTTCGAGACGAAAGGAAAGCTGCTCCGAACAAATCTGTTCTTTTCCTGTGCGGGAAACGTGACAGTGCGCATTGATCCAGGCCTCAACCCGATTTTCCTTGCAGGCGC
>DASPUI010000005.1:0-11171 GCA_035622995.1 Chthoniobacterales bacterium
AGAGAATGAATTTGAAATGCGACCGAATGTAGGATGCCGGGCGCGTTTCTTTTTTCGTCCGGTCATTAAAAAATGCTTTGAGTAGTTGCAGGATCAACTCTTCACGCGGATAGCTTTCGCCGATGAAATGGCGACTGGCAACGACTCTAACCGGAGCTTCGCTCTTTTGCACCGTCGTTTGGGCGGCAAGTCCAAAACAAGAGCCAGTTCGGGCCGTGCCGCTTCGCACGCCGGCAGGGAATGATTCGCCGAAGGAGGACCTCCAGCCCGCGCCGAAATCAACACCGCAGGTGGCCGTTGCGTTGCCCAACTACGACGAAGAAACCTCGACCCGATTGCAAATCTTTCTCGATAACAATGATTTCGGTCCGGGAAAAATCGACGGAAAGATGGGTGAATTTTTCCGCAAGGCACTCGTGTCCTACAAGCACGCCCACGGAATGCGCGAGACTGGCGCGGTCGATCAATGGCTGCTCGATCAGGTGCCGGTGGCATTTACGAATTACACTATCAAGGGCGACGACTTTGCTTTCGTAGGCGAGTTACCGAGTGGGCACGCGGAACAGGCCAAGCTGAAATTTCTGCCATATACCTCGCTGCTGGAGTTTGTGGCCGAGCGTTTCCATTCCGCTGAGGACTACATCAAGAAGTTGAATCCAGGCGTTAATTTCGATCGTTTGAAGCCAGGCGATCAGCTCAAGGTGCCCAATGTCCTGCCTTTCGAGATCGAAACAATCAAAGAGGCGGACTTAAAAGAGAAATCCCAGTTCAAGTCGCGCAAAATTTGGGTCGACACCAAGGAGCGCTTGCTTGAGGTCTTCGAAAACGATCAGCTGGTGTGCGTTTTTCCGGTTACGCCCGGTTCAAAATCGCTTCCGGCTCCGGTTGGGACCTGGCATATCGTTGCGATTTCGACCTACCCCTGGTTTCGATATGACGAAGGAATGCTCAACTACGGCGTTCGGACCGATCAGTATTTCAACTTGCCGCCCGGGCCTAACAACCTGGTTGGCGTTTGCTGGATGGGCTTGAATCGGCCGGGCATCGGCCTTCACGGAACCAACAATCCGGAAACGATCGGCCGCGCGGCCAGTCATGGCTGCGTTCGGTTAGCAAACTGGGACGCGATCCGGGTGAAGGATTTGGTCAGCGTCGGCAATACCGTGATTATTTTTTAGCGCAGCCCTCCACAAAATTTGCGGACGGCACGCATGACGCTACAATATTCTTGCGGCCAACGCGTGAGTTAACGAAAGGAGCGCATGAGCATCCAATCTTTCAGCCTGACGAATCGGGCAGTGCAGTCGTTGCCAAAGCATCTTTTACAATTTGCGGTCGATCAGCGTTACAACGATTACACTCCGGTCGATCACGCGGTCTGGCGATTTATCATGCGCCAGAATATTTTCTTCCTGCGGGAATACGCGCACAAAGTTTATTTCCAGGGATTGCTCGATACCGGCATTTCTTTCGAGCGGATCCCACGGATCGAGGAAATGAACGACATTCTCGCCAGGATTGATTGGGGGGCGGTCGCCGTGGACGGATTTATTCCCCCTGCGGCGTTCATGGAGTTCCAGGCCTACAAGGTTCTCGTCATCGCATGCGACATGCGGCAGATCCATCACATCGAATACACGCCGGCGCCGGATATCGTTCACGAGGCGGCCGGACACGCGCCGATTATCGTCGATCGCGAATACTCGAATTACCTCCAGCGCTTTGGCGAGGTCGGCGCAAAAGCGATGCAATCGCGCAAAGATTTTGAGCTCTACGAAGCAATCCGCCATTTATCGATCTTGAAAGAGCAACCGAACAGCGACGCCAGGGAAATCGAGGAAGCGACAAGGCTGGTCGAATATCGCCAAAAAAATCTGGGCGAACCGTCCGAGATGGCGCTCCTTTCGCGATTGCACTGGTGGACAGTCGAGTACGGCCTCATCGGAACGCTGGAAAATCCGAAGATCTACGGTGCCGGCCTGCTTTCGTCGATTGGCGAATCGGTTTCGTGTCTCGAGGCGAACGTTAAGAAGATCCCCTATTCGCTCGCTGCAATGAATCAGCCATTCGATATCACGACCAAACAGCCGCAGCTCTTTGTCTGCCGCGACTTTCAGCACTTGAAAGACGTGTTGGAAGAATTCGCAATGAAAATGGCGTATCAGGTTGGCGGGCTCGATGGAATTCACAAGGCGATCGAGTGCAACAACATCGCGACCTGCGAATATTCATCCGGTCTCCAGGTAACCGGGGTGTTCGACGAAGTGATCGTCGATCGAGGCAATAATGCCGGTCCAAAGCCGGTGCGGCTCGCACCTCGGACGCCCATCTATCTCCACGCCAAAGGCCCGTGCGCGCTCGCCTACAAAGACAAGCAAATCGAAGGTCACGGCCGCGATTATCACAGGGAAGGATTTGGCTCGCCGATTGGGAATTGGAAACCAACCGAAATCAAAGCCGGCAAGAAAACCAGGCTGGAATTTGAAAGCGGTATTACCGTTGAAGGAACGCTCGACAAGTCGGTTTTGTGCGAAGGCAAAGAAGTGGTCATGACATTTTCCAACTGCACGGTGAAATACGGCGACCGTGTTTTGTTCGACCCGAGCTGGGGAACGTACGACATGGCAATTGGCGATCGGATCGTTTCGGTGTTTAACGGCGCCGCCGACAAAGATGCTTACAACGAGGTCGCGCTCGTGCCAAAGGAGCGCACGATCAAGGTTCCGTCGGATGCGAAGCGGAAAAAACTCGAGAATCTCTACGCGCAAGTGCGCAAGATTCGTGAGAGCAAAAAAGGCTACGAACGGTTGGGCGAGATCTGGGAAACGCAGCAGGCCGAACATCCGGAAGATTGGCTGTTGTCGATGGAAATCTTCGAAATCCTGGACACAACCAATCAGCAATCTGAGTTAAAATCACGGATCGAAAAATTCCTGAACGACAAGAAAGCAAAGACCAAGGATCTTTCGACACTGATCAGCTGGGGATTTCGTCTGGTGGAATATCATCAGAAGCCGGAATACCAGGCCGCACTGCACGCCTCGCCAAAATAACGGCATCTCACTGTTGCCTTGAACCCCGGGCGCCTTGACGCGAACGACCGGCAACAGGTTAGACCGTCTCGTCCTTGAAGTGGCGTTTTCCTTTGAGCGCCTTCGCGTACTCGTCCTTGCTCAAAATATTCTCGTCGAGTTGCATGTCGGTCCGAAGAAAATTTCGGAACCAGGTTTCAATGCGCGTTTGGTCCTTTAAGACGTCGTCGGTAATATAATTCGCGTCGATGTTGATGCAGACCGCGCCAACGATTCCGTAGTCTTTGCGTTTGATCGGAATGGTCGTGCATTTGAATTTCCGCGCACCGATGTTCAGCTCGTAATTCAGCTTGTCCTCGTTTTGAAGCTGACGGCGCTTCAAATCGATCAAAAGGTTGGTTGTTCCGTCGCGAAGGTGCCGGCCGGTCACATTGTTTTCCAGCGTGATCAGCGAATGCGCCGGATCGGCCAGATTGTGAAGCAAAATCTCGACGCCGGTGTTGGGAAATGATTTGCCGATCAGGCGAACGATTCTTTCGTAGTTCTCGAGAAACTCGTGGGTATCGTCGGCAATACTTTTTCCGCCGTATTTCTCGAATAGTTGGTGATAAACCTTCTGCTCCGACGGTTCGAGTTTCTCGCGCACATTATTTTGTTCGCCGATAAAAATCAGCTGACGCGCCGCAGTCTGGTCCTCGTTCTTGAGAAAATAATGCATCCCAAGACGGAAATTGTTCAAATTGAACTCGCCAAAGTTCTCGCGTGTGACCGTGAATGGATAAAAATCGTACTCGTCCAGGTTCCGTCCGAATTTTCTTCGTCGTTCCTTATATTTTCCCCAGACAAAACCGCCGGCGAACAAGATTGCGGAAGCGATAATCGACGCGATCACGTTAACCGTGATGTCGTTACCAGAGATCATTGCCACGAACGAACCTACAAATTCCCGCTCGTGTTTCCGAGCGTGATATTTTCAACCAAAACTTCGTCCGGTTGCGCAATCGCGAACGCGACCGCTTCGGCCACTTGTTCGGGTGAGATCATTTTGTATCGCGGCCATTCTCCTTCGACGTTATTCCAGATTTCGGTATCGGTCGCAGCCGGGTAGATATTGATTACGCGAATTCTGTGATCGCGCAGCTCTTCGCGGATCGATTGTGAAAAACCTTCGAGGGCAAATTTGCTCATGCAGTAAGCGCTCCAGCCGGCAAACCCCGATTTGGCCGCGACCGACAAGATGTTCACGATGCTCGATCCTGGCGGCATTTGATGCGCAAATTGCTGGGTTAAGAGAAATGGCGCGGTCACATTTACACCCAGTGGTTGCTGCCATTCAATTTCGGTAATTTCGCAAAACGGTTTCACGATTGCTACGCCCGCGTTATTGACCAGCACATTCAATGGCGCACTGCCAACCTGGGCGATCAAATCGGCCACGCCTCGTGTCGTGGCCAGGTCGTGAACAAGTTTCGTCATCCTGGCGCAGCGCGACCCGACTGATTTGCAAACCTTGTCCAGCGCGACGGTGTCACGGCCATGCAGCAAAAGCTCGATGTCCGCCGCGGCAAGTTTTTCGGCGATTGCGGATCCAATTCCGCGGCTCGCTCCTGTTATTAGAATTCGTTTCATCTTTGTCTGTCTGAAGAGACAAGTGCCACCATCTCCAAATGTAAAGGACGCGACCCAGCGCGTCCCTTCAAAAATCGGCCCGCCACTACGTCCGCCGCAAGGCAAACCGGTTGTTCGCCGTTTCCCATAACCTCAAACGCGCTAGTTGATGATTTACCCTTTGATCGACCTTCGGCCAGAGCGCACGCACGATATTCTCGCCGGTGGACGGAATCTTTCGAAAGTCGTTAGTTTCAAGGTCGAGATGCCGATTGTTCCAGGGTTCGAGCGATTGGGTCAGGGCATTCTCAAAAGCGGTGAAGTCGTAAAGCGTTCCGCTCCGCTCGTCATAGCTGCCGCCAATTGTCGCTTCGACCAGATAGAGATGGCCGTGCCCACGCGGATTATCGCACTTTCCGAAAAGTGCCGTATTCTTTTCGTCAGAAAAGGAGCCGACGTGCAGACGGTGGGCCGCGCTAAACTGCATTTGCATTCCAAAAAGGATTTCGTTGGTCGGCCAGGCTTCGGAAAAAAAATCCGCTCGCTCATGAAGTCGAACACGATGAATCGGCAGAGAGGAGACGGCCCGGCTGCGAATATATTTGGCGAGGCTCTCGGTCGTGATTGGCAAATCTTTAAGACCTTCGATCTCGTTGAGATGGCGGTGATCGAATTCCTGTCGCAGCGATCTAACGCACGCGTCGATGTCTCGATAATAAACAAGCGGTTTTTCCGACTTGTCTTCGCGAAAGGTAAGTCGCGCGCGGTAGTTATGACCATGAATTGAAACAGCGACTCCAAACAAACGCTCATTCTCAATAGCCGTCAGTTGTGGCGACCTCGTTTGGCGAGCAGCCGAAAATCCGAACCAGTAATTTTCTTCGCACGCGCCATCCGAATAAAATGTCGCGCTCCGGTCGAGCGATTCGATCAGGTGACAGGCAGCCAGTTTGGCGTCAACATCGGAAAAGCGCGGAGCGATGTCGCTAAAGAGTTGCTGCGCGATGCGGGCTGCTGTCGGAGGCGTATCGCGAAACGCCGGATTATCGTCATTTAGAAATTTGTGGTCGAACCGTTCATCAACGATTTCGGCGGCACGTTTTTTTATTTCGCTGATGTTGATTAGCATGCCCGTGACAGGGTCAACGCGACCTGTGAAAATAAAATAGGCGACGTAATTACGCCCCGTTCCGTAACGAGACGTCGATTCGGAGCCGAACGCCGCGATATTTTCGCTTTCGCTCCAACTCGGGACGAACAATCGGCGCGAAGCCGAGAACTCGAGCCGTTTACTGACCGTTAGGAGCATGAGAAATCAAACAGCGCTACGACGGATCGCGCAAGGCGGATCGGCAGGTCGGCGAGCGATTCTAAAAGCTCGAGCGCGGAAAGCTCGACCCGTCTACTCCTTTAGCAGCGCGAGGAATTCTGATCGCGTGCGCGCATCGTCCTTGAAGCACCCCAGCAGGCAAGAGGTTTTCATAACCGAGTTCTGCTTCTCCACGCCACGCATCATCATGCAAAGATGTTTCGCTTCAACCACAACCGCCACGCCGGACGGTTCCAGACAATTCATCAGCGATTCGGCGATTTGACTGGTCAGATTTTCCTGGATCTGCAAACGCCGCGCGAAGACGTCCACAATCCGCGCGACCTTCGAAAGACCGATCACTTTGCCATTCGGAATATAGGCCACGTGCGCGCGTCCAATGAACGGCAGCAGATGATGTTCGCACATCGAATAAAGCTCGATGTCTTTGACGAGAATAATTTCGCTCGCGTCGGATGCGAAGATCGCGTCGTTGATAATCTCCGCCACGCTTTGCCGATAGCCCTGGGTCAAAAATTCAAACGCGCGCGCGGCACGGTCGGGCGTTTTAACCAAACCCTCGCGCGACGGGTCCTCGCCAATCGCCTCAAGCAACTGGCGAAATGATTTCTCCAGAATCTCGAGCTGTTCGCGGTCGAGGCGATTCGAATCACGCGTCAGTCGCTCGCCATTATCAAGAACCGGATTTTGAGTACGCAAGAGATTAATCGAGCCAGCTTTCCGGATATTTTTCGTCATCGAGCGCAACCGCCTGTTCGGTCAGTTCAAGCGTGTGTTGGGTGTCGAACATGACCGCCAGCTCTTCGGTGCGAAGCGCGTTCCTGCTCGCCATAATCGTTCCCGGATGCGGCCCGTGCGGAATACCGCGCGGGTGCAAAGTGATCGACGCCGGCTCAATCCCGCGACGCGAGCCGAAATTCCCGCGCACGTAGAATAAAACTTCGTCGGCTTCGACGTTGTCGTGGACCCACGGGATCTTTACGGCTTCAGGATGAGTGTCGAGCAGGCGCGGCGCGAAGGTGCATACGACATAACCGCGGATCTCGAAGGTTTGATGAATCGGCGGCGGTTGATGCACCGTGCCGGTGATCGGCTCGAAGTCCTGCGCGTTGAAGGTGAACGGATAGAGGTAACCGTCCCAGCCGACCACATCGAACGGATGGTGCGCCATCGTGACTTGGGTCCAGCGCGGGCCGTCCTTCACGAGAATGTCGGTGTCGCCCTCCTTGTCGATTGCGTTAGTTTCGGTCGGACCGTGCAAGTCGCGCTCGGAGTACGGCGCGCCCATCTTGATCTGGCCTTCGTGATTCAAATAACGCTGCGGGATGCGCACCGGCCCGACCGATTCGAGAATGAGATAGTCTTCATCTTCGACTTTATCGGGAACGAGTTTGTAGGTAATGCCGCGTGGAATCACGATGTAGTCCTCGGCGCGATAACGCTGCTTGCCGAAAACCGATTCGAGTGTGCCGCCACCCTTGAATACGAAAATGATCTCGTCGGCCCCGCCATTGCGATAAAGCTCGAACTGGTCGTACGCCTTTGCCGGACGCGAGCGATAAGCGACCACGTCCTGATTGAACAAAATTGGAACGCGGCCGGTGTAGAGGTCACCCTTTCGCGGAATGTTGGCGGTTTTGAGATGGTGATGTCGCAATGGACTATCGGTAACTTTTTTCAGCTCCTCGCACTTGAGCAGCTTGACGTTGCGCACACGCGTGGGCGGGCGCAGGTGATAGCAGATTGAGAACGCTTCATCGAACCCCTGGGTCGTGAATACATGCTCGTAGTAAATCCCTTCGTTTTTGTAACCCGGCCCCGCGCCATTGCGATGGAACCAGATGTGATGCTTCCGCGGCATCTCGCCAAGTTTCTGGTAATACGGCATTATCGATCTTCCCTTCTGTTAAAGATTGCCTCTGCGTTCCTGCTCTTTTTCCAGCGCTTCGAACAGCGCCTTGAAGTTTCCTTTGCCGAAACTCTTCGCGCCTTTGCGTTGAATGATTTCAAAAAATAACGTTGGCCGGTCTTCCACCGGTTTCGAGAAGATCTGAAGCAGATAACCCTCGTCGTCGCGATCTACCAGAATGCCCAGGCGCGCTAACGGCTCGAGATCTTCGTCGATGTGGCCGACACGTTGCGGCAATGTGTCGTAATATGTTGTCGGGATTTTCAGGAACTCGAGCCCGCGCCGCTGCAATTCTTCTACCGTCGCGACGATGTTTTTGGTTGCGATCGCGATGTGCTGCACGCCTTCACCGTTGTAAAATTCGAGGTACTCTTCCACCTGCGACTTCTTTTTTCCTTCGGCCGGTTCGTTGATCGGAAATTTGACGAATCCGTTGCCGTTGCTCATTACCTTGCTCATCAGCGCCGAATATTCGGTCGAGATATCCTTGTCGTCGAAGCTGAGAATGTTTCGGAAACCCATCACATCCTCGTAAAATTTCACCCAGGGATTCATCTGGTTCCAACCCACATTGCCGACGCAGTGGTCGACATATTGCAAACCGGTGTCGTCAGGTTCAAAGGCCGTTTCCCATTTCACGAAACCCGGCATGAACGTTCCGGTGTAATCATCGCGCTCCACGAACAGATGCACCGTATCGCCGTAGGTGTGAATGCCGCTCATCACTACTTTACCGTGTTCGTCGCTCAACGTCTTCGGCTCGAGATAACTTTTGCCGCCGCGCTTGGTCGTTTCGCGCCAGGCCGAGGTCGCGTCTTTCACTTTCAGCGCGATCACTTTTACCCCATCGCCATGCTTGGAAACATGATTTGCAATTTCGTTGTCAGGTCGGATTGGCGTGGTCAAAACGAATGTTAGTTTGTTCTGGCGAATCGCATAGCTCGCGCGATCCCGCACACCAGTCTCAGGTCCGCTGTAAGCCAGGCTCTTGAAACCGAAGACCGACTTATAAAAATGGGCGGCCTGTTTGGCGTTGCCCACATAAAATTCGATGTGGTCCGTTCCCTCGAGTGGCAAGAAATCCTGCTCTGCCGCCGAAGCACCTTTTCGAGCTGCAATCGTTGATGGCATAAAATCCTCCGGTTTTACGCGCCAAGCGCGTCATTTAAATATAAGATCGACAACCCCGCCTCGCAAGGTCGTCACGTTGCGCACATGGTAACGGTTCGGTTAGCGGTTCGCCCCAACTGCGATTGATATGTCGCCCAAGTCTAAGGCGGCGGCCTTTCTACTTAAGCTTCAACGAGCTGGCGGCCTGCTCGAAGCGTGAATCCTTCCGGAGCGGATCGAATATTGGATTCACGTGCAATTGCAGTGCGAACCAGTTCGGCTCTGCGACCATTTTGGGCAGCCATTCAAAAGCCTCTTCGAAATTTCCAGCCCGCACATGGGCGAAAACATGATGCGCGGCCGCAACGTATTCGCCTTGGGCGCGTTTGCGATCCAGTTCTTCTAATTCACGCAACGCGAGCGTACGTTTCGCCGCCTCGAATCCAGCTGACGCAAATACTTGTTCCAACACCCGCGCATCTTCACTTCGCCCACTTAACGCAAGCGCAGCCGTCCACTGCGTGATGGCTTCATGCTGCATTCCTTTTTGTTCGCATACGTCGCCGAAGTATTCGTGCGCCGCGGCGTAATTTGGATTCCTGTCCAGCATCTTGGCAAAATGTGCGACTGCAAGATCGTACTCGCCCATGAAAAAGAGGGACTTGCCGTAGTGAAGATTTAGTCCCGGGAAGAAGGGATCGAGTGCCATGGCGCGATGCATCTGTTCGAGCGCTTCCGCCTTGCGGCCCATTAAGGTCAGAACGACGCCATAATGATGCTTGATGTCGGCAAAGTTCGGATTCAATTCGGCGCCGCGCTTAAACGCCTTCTGCGCTGCGGTCCAATCGCGTTTGTAATAAATGTTGACCGCAGCGAGCGAATTGAGCGCTTCGCCCAGTGTCGAATCGAGCTCGAGGGCCTTTTGCATGTTGTCTTCTCCGGGCGGCCATGCATCGGGTGGGAAAATCCCGTTCGCAGCCGCGAACGAGTAATAAAGACTCAAACCTGCGTACGCCGGCGCATAGGATCGATCAAGCGCCACCGCTTGCTCGAAATATTCGCGCACGCGTTCGTAACCTGGAGCTAGAAAATTCCGCCAATGATATCGGCCTTGAAGGTAAAGTTGATGCGCTTCGACATTGGTCGTCGGTTGAGCGCAAATAGCCCGGCGTTCAGCTCCAGTCAGCTTGGCCTGCAAAGCGTCGGCAATGCTCGCAGCGATATCGCTCTCGACTTCGAAGATGTCCGTGAGCTGCCGATCGTAACGCTCGGCCCAAAGGTGCGCGTCGTTCTCCGCATCGATGAGTTGGACGTGCACACGAACTTTGTCGCCGGCTTTCCGCACACTGCCTTCGAGAATGTTGGCTACGCCAAGTTGTTTCGCAATTTCGGGAAGGCGTCCAGCCGGATTCTCGAACTGCTGCGTCGAGGTGCGCGAGATCACTTTGAGATCACCAATGCGGGACAAGCGCGTCAGGATTTCTTCCTGGATGCCATCCGCAAAATAGACGTTCGCTTTCTCCTCACTCAGATTTTTGAACGGTAACACTGCAATGGATTTTCTTGGAGTTGGCGAAGAAGCAGTGGCCGCCTGGCTTTCGACTTTACCGCCGCGGCCAAGCCGCTTCGGACACTCCGGATTTCCGAATTCGTCCGAGTAAAGGTTGAACAGCGCGAGCGAAACGGCGTGTTTTACTTCACAGGAGCCGAGGTCGTGTAGCAATGGCCGCCATCGCGCGTACTGCTCGAGATCGTCGGCGACGCGCTTCGACAACAAAATGTGACCGGCGTCGCCGCAATCCATTACCCGTTGGGCGATATTAATGCCAGCGCCGGCAATGTTTCCCTGCTCGCTTAGATCGGTGACGTCTTTCACCGGCCCGCTGTGAATTCCCATCCGAACGCGCAGCTCCGGATGCTTTTTCAATTCACGTGCAATCTCGATCGCACATTTTACCGGGGCCTCGGGATTGGTCCTGAAAACAAGCGCGCCGCCGTCGCCAGTAGGCAGGCGCATTAATTTACCTTCGGATTGCGCTGTACGAAATGTCTCGGTGGCCCGGACGAGTTCGCGCAGCTTTTCGAGATGCTCAAGCTGTTCGTTTATCAGCAGTTTGGTATAGCCAACAATATCGACGAACAAGACGTGTCCGATCTCCAGTTCAATCTCGCCTTTTGTGTC
>DASPUI010000006.1:0-18307 GCA_035622995.1 Chthoniobacterales bacterium
TAGAATAGGTTGAAGAGCCTCCCGTATTGAAGGCTCGAAGCCGATAATAGTATTTGGTCCCATCGATCAAACCAGTATCCGTATACGCAGTGGTACTAGCTGCCACGTTCGTGAGCAAAGCATACGCGTTGCTGGATCCAACGCTGCGTTCGATTCGTTCCCCGATCTCATTGTTAGCATTGTCGACCCAGCCAAGGTTAATCGTCGATGAAGAGGTTGCGGTGGTCGCTAGGTTGCTTGGAGCATTAGGAACCCCGGGGGTCGTTGTCAAAATGGCTCCGTCCGCTGTCAGCACTGCAGCTGATAAGGGGTCATCACAGTCTTCAGCGTAGACCTCGACGAAGTGTGCGCCAAAACCAATCGCCCTCGCCAGCCCCAGGTCTAACATCAATCGTCCTGTCACCGGGTCGATCGCTCCGGCCTGAGGCAAATAGAATTGGTACCCCACGGTGGAGGTCGGACACAATAACGTCACCTCCGTTGCTCCGATTGATCCGTTTGGTGGGCCGCTGGGATAAAGAAGGCCATCCGACTTCACGCCGAAGTGATTGCCCGGATACTGCGCCACCCCGTAATCACACATTGCCTGCAAGGCAGCAGTTCCGTCAGGCGTTGGAATTGGCGACGCCATGTCCAGAATGAACGGCGTATTCGGGAAGTAAGTTCCGTATTGATCGATAATCCATCTCACCCCCTGTTCCCAGTTCGGTAATCCACCGAGGGTGTTAAGGAAGTAGTTCATATTGTCTGCCGTGAAACAGAAATACGATTCCGCTCTCCGACCCGGGCCGCCCATCACCACATAAGCAAGATTCGCGGCGTTGCCATAGCGTGCAGCAAACGTTTGGACGAACGCACTCCATTTTGCCTGAAAAACCGGGTCCCAAGGCAGGGGCATCGGCAAAATCTGTGCGGTAACGATCGCGACTCCACTGGCTGACTGGGTCGCAGGCGCAGAAATCGTGACACTGCTGCTTGAATTAACCGCGACGATGGTGGCTCCGGCCGGTATGCTGCCCCCCGATATCAGTAACCCGATGCTATAAGAAGAGTCCCAGTCAGCGGTATCGCCGGCACTTCTTACCGTGGTCGACCCGGCAGTAGTAACGCCATCTGTTATTGATGAATAACCGTATTCGGTCGTTACATAGAAAGAGGGCGAACCGGCATCATAGACCCACTGAGGGGTCGTTACCCCGGCCGTTACAAGAATGGAGACTTTTTTCCCGTGAGCGGCTGCCAGGGCCACGCCTTGATCGAGAAAATCCCAGTAGAAATCATTGGGATTAGTGTGTTCATGCGGTTCGACCCGGCCCCATTCCGTGCGCAAGGCTATGCCTTGCACAAATGGATTTGTCAGTGAGGGATCGTCGGACCAATCATGTATCGGGTCTCCCACTCCATCGCTATTTGTCAGGTACATGATCCCGATACCCGCAGGCGCCTGGGCATCGGCGTAGTTCGAGAGGTTGAGCAGAACTCCGGCGACGATAGCCGAGAGAAAGGGAAGATGTAATCGCAAATACATGACGGCACTGACTGGCTGTTGTTCCCTGGCCTTGAGAGAACGCTTCCCCCCGAATCGCTGCTCAAAGCAGCATCCCGAGTACCACGCTTCCGACGAAGACAGAGGACTTTTTTCACAATTTTCCGCGGGCTTAGCAGATTTTTTAGAACGCGTTCAAGACTTTTCTTATTTTTTCCGATTCGGAAAACGAACACGTTGAAAAAGACGCTGGTCCATGTGCCGCCGCCCGAACGATTTGAAGACGATCACGATTCACCGGATCAAAAACCGGAAAACTTTACTCGCGGGGACATAGAATTCTGCGAACGAGTCGGGCTGAAATCAAAGCGCTATCGAAAAACTTCAGGTCGCGACTTCCAGTGCCTTCGGGGCTTCGCCGGCGTTTTGCAACGCGACAATTCCGGCACGCACCATTTCGTCCACCGCCCGATAGACCGTCAATCCGCAAAAACCGCAACGTCCGTACAAATCGGTCAATGAAATCGGCTGGCTGTAGGCGATCTGCCAAATCTCTTCCGCCAGCGGCCGCAGTTCCTCGAGATCGGTCCTCGGCCAAACGAAGTTCAATGTCTGGCGCTTCAAACTGGCCGCGCCCTCACCCATCCGCTTGCACAGATCTTCAAATTCGTCGCGCATGTAGATCGCTTTAATCAGCATTTCATCGGGTTGACGGCTGATCGCACTCTGGTCGGTCCAATCGGCACACACCAGCGCTTTCTTGGAAAAAGAAAACGTCCAGCCTTGGCGGGCTTGGATGAACAGCTGCCAGAACGCTTCTTCGCCGTTGAGGTGTTGAAAGCGTCCCCAGCGTGGGGTCCCTTTATCGAAATAAAACTCGCAAACCGTCTTGGTGTTTTCATCGGCGATGGTCAGGAGACCAGTCTGCATTGATCGGACGATGGTTTGATAAATCGTCACGAGGTCAAAATTGGCCAGGGTGCCGGTCAATTCGCGATTGCCCTCCTGGGATTTTTCCATCTCGCTTGCCTGGAAAAGGTGGTTAGCCAGCTTTTCGCACAGGAAGATGAAGAACGATGGAACGCGGCGGAGGAGTTCCTGAAAATCTTGTCCCCGGAAGCATTGCAAACTGAGTGGAGCGCGAGCACGAGCCACCTGACGCCTTGGAAGATGAAGAAGGGCTCCGGTTTCGCCGAAAATATCCCCGCGCGAGAGCACGGTCGCAACCATTCCGGGAAGAAACGGCTCGGGCATGATCTCGACCAGTCCGCGATTGACGATGAAAAGTTCATCGCCATTATCGCCGGCGGGAAAAACAATATCGCCCTCTTCAAAATGTTGTACCCGGGATAGCTCATTTAGTGCCTTTAACTCCAGCAATTGGAGCGACCGGCAAAAGGCAAAAAAGTCTCTGGCAGCCATTCCTTTTAATTAGCAAGAGTTGTGCGGGAAGTCGGCCTGCCGGCCAAAATCAGCCGGGTCCAATCTAATGCGCACTTCCGGGCGATCGTTATTCGCAACTTTTCTCTGTGATGGCCGACCGGTAATTGGATTTAATCGTGCAGAACCGTATAAATCCTGTCTCATTCCAATGCATCCGCCGAAAATTCCGATTCTGGCCGAACTGACGCCCGGCAAAGCCGAACGACACCTGATTAAACTGCCAGGGGCGGCGTTGGCGAAAGATGAACCGCGGCCCGTGATTTCAGTCACGGGTGCGAAGCCGGGACCGGTTTTGCTCGTCAATGCCGGTGTGCACGGGGGCGAGTATCCGGCAATCGAGGCCGTGATTCGCTTAGGTAAGATGCTCGATCCATCCGCGATCGCGGGTACGGTTATTCTGATGCCGGTATTGAGTCTGCCGGCATTCCGGAACCGGACGCCGTTCGTTTGTCCGGTCGACAACGTGAATCCGAACCGCGTTTTCCCGGGCGATCCGAATGGCAGTTATTCGGAGCAGATGACCCACGCGCTGATCAACGAATTCGTCGTCCACGCGGATGCATATATCGATTTGCACGGCGGCGATATCCCGGAGGCGTTGGTACCATTCTGTATTTGTCGCGGCGGAGCCGAGGCCGTTGATGTGAAATCGAAGGAACTCGCGATTGCGTTCGGTCTTCCGTACGTGCTTACAGTCACGAGACCGGTGCAACCGGCCAAGGGTTTATCGAGTTATGCTGCTGTAGCTGAACGTGGCATTCCGGCGGTGCTGGCTGAGGCTGGCGGCGTTGGTCAACTCCAGGAGAAAGCGGTCGAGCTGCTGATGGATGGCGTTCGACGGGTGATGACGCACTTGAAGATGTCGGCGCTCGACCCAAGCGCCCCGATGCCGGCACCGGCGGTGCTGACGAGATTCGAGTGGCTGTACGCGAAAAACGCGGGGATGTTTTATCCGCGAGTTAAGGCGGGCGATCTGGTGCAGATGGGGGAAGAAATCGGCACAATCGGATCGCTTTTCGGAGACACGCTCGAAACGGTGATCGCCCAAGTCAGCGGGCGCATTTTGTTTCTCACGATCAATCCATCGGTGCTCGAGAAAGGTCTGCTCATGGGCATTGGCGTAGCGGAATAGCGGCAGTTTCAGTAACGAAAACTTCCGGAACGTTGTGCGGTTGCCAGCGGCCAGTTTTCTGGCAAAGTTGCGCCCACCAGTGGAAAATTACGTTTCGAATTTAATGGCCGGGGTGAAAGCGAAGAACCCGTCCGAGCCTGAGTTTCATCAGGCGGTACAGGAAGTGACCGAATCGCTGATGCTAGCGCTCGACCGGCATCCAGAGTTTCGGAAAAACAAAATCCTTGAACGGATTATCGAACCGGAGCGAGTGATCATGTTCCGGGTGCCGTGGCAGGATGACGCGGGCGTGGTCCAGGTCAACCGCGGGTTCCGGATCCAGATGAACAGCGCGATTGGCCCGTACAAAGGCGGGCTTCGGTTCCATCCGAGCGTTAATCTCGGGATTCTGAAATTCCTCGCGTTCGAGCAGGTTTTCAAAAATGCCCTGACGACCCTGCCGATGGGCGGCGGCAAAGGCGGCTCTGATTTCGATCCGAAGGGAAAGAGCGACCAGGAAGTGATGCGCTTTTGTCAGGCGTTCATGTGCGAACTCTTTCGGCACATCGGACCGGAGACAGACGTGCCCGCCGGCGACATCGGTGTGGGCGCACGGGAGATCGGATTTTTGTTTGGAATGTACAAAAAGCTGAAGAACGAATTTACCGGCGTGATGACCGGCAAAGGCCTGACCTGGGGCGGCTCGGTCATTCGGCCGGAAGCGACTGGTTATGGCGCGGTTTATTTCGCAGACGAAATGTTGAAAACGCGCAAAGAAGATTTGAAAGGGAAAGTTGCGCTCGTTTCGGGAAGCGGAAACGTCGCGCAATACACGGTCGAGAAATTGATCACGCTGGGCGCCAAGGCGGTCACGCTTTCAGATTCGACCGGCTACATCTACGACGAGGAGGGAATCACGCGCGAGAAGCTCGGCTTTGTGATGGACCTGAAAAATGTCCGGCGCGGACGAATTTCGGAGTACGCCGACAAATTCAAAGGTGCGGTCTTCACCAAGGTTGATCCGAAGCTCGATTACAATCCGCTTTGGAATCACAAAGCGCAGTGCGCGTTCCCGAGCGCGACCCAGAACGAGATCAATGGCAAAGACGCAGACAATCTTTTGCGCAACGGAGTTTATGTCGTCTCAGAAGGCGCGAATATGCCGACCACGATCGAAGGCATTAACAAATTCCTCGACGCCAAAATCCTTTTCGGTCCAGGCAAAGCCGCGAATGCCGGAGGCGTTGCCACTTCCGGACTGGAGATGGCGCAAAACAGCATGCGTATTTCATGGACGCGCGAGGAAGTGGACGCGCGACTGTTCAAAATCATGAACAACATTCACGCGGTTTGTTATCGCACGGCCGAAAAGTATGGCACCCCGGGAAATTACGTGAACGGCGCGAACATTGCCGGCTTCCTCAAGGTTGCCAACGCGATGATGGACCAGGGGCTTGTCTAAACGCGTTGAAGTGGCTTGGTCGCGAAGCGTTGACTCTCAACTAAAGGCGCAGCCGCGCCTGTCCGCAAAAATTTAGAGCAATTGATACGGATCGACATCGACCGTCACGGCAACATCTTCGGGAAATGGCAACTTCTCGAGCGTTTCACGCACCAGCCGGCTCAGCCGCATAATCGCCTCACCGCGGATCAAAATATGAAACCGAAACTGTCCCTGCAGTTTTTCCAGCGGCGCGGGGCTGGCCTCGCCCAGATTAAATTCTAAGCCGAGATTTTCCTTTAGCCGCCGCACTAAAGTCTCGGCCGAAAGTTTCGCGCGTCCTTCGTGCGCTGAACGGACGGTAATTAAGACCGCATGTCTGAACGGTGGGAAGGCACATCGCTCGCGAAATTCGAGCTCCTGTTCAAAATAACCGGCAAAATCGTGATGGCGCGCGAACTGAATCGAAGGCGAAAACGGCGTGTAGGTCTGGACGAAAACTTCTCCTGGCGTTTCACCGCGTCCGGCACGCCCGGCCACCTGGGTGAGAAGCTGAAAGGTTCGTTCACCCGCGCGGAAATCAGGCAAATGCAAGGCAAGGTCGGCATTGATAATTCCAACCAGAGTCACGTTTGGAAAATGCAGACCCTTCGCGATCATTTGGGTGCCGACCAGAATATCGATCTTACCCGTGCGAAAATCTTTCAACGTCTCGCGATACGATTCCTTTCGCGTCATTGAATCGGCATCCATTCGCCTAACGACCGCCTTGGGAAATATTTGGGTGACGGCCGATTCAACTTTTTCCGTTCCGAACCCCGAATAAATCAGCGCGTCTTTGCCGCAAGCGGGGCATTTTCTTGGCACGGCCGCCGTGTGTCCGCACAGATGGCAACTTAAACGCGCGGCGTGCCGGTGAAATGTAAGTGCGACGCTGCAATTGGGACAATTGCGCACTTCGCCGCAGTTGCTGCAAAGCAGGGAAGTGGAAAAACCGCGCCGATTTAGAAACAAAATTGTTTGCTCGCGCTTGGCGAGCCGATCGACAATCGCCTGCGATAATTTCTCGGAAAGGATCGATAACGCTTTCTGTCTGCGGCGCTCCTGGCGGAGATCGATGACGCGGATGAGCGGCATTTGACGGTTGTCCACCCGCTGGGTCAGTGTCGCGAGCTGATACTTGCCGATGACGGCGTTGTGATAGCTTTCGAGTGATGGGGTTGCGCTTCCAAGTACGACCGCGCACTTCTGTATCTTGGCGCGCACCACGGCGACGTCGCGCGCGTGATATCGTGGCGCTTCCTCCTGCTTGTAAGTTGTCTCATGCTCCTCATCCACAATGATCAACCCGAGATTCTTGAGCGGTGCAAAAACGGCGCTGCGCGCGCCAATCACGATGTGCGCCCGGCCGGAGTTTATTTTGTGCCATTCATCATGCCGTTCGCCCTCGGATAAATGGCTGTGCAACACCGCAACCGCGTCTGGCACTTCCGCAAACCGGCCTTTGAACCGTTCAACCGTTTGAGGCGTGAGTGAGATCTCCGGAACCAGAACGATCGCGCTGCGACCGCGAGTCAGCGCCTGTCGGATTGCTTGCAAATAGATTTCCGTTTTGCCGCTGCCGGTTACGCCATGGATCAGGATCGGTCGCGAGTTTTCAGGAGCGGCGAGCGCTTGTTCAATTTTGGCGAGGGCGAGCGCTTGTTCGGCGTTCAATTTGAGATTTTTGGTCGCGATAAATTGCTCGTCTGCATGCGGATCGCGTTCGACCGCCTCCGCGCGAAGATCGACCAGCCCGCGCCGGGCAAGAGCGCGCAGCGTTTGATTATCGAGCGACGTTCGGTGCAAAAGATCTGCCGCCGGAATCGGTCCCTTGATCCTTAACACTGCCTCCAATAGTTCAGCCTGACGCGGCGCGCGTTTTCGCAATTTCTCGAGCTCACCGTCGCTGATTTTCGCTTTGATTCGAACGACGAGTTGTTTTTTCCAGCCGATCTCAGCCCGCCGAATCACTTGTGGCAACAGGCTGCGCATGACGATTTCGAGTGGGCAGCAATAATAAGCGCTCATCCATCGCGCCAACTCGAGCAGCTCGGCACTAATGGCCGGCGCGTCACCGACGATGGCTTCAATCGCTCGAATCCCTTTGGCCTCACTTTGTTCCAATGTCGCCACCACTGTGGCGAGCGCGGATTTGTCCCGAAACGGGACACGCACCCGGGAACCGACGCCAATTCGCCCGGCCAGGGTTTCCGGCACCGAATAATCGAGCTCGCGGTGGATCGCGCGATCGATCAAAACGCGAATAAACGGTGGCTTCAACATTAGGTTCGCTGACAATTTAATTGAAATTTGGACAGATCACGAGCATGAGCACGCAACCGAATGAGTCGTTTTCTTTTTAAACTTTTCTTTTGTGCCCTGGTCGCTTTTGCGGCCGGAATGGCTTATTTGGCGGTGCGTTCCGGTGACCCGCTCTATACTTTATATGAGTGGATCAGTCCCGCGCGCTTTCAACAGTATAACAAACTGATCGTGTCGGTGGCAGCGGAATATCATCTCGATCCGATGCTCTTGAAGGCGGTGACTTGGCGGGAAAGCCGCTTCGATCCAAAAAAGTATGGCACTGCGGGTGAGCGTGGGTTGATGCAATTGCGTGAAAAGGCGGCCGACGAATGGGCGCGCGAACGCAAAATCAACAACTTTCAGGGAGATCGGCTTTTCGATCCGCGGACAAATCTGGAAGCCGGCGCCTGGTATTTGCGGCGGGCACTCGATCATTGGGAAAATCAGTCCGACCCGCTGCCATTCGCGCTCGCTGAATACAACGCCGGTGCGAGCCGCGTTCAACGGTGGGCCGGTGGAAATGAGGGCGGCGCGATTTCGAAAACTGATTTTCTCAATCGCATTGATTTTCGAGCAACCCGAAATTATATCGATTCAATTATCGAGCGTTACGAATTCTACAAACGGCGCGGCCGAATGTAGCTCGCTAGCCAAAGTCGCGTTCGATTTGCGTATTCATCGCAATGACATTTTGAAACGCGCGCCCAACCGGTGTCTCTACCCCGCGCCTGCGCAACGCCTCCACTACGCTTTCAGTCGGAATATTTCCAACGAGCGAGTCTTGCGCGAAAGGACAGCCTCCCAGGCCGCCAATGGCCGAGTCGAATCTGCGGCAGCCGGCATCGTAAGCCGCCAGAACTTTTTTTGCCGTATCGTCCGGCCTGCTATGCATGTGAATCCCGATTTCGATTTCGCCGTGATTTTCGATCACGGTTCCCATTATTTGGCCGATTAGATCGGCGGTCGCCAGTCCGACCGTGTCGGCAATTGAAATGGAGCGAATCCCGAGCTCGATAATCCGCTCAATCGCATTCTCCAGATCGGCTTCGCTCCACCGATCTTGGTACGGATTTCCGAAAGCCATGGAAATATAAGCGACCATGTCGATCTCTGATTTGTCCGCGCGCTTTTTGATTCTCTCGAGCACGCGCAAGTTTTCGGGGCCCGATTGGTTTTGATTTTTGCGCAGAAAAGTTTCTGAAATCGAACAGGGATAGCCAATCGTGGTGACGGCGTTGGTCGCGATCGCGCGCTCGGCTCCTTTTTCGTTCACCACAATGCCGATGATCTCGATGTTCGCCGGCGACTTGAGCTGCACAAGCACCTCTTCGCTATCCGCCATTTGTGGCACCGCTTTGGGGGAAACAAAGCTGACCGCGTCGAGGTGTTTGAAACCGGCCGAGATTAGCGCGCGGAGATAATCAACTTTATGACTGGCCGGGATTTGTCGCTTTAAACCCTGCCAGGCATCTCGCGGGCATTCGATCAATTTAACAGAATCTGGCAGCATTAACGAGTCACGCGTAAGCGGAGGAAGAGAACGTTGGTGTCGGTGACATCGACTTTTGCCTCAATCGTTTCCACGTTTCCATTTGTCCCGATCGTCTCGGTTTGCGCATTGGCCGTTGTCCACGAAACAAGATCACTCGATCGCTCGACAACATACGAAATATCGGTCGCAGTCGTCACCTGGGTGTAAGTCAGCGTCAGAAAGTTATCTTCACGGCCAACCTGAGGAAGATTGCTCGCGTCCGAAACGATTGGATTCGAATGAAGCGCGTATTCGAGAAGATTCGGCATGCCATCGTGGTCGGGATCGCCGGTTGGGTCGATTACGCTTTCGATCCAGCCAAGCTCCGAAGAAATGCGGCTGCAGTAGAAACCAGTCGGCACTGGATTATCGCCGGTTATTTGAGTGAACGTCGTCCCATCGTCACTCATGTAGTAACCGCGGGCATCGAAGATTGCGGCCACGAAATGGGTACTCGGATCCGGACCGGTGTAGAGATCGTCCACGGCATAATTAATCCCGGCCAACTTCCAAATGCCGCCATCGTTAATGAACATGCCGCCGCTGGAATCACCAGTTGAAAGATGACATTCATTTGGTCCGGCGCTCTGATCAAAAGTCGAATAGAGCAAGTCGTGGCCGCTGTAAGGAACGACGCTGAAGACATTATTTTCGCCCCAGCGCTGGACACCATCCACTGGGCCCCAGGCCCAGCCGCGGAGCGTGCTGTTGAGATAAATTTCGCTGCCTCGCTGCGTCCCGTGGCCGAAATCGATTAAGCCTTGTCCAACTTCGTCCTCTTTGGTGTAGAGCGGTGCGAAGGATGGGAAGATTCCGTTCACCTGCCAAATCAGCAAATCGCTTCCCGTTTGGCTAAACGACTTCACTGTCGTGTAACTCACTCCCTGATAAACAAAGATGTCGCCGACTGCTCCTCCAATATGAGCCGCTGCGATGAAGAAGTTCGACGCGACGGGCGTCCCGATCAGGCCCAGCCAATTTCCCTCATATTGCCAGCCACTATTGGCCAGGTCTCCAGTTGGTGCCGTCGTGTTGGCTGTTGGATCTCCAGTGTCGAAAAGGATAACGCTCCGTGCGCTGGGAATCGCAAGTAACAGAAGAAGGACTGCTTTCCTCACTCGTCCGGTACCTTAGCATAAGCGAGTCTTTCCGGGGAGCGTTCGACCGGGTGAAATTCTTTGGTAATTATGAAGCAATGACCCGAACGCAAATTGCGGAGGTTTTGCAGCAAATTGCGACCCTGCTCGAATTGAAGGAGGAAAATCCATTCAAGATCCGCGCGTATGCAAATGCCGCCCGCTCGCTCGAAACATTCGGCGGGAGTCTTTCCAATCTGGAAGATGAAGAGGCGCTGGCGAAAATTCCTGGAATTGGAAAAGCGATCGCGGCCAAGATCAAGGAACTCGCCGGCACCGGTTCACTGAAATATTTCCAAGAGCTTCGCGCTGAATTTCCAGCCGGAATTCTCGAGCTCTTTTCGATCTCGGGCCTCGGGGCGAAGAAGATCAAGGCCCTTTACGAGCAATTGAAGATTAGCTCGATTGAGCAACTGCAAAAAGCATGCGAAGCCGGTCGCGTCGCGGAGCTCCCTGGATTCGGGGAAACGACACAGGAAAAGATCTGCAAGGCGATTGTCGAACGCGCCAAACATTCCGGTTATTTTCAATTCGGACGGATTGCGAACGAAGCCGAGTCACTCCGGCAAGATCTGGCCGCGCACGGCGACGCATTACAGGTCGATCTGGCGGGCAGTTACCGACGGAGGCGGGAGATTGTGCGCGATATCGATCTGGTCGTTGCCACGAAAAAGCCCGAAACGATCGCGGAATTTTTCGTGACCCATCCATTGGTCGAATCAATCATCGCCCGGGGGCCGACCAAAACGAGCGTTCGCTTGCGCTCGGGAATTCAATGCGATCTGCGCGTCGTAAGTTCAGCGGAATACCCGTTTGCCCTCAATTATTTTACCGGAAGCAAGGAACACAATATCGAGATGCGCGGCCGGGCGCTGCAACGCGGCTGGACCTTGAATGAGTATCGTCTTGCTCCGCTGCCACCCGATCCAAAGGAAAAGAAGGCCCAAGCCGGACGGGCGATTAAGAGATCGGCAAAGGTGCCGCGTATCCGCGAGGAAGCCGATCTTTATCGCGCGGTCGATCTCGATTACATTCCGCCGGAGTTGCGCGAAAACTGCGGCGAATTTGAGGCCGCGGAAAAACAGAACCTGCCTCGCCTGATCGAGAAGGAAAATCTTCGAGGGACCTTTCACTGCCACACCGTTGCGAGCGACGGCCATAACACGCTCGAAGAAATGGCCGTGGCTGCCCGGGAACTTGGCCTGGAATATCTCGGCGTCGCGGACCACAGCAAGAGTTCAATTCAGGCACACGGAATCGACGAAGCGAAATTGCGCGCTCAGGTGGCAGCGATCCGCAAGTTAAACAAGACATTCAACGGCTTTCGAATCTTTGCCGGAGTTGAATGCGATGTTCTCCGCGACGGTAAGCTCGATTTTTCCGACGAACTTTTGTCCGAGCTCGATTTCGTCGTAGCCTCAGTCCATTCCGTTTTCAATCTGAGCGAAACAGAGATGACGCGGCGCGTCATTCGCGCGATGGAAAATCGCTACGTCACAATTTTAGGGCACCCGACCGGTCGCCTGCTTTTGCAGCGTGACGGCTATCAGATCAACATTCCGGCCATTCTTGATGCCGCCGCGGCGACTGGAACCTGGGTTGAATTGAACGCCGCACCCAAGCGTCTCGACCTCGATTGGCGCTGGTGGCCGCTGGCAAAAGAAAAAGGGGTCAAATGTGTGATCGATCCCGACGCACATCGCGTCGAGCGTTTGCACGATTTATGGTTCGGAATCGGAGTCGCGCGCAAAGGCTGGCTGACAAAGAGCAACGTGGTGAATTGTTTGCCGCTGGGAAAAATCGAAAGCGAGTTGAAACGAAAACGCGGAAGCGACTAGGATAGCCTTTCTCGTTGCGGCAGGAACATCGTCAAACATTTGCACGCGCCGCCAGCCTTGAGGAACTCACTCATTGGCAATTGGTGGCAGGAGTAACCGCGATTCGTTAGGGCATTTACTAGTTTCGGCGCGCCTTCCGGCAAAACGATATCGCGTTCGAGCACAACCGCATTGCAGCAAAAATGCTTCGCCTCCTCCTCGGCAACGTCGATCAACTCCCGGACGTGCTCGCAAATCGCGCGTTGCCCATACTCATCGAAGGCAGCAGGAAACCAGATGGCGTCTCCGCCCGGGAGCGGACAAAAACAGGTATCGAGATGATAAAAACGCGGATCGACCAGCTCGACCGAGATCACGAGACAGCCGAGCATTTCCGCGATCGCGCGATGTGAGTTGATGTCGGAACGAAACTTATAACCGCAAAACAGCACATCCCCCGCGAATAGCGCATCGCCTTCTCCTTCAAAATACAATTCGTTAGGCAACCAGGCGACTTCGTAGCCCTGCTGCTCCATCCAACGGGCGAAGTGTGGCGCTTCTCCCGCGCGCTCTTTGTGTCGAAAATTACTGGGAATGAATTTTCGTCCGATCGCCAGTCCGGCGTTGGCGGTGAAAACCATGTCCGGCAGTTTCGGTTGCGGGACTACCAGATGAATCTTGCAATTGAGTTTTGAAAGGGTGGCGTACAAATTTTTCCATTGCGTTTGTGCCACGGCCGCTTCGGCTCCTCGCGCGCGACTCATCCACGGATTGATTTCATACTCGATCCCGTAATAGTCGGGCGGACAAAGGAGCAGCTCGCGCATGATCGGCGATTATTTCTTATGAATGCCGGAGCGGTTGACGACTTCCGCCCCTTGCTCGCGTAAGCGCTGAATGAGTTCATCGAGCGCGGCTTGCGTCGGCGCGGTAATTTCGATTCGTGCGCAGCTGGGATCGACTCGTTTCTGGCCGATCTTAAATTCAACGATGTTAAAAGTTGCTCCACGCGTCACGATCTGGTCCAGCACTTTCGGCAAAGTCAGCGAGTCGATGATGTGTCCGCGCAATTCGATCGTTTCCGAGAACATCGGTGAAATTTACGCGATCAAATTGACTGCGCCAGTCGTTCGGGCAATAAGATTAAATGCGCCCGGATTTATCAGGCCTCCGAGCAAAAATTTCCGCAAGACTGGCTGCCAAGTCGGAGGTGTTCATTAATCATCCGGCAGAGCTGCATGTTCTGAGAACGATGGGCGACGGCGAACTGCGCGAATTCGCGGCCCAAAACGGATGGCGCGTCGTTCGGAGAGTCGGTGGCCGGCAAATCGAGTTTTACAACGACGCTGGCGTCCGCGGGCAATAGTTCATCTCCGGTCTGAGAAAAATCCCGTGAGTGGACTCGTTGGGTGGGCAGTTGCTGATTTTTCGGCAAGTCCAATTTCATAGCCTTCGCGGCCGGCTTCAATCGCCATGCGAAAGGCCTTTGCCATTCGAACCGGATCGGACGCAATTGCAATCGCTGTGTTCACCAGAACTGCATCCGCACCCATTTCCATCGCTTCGGCTGCCTGGCTCGGCGCGCCCAGTCCTGCGTCAACGACGACCGGAACCACCGCTTGCTCAATGATGATCTCGATTTGTGGCCGCGTTTCGATTCCGCGATTACTGCCAATCGGCGACCCGAGCGGCATAACCGTAGCCGTGCCGACGTCTTGCAACCGCTTCGCCAAGACGGGGTCGGCGTTGATATAAGGCAAAACGGTAAATCCTTCTTTCACCAGGATGTCGGCGGCGGCGAGAGTTTCCACCGGGTCCGGCAGTAGATAGCGCGGGTCCGGATGAATCTCCAGCTTGATCCAATTCGGCAAGCCGGCAGCGATCGCAAGTCTGGCCAGCCGGACAGCCTCTTCTGCATTTCGTGCTCCGCTCGTGTTTGGAAGCAAAAGAAATCTCTTCGGATCGATAAAATCGAGAATGCTGGCAAACGGATCGCGCGTGCCGGAAAGATCGGCCCGACGAAGCGCAACCGTCACAATTTCCGCCCCGCTGGCCATCAGCGCATCGCGCATCAACTCGTTCGACGCGAACTTGCCGGTGCCGACCAGCAGACGCGAGCCGAACTCGCGATCGGCGATCTTCAGCCGGGAAGGTTTATCTGACATTAGCGAAACAATAAATGAATTCTTCGCGCGCGCGAACACCAGCTGACAACGCTGTCTAGGTAACTTCCATTTCTCGGCAGTCCAGTTCGGGCGCGAATTTGCTGTACGAATCGAGTCAGTTCCGCCAATTTTGACGGCGTGACCAAGTTCGATTTTCGGCTGCAAGATTGCGTTGCCGGCATGGCGGCCCTGGCGAATGAGGAAGTCGATCTTGTTGTCACTTCGCCGCCTTACAACCTCGGCGTCCGTTACGGAAAATTCTCGGACCAGCAAGACCGACAAACATACTTAACCTGGTGTGGCGAGTGGGCCGCACAAATTCAGCGTCTTCTTAAGGCAAACGGTTCCTTTTTCCTGAACATTGGCGCTGCGCCCTCCAATCCGATGTTGCCGCACGAGATCGTTTTCGAATTTCGAGAGCTTTTCGTTCTGCAAAATACAATCCATTGGATCAAATCGATCGCAATTGAAGATCGAACGTATGGTCATTTCAAACCGATCAGCTCGAAGCGATTCCTGAACGATTGTCACGAATACATTTTTCATTTCACAAAATCAGGCCGTGTCGAAATCGATCGCCTCGCGATTGGCGTGCCCTATCAGGACAAAAGCAATATTTCCAGATGGTCCCACACACGAGGAAGCGATCTGCGTTGCCGCGGCAACACCTGGTTCATTCCGTACGAAACGATTCAAAGCCGTGCGAAAGAGCGGCCGCATCCGGCGACATTTCCAGTCCAGCTGGCCGAATGGTGCATCAAGCTTCATGGCGTTTCGCGAGTGAAGGCAATGCTCGATCCGTTTCTTGGAATCGGAAATTCCGCGGTCGCAGCAAGAAACTGCGGTGTAAAGGATTTTATCGGCTTCGAAATTGACGAAGAATATCTCGCCGAAGCTCGACGAAGGATTACTTCGAAAACTTCTCGAGCGATTTGACCAGATTGCCCGGTAACGGGCGGACCCGATCAAAAATGCGATCGGCCAAAGGCTTCGCTGTCATATAGCCGGCGGCAAACATTTCCAGACGCGCGTCCAGATTGTCGATGTAATGCAGCGCCATCGCTTCAGGAGTTTTCGGACTCACTGGAGATCCAAATTGATGTTCGCCATGGTGAGCCCCGATTAAATGAAGCAGATGGAAGCGCACATCCTCGGACGCGGGCACCAGATTTTTCCAGGTGTCCGCATTTTCAGTCGCCAGTTTTCGCCAGAGAGAGTTTACTAATTCCAGGCCGATCGAAATGTGCCCGACCAGTTCGCCGAGCTCGTCGTAACCCATGACAAAACCATTTTCGGGCAGCGCATTTTCCCAGAGCTTGCCGCAGTCATGAAATAAAATGCCGGCGACCAGAAGATCGACATTAAGTTGAGGATATAACGGAGCGATTGCGAGCGCAGTCCGCATCATTTGCGCAGTGTGCTCAACTAATCCGCCGCGCCGGGCGTGATGATAACTGCGGGCAGCCGCCGTTCGACGGAAGCGATCTCCAAACTCGGCCAGAAAAGCTTCGCTGAGCGCACGCAATCGAGGATCGGCAATCGCTGCAACCGATTGCCTAACGAATTCAAAATCCGCCGCCTGTTTCGCTCTCAACTCGGCCGGACCCTGCAACAAAGCGTTTTTCTCCTCGTCGGTCAGCGGACGGCTGGTCCATTTGTCGGCCCGAAGACCATATTGAGACGAGGCGAATTCACCGGTGATTTCGATGAAATCTCCGGACTTGAGCGCACTGCATGCCTTGTAGGCGGGATGATCGTTCCAAACCGGCAACGTCATGCGATCGCACGCGTCGGCCAAACCCAGCTCGCAGTATGGCTTTTGCTCCCGCGTGAGCTTCGGCGCCGCAGTTTCGACCTGGACATGCGCGCGCGCCGTAACCGGGCCGTTCTGCGCGGCCCGGCGAATATCGCTGAGCGTCATCAATTGCATAGCCATCCGGGGGGAATTGTTCGGCAAGGCGCAAAAATTTACTTCGCCGCTTCAATCACGCCGCAGGCAATGCGTGCACCGGAGTTTCCAGAAGGATCGGTTTTTAGGTCATCCTCTTTTTCATGCACGACTACTGATTTGCCGATAATCGAATTCGGTCCGCTCAAGTCGAGTTTGCCTTTCCAATCGAGGTGCGCCTTTCCAGAAGCATCTGCTTCGATATTTCCGAGGTCACCGGCGTGACGATCTGCCGTGTCCGGCCCGCCATGATGCTGATGCGTCGGATTGAAATGTCCGCCGGCCGAAGCCGCGTCAGGCGCAGAACAATCGCCTTTGTCGTGAATATGAAAGCCGTGCTTGCCCGGGGTCAGGTTTCGAATATCGGCGACCACTTGCACTTCATCGCCGCTTTTACTGAATTTGACCGTGCCTTTAACCTGGCTTCCTGATTTCGGCTCCAAAGTGGCGGTTGCAGCAGTGACGTCTTGCGCCTGAGCCGAAATCACGGCCGCACATAATGCTAGCAAAATAACAATTGTTTTCATGACCCAATCGTACGGCGCTTGGACCAAAAATGAAACTACGAATCGAGGAGCCTTCGCTCGAGGCCACCGTAAGCGTCCACTCGCCGATCGCGCAAAAATGGCCAGTGCGTCCGGTGTCGATCGACCTCGCTCCAATCGATGTTCGCGCTAACGAGTTCTTCCCGATCGGTACTCCCTTTCGCGAGAATCTCGCCGTCCGGACCGCAGATAAAGCTTTGTCCCCAAAATTGGATTCCGTCGCCGCCAGCTGGTTTTTCATGACCAACTCGGTTCGCCACCGCGACGTAACAACCATTCGCGATTGCGTGGCTCCGCTGAATCGTTTCCCAGGCTGAATGCTGAGCTTTGCCGAATTTTTTCTTCTCGCGCGGGTGCCAGCCAATGGCCGTGGGATAAAAAATAATCTCCGCCCCGCGCAGCGCAGTTAATCTTGCGGCTTCCGGATACCATTGATCCCAGCAAACACAGACACCAAGTTTGCCGTGCTGTGTTTTCCACGCAGCGAACCCGAGGTCGCCTGGCGCGAAGTAAAATTTCTCGTGATAAAGCGGATCATCCGGAATGTGCATCTTACGATATTTGCCGAGCAACTTCCCGTTGCCGTCGATAACGGCAGCGGTGTTGTGATAAACGCCCGCGCTGCGCTTCTCGAAAAGAGATGCGATCACGACGATGCCGAGCTTTTTAGCCAGATCGCCGAGTGCAGTCGTCGATGGTCCCGGAATTTCTTCGGCCAGCTCAAAATTCTTGTGGTCTTCCGTCTGGCAGAAGTACTGCGAGCGAAAAAGCTCGGGCAAACATATGATTCGGGCGCCCTTTTTGACTGCGTCGCAAATCCATTGCATCGCGCGACGGAAGTTTTTCTCCGGGTCCGGACCGCAGCGCATTTGCACCAGTGCGATTTTTGTTTTTTTCGTCACCATTTCCAACCAGCCTACGCCATCTCGGCCTGATATTCCTGTAAACTGCGAACGCGCAATTTGCTTTTCTGCAACGACCGGATCCCATTCGCGCTCGCTTGCGCTGCCCGGACGGTAGTCATGATCGGAATTTTCCTCGCCAGCGAAGCATTCCGAATTGCGACTTCGTCCTCCCGCGGGATTTTGCCGCTTGGTGTGTTGATAATAAAATTGATGTCGCCGTTTTTGACGCGGTCGAGCACGTTTGGGCGGCCGCCGCGGATCTTGAAAACCTTTGTCACTTTGATTTTTGCCTTGCTCAGCGCGGCAGCGGTTCCGCTCGTTGCGATAATCCCGAAACCGAGCTTCACAAATTCCCGGGCGACCGGAATTACGGACTCTTTGTCGCTGTCCTTCACGCTGATGAAAACATTTCCCTTTCGCGGCAACGGCGGCG
>DASPUI010000007.1:0-7581 GCA_035622995.1 Chthoniobacterales bacterium
TCGGCTACAGAAATTGCACGGGGCACATACTCGGCGCGACGGATCGCAGGACTGGCCGCGTGCAGTTCGCCGCCGAGCGCATTGTGGTTGCTGTATGGAAGATGATCCGCCTCAGTGTGGGTGTAGGCAGTCGTCCGTACGTTTTGAAATTCGCCCTTCGAAATCGGCGGCTCGTAAGCCGGCAGCATGTGCGTGCTGGTAGTCGTTTCACAGGACGCGAGGAGAATGATCGCGACAAACGCCGCGATAACAGCGAACGCAAGGCTACGTAGCTCAGCGTGGGTCAAGGTGAATCGCCGGGAAGTTATTAACACCTATTCACAAGGGCGCAAATAGTTTTTACGGGAAATCTGGAACCATGAAAAGCAGGCAAAGTTCCTTTCAGATTCATTTTTCTAATCCGCCGATTTCTGGATACTTTTGTCTTTCTATGATTGCCGAATTCGAAAAGCAGCTTTCGCGGACACTCGATGAAATCAAGTCGCAGGGCCTTTTCAAGACCGAGCGAATTATCACCACGCCGCAGGATGCGCACATTGCGGTGGCAAACGGAAAGCGCGTGCTCAACATGTGCGCGAACAATTATCTCGGGCTGGCCGACCATCCGGAATTAATCAAAGCGGCCAAGGCGGCGCTCGATTCTCACGGGTTCGGCATGGCCAGTGTGCGTTTTATTTGCGGCACGCAAGACATTCACAAACAGCTCGAAGCCGCGCTGACGAAATTTCTCTCCACGGAAGACACGATTCTTTATCCGAGCGCCTTCGACGCCAATGGCGGTTTGTTCGAAACGCTCCTGACCGAAAAGGACGCGGTCGTCAGCGACGAATTGAATCATGCTTCGGTCATCGATGGCATCCGCCTCTGCAAAGCGCAACGCTTCCGTTATAAGCACGACGACATGACCGATCTCGAAGCCAAATTGAAAGAAGCGAGCGGCGCGCGCTTCAAATTGATCGCCACCGACGGCTGTTTTTCAATGGATGGAACGATCGCGAACCTCGCGGCGATTGTTGATCTCGCCGAAAAGTACAATGCGCTCACGATGATCGATGATGCGCATGCGACTGGATTTTTGGGAAAGACCGGTCGGGGAACTCACGAATATCGCGGAGTGATGGGCAGGATCGACATCATCACGGGCACGCTCGGCAAAGCTCTCGGCGGCGCCAGCGGGGGATTTACCAGTGGACGTAAACTTGTTGTCGACCTTTTGCGTCAACGATCGCGTCCGTACTTGTTTTCAAACACGGTCGCGCCGCCGATTGTGGCTGCCTGCTTGAAAGCATTGGAAATTTTGAGCGCATCGACTGAATTGCGCGACAAGCTCGAAGAGAATACCAAATATTTCCGGGCCGCCCTAACTGAGAATGGCCTGACGATCAAACCGGGCGTGCACCCGATCGTCCCGATCATGATCGGCGATGCTGCCAAGTCGCAAAAGTTTGCCGCCCGCGTGCTGGAGAAAGGCGTTTACGTGATCGGATTCTTCTACCCAGTCGTTCCACACGGAACAGCGCGCGTTCGAACCCAGGTGAGCGCCGCGCATTCGCGCGAAGATCTGGAATTTGCGGTCAAAGCATTCGCGGAAACGAACCAAGAACTGAAATAAACCGTGGAGCTCAAGCTCGAGCGCTGCACTATTCGCGATTGGCGCGCTACTGACGCCGAATCGCTGGCCAGGCACGCCAACAATCGCCGGATCTGGCTCATGGTCCGCGATCGTTTTCCTCATCCGTACACGATCGACGACGCGAAGAATTTTTTGCAACGGGCAATGGCGGAAAACGAAACCGAAAAATTTTATTGCATTGAAATCAGCGGCTTGGCGGCTGGCGGAATTGGTTTCAAACCAGGCCAAGATGTCCATCGACATACTGCCGAAATCGGTTACTGGCTGGGCGAGGAGTTTTGGGGACATGGCATCATGAGCGAAGTGGTTCCAGCGTTCGTCGATTACTGCTTTGAAAAATTCCCGCTAAATCGAGTCGCGGCTCAAGCTTATTCGAGCAATCCGGCATCGGCGCGCATCCTGGAAAAAGCCGGCTTCGTTCTCGAAGGACGATTGCGCAAACACGTGATCAAAGATGGACAAATTCTCGATTCGCTTCTTTACGCAAAGACGAAGTAGAGTTCTTCATGCTTTACATGGTGATCGAGCGTTTCAAAGACGCGCCGGCGATTTACCAACGTTTTCGCGAGAAAGGCCGAATGATGCCGGATGGCTTGGGCTACCTCTCGAGCTGGGTCGCCCATGATCTCAAAACCTGCTGGCAAGTAATGGAAACAGAGGAATTCGTGCTGCTCGAGCGCTGGATCGACAACTGGAAGGATTTAATGGACTTCGAAATCGTTCCGGTCCGCACGTCGGCTGAAGTGGTTCAAATGATGAAGCAGAAATTGTAGGGGATGTGGTTAGCGTCGCCTAACCAACCGCTACCCTGCAGGTTCATCTACGCCGCTCGAAACACGCGACGGAAAACGGCGCTGAGCCAGCGGAACAAGAATCGGAGCGCAATTCCAAACGTCATTTTTGAATACCCGCGCGCGCGGTCATGAAACGCGATCGGGATTTCTTTCACCCGGAGAGTTGGGCGCCCACGGACGATTGTTTCGAATGCAATCTTGAATCCAACTGTAGGCGGCGAGATTTCCAGCAGCCTCTTCCGCTCGATGGCAAAGAATCCGCACATCGAATCGCGCACGCCGGTCAGCGGATAAGCGAGCGCCGATCCCGCGCGTGAAAGGACTTTTCGCCAGATCGGCCAGCCCGGCGTCGATCCTCCCCGCACGTAGCGGCTGCCGATTACCATATCAGCTTCGCCGGTCAGAAGCGGCGCGAGCAAATCATTGATTCGCTCAGGCGGATGGCTCAGGTCCGCATCCATCACCAAGAGCAAATCTCCGCTGGCAGTCCGGGCGCCCGCCATAATCGCCGCCGCCAGCCCCGCCTCGTCAGGATTCTGTTCGACCAGCCGAACCGCATGTTCCTTGGATAGCGAGTCGATCGCATCACGCGTGCCGTCATTCGAATCGGCATCGACAAAAATGATTTCACGAAATGGAGCGCCGCTCGCGATGATTTGCCCGACCAACGACCGAACGTTTTCCACCTCGTTGCGAGTCGGAACGATGATCGAAACCGATTTAGACATCGGCGTTGTGTTCACTCGCTCGAATGCAGTGCGATGCTTGATCCGACCCAGGTTTTGTCCTTGTTAAAATCTACGCCCATCATTTTGCCCTGACTCATCCGGACGAGATTGTTGAGCAGGACCGGTTCGCCTTTGTCCGACCAGACAAACATCATTCGCAATTCCGCCTTGGATTTCGGTCCATCTGGGGTCGGCACAAACGAAGCGTAATCGACTTTTTTTTGCAGAATCCATTCATGCGGGTTTTTCAGCGCGCACACTTTCTCGAACGTCGGTTCCATATCCACCCCAAGCCCGGCGAACGAATAGAGAGGCTTTAAGACATAATTCTCAATCGCTTCCCTGGCCGGGAATTCATCCGTAAAGAACGCTGGTGAAGTGTGGTCGGTCTTGATGAATGGCAAGGAATGCTTGCTGATCCGATAATACCAATTCGGATGTGCGATCCATGTCACGTCGAGATCTTCCTGGAATCGAAATGAAACATCCATGTCCGGACGCCGCGCGAGTTCGTCGAAAATCACGCGGTTATAAATCCGGTCGATGTGCGTTTCAGTTCCATCGCGATCATAAAATAATTCGCGCCCACGCTTCTTGATTTTCGTCAGACAGACCGGCCGGATTCCGAGTAAAGCCTCAGTTGCGGCGAAATCGATCCTCGTTTTTTGTTTTTCCGGTTCGATCTCGAGCAGAATCACGTTTTCAGGCTTCGCTTGACCCAGAATAGTCCGTCGCAGGATCTCGATATATCTCTCGTCTTTGATTCCACCGAATGATGAAGTCCACTCACGCGGGATTGCGGGAAAAACCTTCCGCATGCAACCGAGCAGCAAAAACTGAAATCCAAACAAGCTTGGGAATGCTTGCAACTCGATCAACCGTGGTACCAGGCGGTCGCCTTCCATGCAAACCGCGAGGTCGACGATTAGAAATTCGGGATGTCTGGATTGATTGGGCACCTCCAGGCCCGGTGGAATGGCGGCTTGGGCATGCCTGGCAAATTCCGGCGTCTGCGTTTGGGCCGCGATCTCGTTCGCAGCGTAGACCGCTTCATCCGCAAACTCGCGCGTCAAAAAAATCGGTGTTTCCGATAACCGGAAATCGGACGGCCATTTCGTCGCTTCGTTTACGCAACGCACCAGCGCCGCGTATTTTTCCGGCGTGAAATCGGCATTGAATTTTTGGCGCAGGCGGGGGTGCACACTCAGAAGAATGCACGGATGGCCGACAACCACAAAATCAGAGCACAGCCAATTCCGGTCACCGGTGCCCAAATTCTCCGGGGTAGGACCGACATCGTGAGAATCGACAAGGCGCACATCGCGCCGCCGACCCACCAAAACTCATTTGAATGCAGTGCCGGAACCATTCCGAAAAAGTGCAGGCCGACAATCAGCGCAATCACCGGGATGACAAACTCCTTTTTGCCAGCTCGCCTAAGTAGAACAACTGCACAAATAATCGCAACAGCTTCGAGAGTAACGAAAATTCCGTAAAGCTTGCCGTCGAAGCCAGCGCTATTTCTTCCAAACGGAATTCGCGTCGCGGCAAGGACAATTGCCGCAGAAATCAAAAAGGACAATCCGAAGACGGAGACGAACCAGCGGCCTGGAAACTGGTGCGCGCCGGCGCCGACCCAAAAGACCGCAAAACTCGCGACGATAATCGCTCCGATCGCGTTCAAATCAGAAACTTACCGCGGCGCATGACCTGCTCGCCGTCGAACCAGATGTCAAAGTCGCGCCCGACGCAGTCGATATGTGTCTTCGATTTCCAATCGGCGCCAGTGTGCTCGGCGTAGGGATGACCAAATGCAATGTGAATGCCGGGAATCTTTTCGTCCTGCAAAATGTTGCCGATCACGTGAGCGCAAGCGGTGTTGGTCCCGATCGCGAATTCTCCCACTCGATCGCTGTTTTCATCCGTGCTGGTGTAGGCGCGAAACTCTTCCAATAACTCCTTGTCTTCGCAGAAAAGATCCACAATGCGATTGTCGCGCACTTCAATCGTGAGCGGAGTATAGCGAAGATCGCCATACTTGCTGCAGAGGTAGTCGCCTACAACTCCGTTGACCACGAAGATCCCATGAGTGGTTGCCGGCGCTGTAAAAATTTCCCCACCGGGAAGATTTCCCCACTTGTCGGGCGAAATGATCCCGCTCGTCTTCAACCACTTGAGATTCCGCGAAAACTCCCCTTCGAACTCGGTCCCATGAGGCGTCCAGCACTTGATCCGCCGGGCCTGGCGCGCCCGGTCGATCAATCGCTGACTCAACGCATCGACCTCGGTAAAATCGGCTCGCATTCCTTCGAGCATGATCTGGCGGTTGATATTGACCATGTGCGCGTGGCGAATGCGGTGTTGATCCACGACGTCGGTCATTTCGGCGCGCGACGTGAGTTCGCCCGGCTGCGATTGCGCGCAGAAAATCGACACCTGCGATTCGGCCAGATCTTCCAGAATGGGTTTCGGCATGTGTTTGAGTGGCCGCGAATCGTACTCCTCTAAGATAAACATGGCCTGTTCCGACCCGATTTCTTCCACTTCGGCCTGCAACGCTGCTGCGATTTCGCGAGTGGCCTCGTCGGTGATGATGGTAATTCGCTCGTCCGGTTGAAGACGAAGGCAAACCCGAATTGCATTGCGGGCGCCGGGCGCGAGCTCGGCATCAAGCGTATCGATGGTCAGACGATCGGACATCTTCTCAATCCAAGTGTGACGCAAAAAACAACGACGATCAACGAGCTTTGTCGCTCAGCGCGACCAGCTCGGCTCGCTGATTCGGCCGAGGCCGTCCAGAATTTTGGTGCGGCGCGCGTTGACGGTGTCGATCAGGTAGAGATCTCCACCTTCGGTAAAGAGGAGATGACGAGAATCCGCGCCCCAAACTGGGTTTTCCCCGGTGCCGATCACTCGCGCCGCGCCGCCACCGGGATCGACCACTGCTACTTCAAATCCGCCGCCGCCGCGCACGTTGAAAGAGATCTTCCTCCCGTCGGGCGACCAGTTTGGCTCAGTGCAAGACGGTCAGGTTGAGTCGATCGCCTTTGCTTACCGTGATTGTGGGGGCCTCCTGCGCAACCACGGATATTGGAATCGCAAAAATCAGGCAAAAAATCGCGCGCCTCATTGATCGGAATTGAGTTCGAAATTAATTTTTACGTCGTAATGATCGCCGTTTCCGAGCCCGGCCGGCAGAGAATCAACCTGCGTCACGCGTTTGGCAACGGCCTTGACCGAATCGTCGAGCTCTTCGTTGCCCGATGGCCGCACGATTTCAAAATTTGAAACGCGTCCGTCTTTCTCAATTCGAATTTTCACCAGCACCGAATTTTTTGCACTGGATGACGAAACGGAAGTCGGCTGCACCCATTCGCTGTAGAAACGATCGTGCAGCATGCTGCCATACCAGCCGAATTCTGATTCGGCTCCAGCACCGCCGGCATGACCATTGGCGCCAGCTGAAGTGCCTTTGCCACTCGCACCCTCGGCTGCGATCGCCTTCTTCGGCGAGTCGTCACCGCTCGATTGTTTTAAAAGTTCCTTCGCGATTCTCTTTTTCTCCGAATCGGCGTCGGCCGGCTCTTTGTTTTCGTCGGACTCCTCAACAGTCGGCTTCAGGGATGGTTTCGGAGATGCTTTCGCCAGAGTCATCTTTTTCGGTGAAGGTTTTGGTTTCGGCTGGGGCGTCGGTTTTGGCGTTTCTTTTACTTTCGGACTCCGAGCCGGAGTCGCGGACAGTTTGCGCGCGGGCTTGACGGTCCGCGCCGGACTGGCCGTTGACGTTGGCAATTCAATGTCGCTTTTTGCCGAAGTTAAGACCGGCCGGTCCTCATCCGGTTCTTCAATTCGCGGCGATTCAATCTTTGATTCGACGCGCGGTGGCGGTGTTTTCACCGGATTCGGCGACGCCAGACTCGTTTTCTCCTTCGCAACGCCATCTCCGCCGCCGCCGTTCATCCAAACAATGTTTTGAGCGCCGGTGTCTTTCGTCTCCCGGCTCCATCGAATCAAGCCGACGATCAGCGCGACGTGGGCCAGTCCGATGACGGTCACGTTGCGCCAGAAGCGCGCGTTTTTTGGCATCCGCTATTTCCCTTCGGCCTTGGTTGCGATTCCAACCTTGGTGATTCCGGACCGTTGCAGCGCGTCCATCAACGTGACCAGCTTTTGCACCGGCAATTCGCGATCCGGCCGAATCACAACCGCGAGGTCTGGATTGCTCCGCTTCAATTGGACGAGTTGCGTCCCTAACGAGTCGAGATCGACGATCTGACTATTTAGTCGAATCGATTCGTTGCGATCAATCGAGATGGTTTGGACCTGGGACGAGTTGATCGGTGGATTTTTTTCACCGCTCGAGGGAATGACCAGGCTCATGCTGTTCTCAAGCAGCGGAGTCGTAATCATAAAAATGATCAGCAAA
>DASPUI010000008.1:0-3336 GCA_035622995.1 Chthoniobacterales bacterium
TAAGTAACAAGTACGGCGGCGCATCGAAAGCATGCGCAACCAAAAGCCACGTATTGATGACCATCCACACCAGGATGAAAGCAATGAACAAGATTATGAATTTCCAGCTTCCGCCGAATTCTGCGATTCTGTCGGCGGCGCGGTCGGCCACCGTAAGTTGGGCCGCTTCCAATTCGTTTGCGTTGCGTGACACGCGGTGCCGCAAAAGATCGTCTGTCCGGCGCAATCGTCGTGTGATTGCAGTCAGCATTTCGAGCGCGATCCGAGGATCGCTTTTTAAAAATGTCAGAAAATCTTCCCGCGTAAGCCGGGCCAGGCGAGTATCCTCGGTAGCAGTCGCATGGGCGGACCGGCCGTGGCCGTCGAGCAGTGCCATCTCGCCGAAGAAATCGCCAGCACCAAGATCGGCCAGTGTAACAACGTGTCCGTCCGCATCGGTGATGCTGATTCGCACCTTGCCGGAATCGATCAGGTACATCGCATCACCCGGGTCGCCCGCTCGAAATACCTCCGTCAAAGGACGATAATCGTGCACCGACAAAAAATTACTCAACTGCATCGCCGCATCGCTATCGAGCGACGCGAACAACGGAACGGTACGTAAGGAATCGACGTTCACGCACCGACTATACACAGGTGGGCCGGGTGTTTGGAAGTCAGCGTTGAGGCACCGGCGGAGAAAAGACCAACCATGCCCAGCCAGCCAAAAAGCAAACGCCGCCCAGCGGTGTGATGACGCCCAACGAATTAAGATTCGTCAGCGCTACCGCATAGAGGCTGCCGCTAAACAAAACAATGCCCGAAAAGAACAACCACCAGGGACCGGGACTCGCCTTGGCCCAGAGCGCGAGTACGAGGATCGCGATTGCATGAATGAAGTGATAAAGCACCGCCGTTTTCCAAACCTCGACCATCCCGTGCACTTCGAGTGTTGCCCGCAACGCGTGCGCGCCGGATGCACCTAGTGCTACGGCCAGGAAACAGAGCGCGGCTGCAATTCGGATTTTTATCATTTTGAGCGAAGCCGAAGCTCCTCCTTGAGTTCCTCGAGCGAGGACCGTCGTTCGTCACGCATGGCCTTTACATAGTAAATCGTGCCGGCAACGCCAAACGCCGTCGCGCCGAGAAAATTCAGCAGCGGTCCATTCTTCCAAAGATAAGCGCCAAGAATTGCGCCCGTGCTCACGATCAAGTCGCGCACTAGATAATAAGCGCCAATCATTTGGCCTCCCTGAGGCAGGTTGCAGTGCTCGATAATTAGCGCTTTGCGCGAGGTGTCTCCGAATTCTTTCAACCCACGAATCAAAAACGCGATGAACAAAGCGGCAAAACTTCGCGCTCCCAGCAGGACGATCGGAAAAAGTGTGAACATGACAAAGGTGGCGATGACAAACGGCTCCCGCCGGGTGCGATCGGCAAAGTAGGAGGTTGGAAGGATGCAAAGCGTCGCCGCCAGCATCTCCACCGTGGTGAGCAAGCCGAACTCGCGCCCATTTACGCCGATGTAGTCCATCGCGAAAATAACGACCCAGGCATTCGGAATTCGCTCGCAAAATCGGACGAGAATGTCGCTTAGCAGCAAACGGCGCACCGGACGATCGAACGCCGCCAGGCTTCGTGAAAAATTCCAGGGCTCGCGCGGCGGACCTTCATTCGGTTCTTCGTGCCATCGCCATTGAACAAGAAAGGTTGCGCCCGAAAGCAGAATTGAAATTAAGAGCGCAATCCGAACACCGGGAATGATTCCGAAGCGGTCGATCAATATTCCGCCAAAAATCGGTGCAATCATGATCGGCAATCGTCGGATTACCATTTGAACGCCCACCCCCATCGACTGGCGATTCGCTGCCAGCGATGCGCCGACAAGCGATAAGGTGGCCGGCAACGAAAAGCAGGTCCACGACAGAAACAGGAACATTCCGGCAATGACTGCACCCCAGTGCGGAATGAGTAAAACCAGAGCGTAACCCGCGATTGAAACCAGATTGAAAATGAGGAACGCGCGCCGATGTCCCCAGCGATCAACCACCATGCCGCCGGGATAGGCGTAAATCGCGCCAAGCAGCGTGCGCAATCCATCGAACAGACCGATCATGAAAACGCTTGCCCCGAGCGCTTGCAGATATCTCGGAACAAACCGCATCCAAAGCTCTTCGCCCGCGCCAATCACGAAAATCGCTATCAGCAAAATAACGAGGTTGCGCTTGAGACCGAAAAAATCGGCAACCTTGCGCAGAAGGGTCACGCCCGAGTGTTGCCGGAATTTGCCCTGCTAATCAAGCGACGGTTGTGTAACGCCAGCGCATTCGCTAGAAGTTCTCCGGCTGCGGCCGCGATCGCTTGCTATGCCAATGCTATTTGCAGCGGCGCGGGTATCAGCTGCAAGTCATTTTGCAACGCCAGGCCACACACCCGCCAGACAGATCTCCCTAATGCGGCGATTGACTGGGCAACGATTGACTCGCCTTGGCCTGCGCCTTCATGATTTCTGCCTGAATTGTTGGCATCACCTCCGCCATGTAAGCGCCGAACTTCTGCATCGCCGATTTCCCGACCGGCGATCCGTAAAAATCGGCCAATGCCTTGAGCTCCTCCGTAGTGAAATGTTTCACCATCGAATCCAGCATCGCTTTCGTCAGGGCGTCAATGTCGAGCTGTTTGGTCATCATTTGTTTGAACGCCTCGCGCTGGTCGGCTGGCAAATTCGCAGCCATTTTGTCCGCCATATCTTCGAACATCGCCTTTGGCGGCGTGGCCTGAAGATAACGTTCCGCTTCCTTCCGCCTGGTTTCCGGCGTGTCGGTAGCGGCCAGGACAACCGAGGTAATAAGCGTAAACGTGAGCAGGACGGCGATTCTGTTTTTCATAAAATGAATGGACTTGCGCCACCAATAATCGCAATCACCGGCCGGCACCACCTTTTTCGATTTTGGGCGAACAGAGATCGACAGCCTGTCACGCGAATATCACGAGACGATGGCGTTTTGGATGAGGATCCAGATTAAAAGTCCGAGTGACATATCTTTATTGTTTATGGCGAACTGAGCCTGCACCGGTAATGTGTTTTTCGATGGTGGGCGGGTTCCCGTAATAATCGACGTCGCCTGCGCCGGTGATTGAAACGCGCAAGGCGTCGGTCACGTTCACCACTGCGTCGGCTGCGCCGGTGGTTGAAATTTGTGCCGTTTTAACCTGAAGCGCTTTCGCCTTCAAATCGCCGGCTCCCGTGATATCTGCTAGAAGCTCATCAATCGTGCCGTCGACCGTGATGTCCGACGCGCCCGTACCGCGAACGTAAAATTTCGCGCCGGTCAGGTTATGGGCGATCAGATCGAC
>DASPUI010000009.1:0-6593 GCA_035622995.1 Chthoniobacterales bacterium
ACCCGAGAACTTTCACCGGCATCGATGGTCCGGCCTCCTTGATCTGATTCCCCCGGTCATCGATCAGCGATTTCACTTTCCCCCAATAATTGCCGGAGATGAACGGTTCGCCAACGCGCAGCGTGCCCATTTGCACAATCACCGTCGCGGTTGGTCCACGCCCGGCCTCAACTTGCGCTTCAATCACCGTCCCCCGCGGCACCGCAGTGGGTGACGCTTTCAATTCCATATATTCCGCCTGAAGCACCATCATCTCGAGAAGATGATCGATTCCGGTGCCGCGTGTGGCCGAGACTTCGCAAACGATTGTATCGCCGCCCCAATCTTCGGAGGTCAATCCATGGTCCTGCAACTGTTTCTTGACCTTGTCGATGTTCGCTCCCGGCAAATCGATTTTGTTGGCTGCGACCATGATTTTCACGTGCGACGCAGCCTTCGCATGATTGATCGCTTCAATCGTTTGTGGCATCACGCCGTCATCCGCCGCGACCACGAGCACCACAATGTCGGTAACGTTCGCGCCTCGCGCGCGCATCTCGGTGAAGGCGGCATGGCCAGGCGTGTCGATAAACGTAATTTTGTGTCCCTTGTATTCAACCGTGTAGGCGCCGATATGCTGAGTGATTCCTCCTGCTTCGCCGGCGGCAACGCGCGTTTTTCGGATCGCGTCCATCAATGAGGTTTTCCCATGGTCGACGTGACCCATGAAAGTGATGATCGGCCCGCGCGGTTTGAGTTCTTCCTTTTTCTCAATCACCGGCAGAGGAGGAGGAACGACAACTGGCTCGACCTTGTGCACGCCGGCGCCTTTTTCGCGCCGCTCTTTTTCGAGAACAAAACCATGGTTCTCCGCGATCTTGGTCGCGATGTCCGGCTCGATCGTTTGATTGACGTTGGCGAAAATGTTGAACGCCATCAGCTCCGCGATCAGTTGGTGCGGCTTCAGACCAAGCTCGGTTGCCAGTTGCTTCACAATAATGGGAGGCTTGATGTGAATGACGTTTTTTGCTTCCTCGGCCGGTTCCGGTTCAACCGGCGGAGCTTGATCCTTCGTCTCCGGTTGGGGCTCGACGGGAACGGCTTGTTTTTCAATTTTTGGTGGCGGAGCGATTGCTGGCCCTTCAAGCGAGGCACGAAGCTTCGAAATTGGCGGAAGGATGGTGGTCTTTTTTTGGATCTCCCCGTCAGACGCTTTCTTTTGCGGCTTCTTCTCGTCAATCAATGAGACGCTCGCGACCGCGCGGGGCGGTGGCTTCGGTGGAGGCGCGGAAACTTTTGTCTCCGGAGGCTTTCTAGCAGGCGCTGCTACGCCACGCGGTTTTACGGCCGGGATCGATTTTTTTGACGCTATCTTCTTGGCCGCAGGCTTCTGAGGAACAGCGGGCTTGGCCGCAGGTTTGCGCACAGCCACTTTCGCTTTTGTCTTGGTTGCCATTTCTGTTCCTCTGAAAATCTCTTCATGGCTCAAGCCTTTTAAGCTGAGCCAGCTTTTTGCGGTTCGCTCGGTTGATGAATGGCCTCGTGAATTTCACGGGCCTTCGCTTCGTCCACGCCCAGAATATCGACGAAATCCTGCACATCCGCAGCATTTAAACCTTCTAAATTGGTAAATCCTGATTTCACCAGGGTTGTTGCTTGTTCCGTTGTAATCGGCAATGCCGCAGCCAGCGTTTGCGCCGCCTGCGCCACCTTCTGCTCAACCACGTCTTTGTCCGATGTATCCTTGTCGATATTGATTTCCCAGCCGGTCAAACGCGAGGTCAATCTTGCATTTTGCCCTTTTTTCCCGATTGCCAGCGAAAGCTGATCTTCGTCCACCGAAATCTGGACGCTCTTTTTTTCCGGATCGAACACCATGTTTTTGATTTTGGCCGGCTTCAACGCTTCCAGAACGTACTCGCGCGGGTCCGAGCTCCATCGAATGATGTCCACCTTCTCGTTGTTCAATTCGCGAACAATATTTTTTACTCGCGATCCACGCATTCCGACGCACGCGCCCACCGGATCGACTTTTTCATTCGCGCTCGAAACTGAAATCTTCGTCCGATAACCGGCTTCACGCGCGATCCCGCGGATCTCAACGGTTCCGTCAGCGATCTCGCTCACCTCCAATTCGAAAAGGCGGCGAACAAAATTCGGATGGCTGCGCGAGACAATGATCTCCGGACCGCGCAACCCATTTTCCACCGCTACCACATAAGCGCGCAGACGATCGCCGACATTGTAATCTTCCACCGCGACTCGCTCACGCTGCGGCATCACCGCTTCGAATTTTCCGAGATCCAGAATTACGTCCGAGCGATCGAACCGTCGCACTGTGCCGCTGACAATTTCGCCCGCGCGATCCTTAAATTCTTCATAAATCATTTCCTTTTCGACCTGCCGGATCCGCTGCATCATTGCCTGCTTTGCGGTTTGCGCGGCAATCCGTCCGAAATTCTTGGGCGTGACTTCCACTTCAATCGCGTCGCCCACCTTCGCATCCGGTTTCACTTTGCGCGCCTTCGCCAGATCAATCTCGTCCTGTGGATTTGTGACCTGCTCGACAACCAGCAGATTCGCCAGCGCACGGATGTCACCAGATTTCGGGTCGATGTCGATCCGAAGATCGCGAGCGGCTCCGACGCTCTTCTTTGAGGCGGAGAGCAGGGCGTTGGAAACCGCCTCGATCAGGATTTCGCGTTTGATCCCGCGCTCCCGCTCCAGGTAGTCGAGCATGGCAATAAACTCTGCGTTCATAAAACATCCAGTCCGCAGACCAAAAGGAGTGGGACGTCAATTCCCACTCCCATCAGCGCGGACTCGACGGTAAGGTTACTCTTTTGACTGCAATGCGTCAAATCGCCCGGCATGGTTTGATTTGGAGCGGAGGAACGCGAAGATCAGCATTGCGCCACTGATGACCTCACGTCCGCAAGCTCTTATCGTTGTGCTGTTACTCTGGGCGGCAATTTATTTGCCCGGGCTCGGTTCGCTGCCGATCAAGGGCGAAGAGGGGCGCCGGATTCTGCCGGCGATCTCGATGATAGAGAGCGGCGACTACCTGGTTCCGGAGGTCGGCGGCAACGCCTACTTTAGCAAACCGCCGCTGATCAACTGGTTGATCGCGGCGTCATTCAAAGTTTCCGAAGTGCGCAATGAATGGACGGCGCGGTTGCCGTCCGCGCTTAGCGTTTTGCTGGTTGCGATCGCGTTCGTAACAATCGCCCGCGCAACTTTGTCTCCGCTCGGCTCGTCTTTCGCGGCCATCATCTGGTTGACGAATGCTGGCATGATCGAAAAAGGGCGGCTCGCTGAAATCGAAGCGGTTTACGTTTCATTAACGGCACTGGCCATCATTTGCTGGCTCAGCTTTTGGAAGTCGAATCGATCGATCTGGTTTGTTTGGGTTCCGGCTTCGATTTTTCTCGGACTCGGCTGGCTTGCCAAAGGTCCGCTCCATCTCATTTTTTTCTACGCCATTGTTATTGGTGTCTCCTGGCAAAGCAGAAATTGGCGTCTGCTCTTTCATCCGGCCCATCTTGCCGGTATCCTATTAATGCTTGGAATTTTTGCGGCCTGGGCAATTCCATTCGCGCATGCGACCAACAGCACGTTGGTTGCAACCAAATGGACGAATCAATTTTCCGGCCGGCTGACCGGCAGCGATTTCAAATTTTCGAGCTGGATTTTTAACATTCCACGCGGGCTTGCCTACTTTCTTCCGTGGACGATTTTTCTACTGCTCATCCGCTTCGATGAGTTTCAGAGCGATCGGAGGCAATTGGCGCGCGCGCTGGCGTGGGGGGCAGCGGCCCCATTTGTGTTGGTAAATCTTGTTCCGGGAGCGCTGCCTCGTTACGCGATGCCGGCTTTACTGCCTGCTTGTTGGTTACTCGCGATGATATTGGCGCAGCCGGATTTTATTCTGCCAGGCTGGCTGGGCGGAAAACCGTTTTCGTTGCAGGCGCGAAAGCGAATGGTTGCCGCGATCGCAATTATCGTTGTGATAGGAACCGGCATCTACTCCCTGGCGATCGTGCCGCAACTGCGGAACCGTTTCGGGATCAAGCAATTTGCCGATCAAATCAATCATGCTGTTCCGCTTGACGAGCCGATCTACGCGCTCGATCCAAATTATCAGCCGATCTTCTTTTATCTGAAGGGAAAACTGATCTACGCTGACCAACTGAATGAAGTTCCGGCTGAAGCGCGATTTCTTCTGGTGCGGCCTGAGCGTGAGCAAGAAGTGATTGAGAGCAATCGCTGGGCGCCGCGCCAGCCGCATCGGATTATGCGAAGCAGCGATTACCGAAAGGAATCGATCCTCCTGCTAAAAATCGAATAGCCCGGTTGGCATTGACAGTGCTCCTGGTCTGGAATTACTTAGCAAGCTAACGATTTTTTGATCGGTGAAGACTAACGGGGTCGATTTGTTTGGTCCGCTATTGCACGGCACAGCTCGCGCCTGGCGGTTGAAGCTGGACGAACGTCTCAAGCCGATGGGTTTGAGCCAGGCGAAGTGGCGCACCTTGATGCACCTGTCGGTCGCGCCTGGTCCATTGACCCAGGCCGAGATCGCATCGCACCTCGGTATTGAAGAGCCGACACTCGCGGCGCTATTGCACCGACTCGAGGGCGAGCGCTGGGTTTCGCGCAAAAGCGCGCCGCACGATCGGCGTTGTAAGACGGTGCACCTGGCGCCGCGCGCCCAGCGCGTGATCGAACAAATCAGCACCGCGGCTTCCAAGCTTCGTCACGAACTGCTGGACGATATTTCAGCAACCGAGCTCCGAACGTGTATGCGAGTGCTGGATCGCATTCGGAAAAAAGCGGAGAAGAGGAATGGAAACGAGAGGCACGCTGGGACACGAGCCCGGGTTGGAAAGAATGGCCGGAACTAAAATGGGACCTCGAATAGAATCAGGCAATGGAGCCGCCACGGAAGTCAAGGAGACGAACCGTGTCAAAGGCGCTCCCGGCGGAAAAAAGCATCATCGAATTCCGCGCTGGGGAATTTTTCTATTCGTTATCCTGGCCGCGTTCGCAGTCGCGCGAACACTGCAGCGCGGCGTTGAAACGAAGGTAACGCAGTCGCCGGTGCGCCCAGTGTTGGTTGCAAAAGTGATCAGCAAAGACGTCCCGCTTTATCTGGACGAAATTGGCACCTGCGCCGCCTACGAGACTGTGCTGGTGCAGGCCCAGATCGCCGGCAAGATCCTCGTTCGCCATTTCCAAGACGGTGCTGATGTAAAGAAGGGCGATCTGCTTTTCACGATCGACCCGGCGCCCTATCAAGCCGCACTCGACCAGGCAAAAGCGCAGGCGGCGCTGGATCAGGTAACTTTGACGCGTCAGGCCGATCTGCGCTCGCGAAATGTGATTTCGCCGCAGGATTACGACACCGCTGTAGCGAACGCGCAAAAATCGCTAGCGGCTACGGAGGCTGCTCAGGTCAATCTCGATTATTGCTACATCAAGTCTCCGATCAACGGTCGCATCGGTTTACGGAATGTCGACATTGGGAATTTAGTTGGTCCAACGACTGGTTCGCTCGTTACGATTCAGGGCCTTGACCCGATCTATACCGACTTCACGGTTGCGGAAACGGATCTCGCGCTCGTGCGTAGATATCTCGGCGGCCCCAATGTGAAAGTGCAGACGTGGTCGCCTGACGCCAAGATGGCTCCGCGCACAGGTGATTTGTATTTCATCGATAATGCGGTTCAACCGGGCTCCGGTACGGTCAAGGCGCGTGGCGTTACTCCAAATCCTGATCGCGCATTGTGGCCGTCGGAGTTTGTCCGCGTTCGCTTCATTCTCGATACGATCAAGGACGCGCGTCTGGTTCCGGCGCAGGCGGTCCAGATTAGTCAAAGCGGTCCGTTCGTTTTTGTGATGAAGTCAAACAACACCGTTGATCTTCGTCCTGTAAAGCCTGGGCAGCGCCAGGACGGCGATATGACCGTTATCGAAAGCGGTGTGCAGCCCGATGAAACGGTTGTTGTAACTGGGCAACTGGCGCTGGCGCCTGGATCCAAAGTCGATCCAAAACCGTACACGCCCAATTCATCGACTGGTCAGAACGGTGTGCCTAATAACAGCGCGATGTAATTTCCGATGGAACCTTCGGACGAACAGGACGGTTCGGGGAACGGCGAACGCGAATCGCAAGATCAGAATCGTCTAAGATCGACCGCAAACGGCGGCACGCCAGCTTCGCCAAAATTGGTTTCTGTTAAAGGAACGGGATTTTCGGGTCCGTTCATTCGCCGGCCGGTGATGACAGTGTTGTTGACGCTTTCGGTCATCGTTGCCGGAGTCGCGACCTACAATAAACTCGCCGTAAACGATCTGCCGGCGGTCGATTACCCGATCATTCAAGTCACATGTCAGTATCCCGGCGCCGACCCGGTAACGATGGCGAACAACATTGCGACGCCACTGGAAAAGCAATTTCTGCAAATCCCCGGGCTGGACATCATCACTAGCTCGAGCACGCAGGGGAACACTTCGCTCACGCTGCAATTCGTTTTGAGCAAAAGCATCACGGATGCGGCGACGGACGTGCAGGCGGCGATTCAGCGCGCGACCGGAAAATTGCCGCTTGATCT
>DASPUI010000010.1:0-8459 GCA_035622995.1 Chthoniobacterales bacterium
GTTAAACTCTGGGTCGAGAGAAGGCGCAATAAACGGATGTCGAAAATAGTGTCGCCCCGAACGACCAGAAGAGCTTGTCCGGGTTTTGGCCAGACATTCAAGATCTGATCCATGGTTACTATCCCGCTCTCTCGGTTGCGGACCATTACGTCGATTTGCGCGCGAGCCCATGACGGGCGCGAGACTTCTCGACCAATCAAATCAGCGTTGCTCGATAAAATGGTCGCCCGTTTGATTCCGCAACGCTGAAGGATCCGCAAGAGCCGCTCCAGGATCGAAATACCGCACAACCTGACTAACGCTCCGGGGCCATCGGCTAGAATGATGCATTCATCAACCATCTTCTTGTGAACACCGGATATTGAACGATCTTACTGGAACAAGTCGAGCGCCGGTCGAACCGGCGATTGAATTCGCTCCTGCGATGGGCCTTTACTAGGATTTTTTCGAGTGATGAAAACTAATGGTTCAGTCCTGACCGAAAACTTCTCCGCATCGGTAAACGGCTCGACACCAGGCGTTCTTCCTCGCCTCGGTTACAGCCCGTTCCTCGCACAGATCGTCGTTATTCGCCGCTGTAATTTATCATGCGGCTATTGTTCCGAATACGACAAGTCCAGCGATCCGGTAGCCACTGACGTGTTGGAGAAGCGCCTTTTGAAACTCAAAGAGCTTGGAACGTTTGGTATTTCTTTGACAGGCGGCGAACCCACGATGCACCCGGACCTTCCCCGCCTCATTCGGAAATGCCGCGAGCTTGGTTTTTTTCGCACCGGAATGATCTCAAATGGTTTCTTCCTACGTCCCGAACTGATCGAAGCATTGAACGAAGCTGGACTTCAGGAGATGCAGATTTCCATAGACGGAGTTCACGGCAACGAGACGACGCAAAAAGTTCTAAATAACCTGAAGAAGCGGCTGGAGTTGCTGCGAAAATACGCGCGTTTCCAAGTGATCGTTAGTGCTGTCATCGGGGCCTCTCCTCCGCAAGAAGCGGAGGAAGTAATAGATTTTGCAAAGAAAATCGGGTTTACCGCGCGTGTTCTTCTCGTGCACGACCGCAACGGCCAGCTCAAACTCGATTCCGAAGAGATAAAGGCGTTTGAAAACATCGTTGCCAAACTTCCCAGAAGCTGGAGAGAATTTTCAAATTACCGCAAACGCCTGATCCATGACGGGGTCGCGCCATTTAAATGTCGTGCCGGCAGCCGCTATCTTTATGTGGACGAGTTCGGCAACGTCAATTGGTGCTCACAGACTCGAACAGTGTGGTCCAAGCCATTAATGGACTACACCCTGAGCGACTTGCGGGAGCAGTTCTACACTCATAAATCCTGTAACGTGACTTGCACACTTGGCTGCGCGCGCTCCGCAAGTCAATTCGACAATTGGCGCCGGCAGTTGGCCCGCAATTAGCGGACAGTCGACTTCGTTCGCTTGAGTACCACTTCTTCGGCGCGTTGTAGCATCTCAGGAGTATCGACATCCTGCCACCAGGCGTCGCCAATATCGACCGCGCGTACTCTCTTTTCCTCAGCCATCAATCGGACGCCATCGGCGAGACTGCAATCATCGTGTTGTCTGGCACGTTCGAAGTATTCAAAAATTTCTAATGGGCAAATGAATAGTCCCGTGTCGATCGCATCGTAGGCGCGCAAATTCTTTCCAATCGCAACAACGCGATCTTCGCGTGTTTGAAGTTTCATCGCATCATCCAAATCGAAAATTGAATCGAGCTTTCGATCCACCGCCACGTTTAGAAGGCCGCGATCTGGTGAATTAAGCAGAAGATCGATAATGACATCGTCGAATAGATGATCGCTCATCGTAAGTAAGAATGGTGCGGCAACGCGATCCTTGGCCGCAAGGAGAGAAATTCCGTTCAGTTTTTGCCACTCGGGATTTTTGATTGCACAAAACTCGATGCCCGATGGAATCAGTCGCATGACAGCGGTGCTGAGACGCTCGCCCTCAAATCCGACCACGGCATTGATTTTCTTGATTCCGGCTCTGAGCAACGCATCGACGGTGTAGGAAATCAGCGGGCGACCGAGAATCTGAACCAATGGCTTCAAGAAAGTGTTGTCAGCGCCGCGCAACCGCGAGCCTGATCCCGCCATCAAGATCACCGCTTCGCTGACCTGTTTTTGCTGAGGCAATAATGCTGATTCCGGCCGGGGCGTCATATGCCGTAATATTTTTTCAAGCCCCAGATACGAAGCCGTTGCGGCAAAAATCGAAAAATGAGGGGCGCAATTTTTGTCTGAAACATGTCGCCTACGGCCATGCGCGGCGGTGGGTTCTTTCCTTCAATCAATTTCAGAATATGGCGCGCGACCAATTCCGGTTTCGGCGCATCGCGCATGTTGCGCTCGGTTGTTTCCCAGGTCTTCGCCAATTTCTTCTCATAACCCGGATCGTCGCCCGTTGTTTTAATTACGGTATTGTTGAAGCCGGTGCAGATATCAGCCGGTTGAAGATCGACAACATGAATACCGGAAGGTCCAAGCTCGAGTTGGATCGACATCGTGAACGCGGCCATCGCCGCTTTGGCCGAATTATATGCAGCCATGAATGGGACTGGGAGACGTGAGGCGAGGGACGTAACATTGATAATGAGGCCCTCGTTTCGCGGACGCATTGCTTCCAGGGCCAGCCGCATCAATTGCAAATGGCTGAAAAGGAGAGTTTGAAACTGGTTCATGATGATTTCGTCGCTGAGAAATTCAGCCGGACCAAAATGTCCGCCGCCTGCATTATTTATGACCACATCAAAATGACCGGCCTGTGACAGCGCGGATTTGAAGGACTTTCCGACGGAGAGGCGATCAGTTAAATCAAGCTGGACAGGATGCAGTCGCGGCATTTCTGGAATTCGCTTTGGATCGCGTGAAGTTCCCCAAACTTCATGTCCCTGCGCGGTCAAGATTCGAGCGGTGGCGAGACCAATGCCGGCGCTCGCGCCGGTCAGAAAGATTCGTTTCATGGTTGATCCTCCCGAATAATCAGGAACAACGAGATAATATTATGCTTCTGATAGACGACCAGAGGCCGTTTGAATCGAACCAGCAGCAATCGATGCCAGTCGTTAGGCAATGGAATACTTGAATCATCAGTATAAATGGCGACCGCATTTTTGGTAATTTCGCGCAGGGCATCGGGCGGTGGAACCGGATCCGGGATATTGAACTCAGGCGCGTACCATTGAGCATGGCGGATAGCTGGCTTGAGAAGGAGCACGACCCGTCCACGGATCGCGGGAGGATAAAGCCGTTCCAAATATTCGACCAGCCTGACGGGTGGCGCTTCCTCGCGATGATTTTCAATTGCGAGCGGCGTCACCACCCAGATCAAAAATGCCGGCACTATTATCGCAGCGACGTTCCAGGGAGCTCGTTGCCGCAAGAATCCGCGAAGTAACGCAACCAAAAGGAGGGGAAAAATTATCAAGTAGTATCGCGGAGCGGGTGGCAGGCAGACAAAGATGATTGCCACGTAAACCAGCGACCATGGTGCGTGAAATCGCCAAAAATGCCTGTCGGCAGTCTCACGCCGGGAGAACAGGTACGAAAGAATTCCAAACGCGGCGATTCCGATCCCGATGACCAGGACAGGTATCGATTCCAAAAAACCAAGCCCCAGGCCAAACCAGCCGGGAATGTGATAGCCGAAACGGGTTGCGAGATACTTTGGACTCCAATCCCCGGCGCCAAGGTAAGTAGCCGGTTTGTCGAGCCGCCAAATCCATTGGCTATAAGCGAGATCGAAGTAGACGCGCCAGACCGGGACCGATTTATTAATCTGAGCCTGGAGGTACGAAGTCGGGATCAGCCAGAGAAGACCTGCAGCGATGAAACTGGACAGCGCAACGAACCAGCTTTTTATCTGATCCTTTTTCAATGCCGCAGCCAGAACCATCAGCGCGGTCAAAATTAGCTGGGGGCGAATGCCGACTGCAATCGCGCCAAGCAAGCTAGTGGCGAGAAGTGTCGCCAAATCTCGGCGTTGTCTGTAATAAATTGCGGTCAGAATCTCAGCGCTCAAAAATGCGGCGGCTGGCGCGTCGGTCAGTACTTTTGTCGAAGTCATCCAAATGGCCGGTGTCAATGCCAGGCAGACTGAAACCCACCATCCCAGCCGCTCCGTAAATTGGGCACGGACAATAAGAAACCAAACTGCAACCAAAGCTGCCCCGCCGGCGGCGGACGCGAAATGCAATGACAGAATCGGGCCGACTCCGAAAAGGTGCTGGGCCAGCCAGCCAAACAAAATAAAGAGCGGGTAGCCAGGCGGGTGTGGGTGGTGATGCCAGATATCGAAGGAACGCACGCCCATGGCGAATTGGACAGAATCCCATTCGTCGAGTCCGGGACTGCGGGTGAAGAAGTAGAGCGCAAAGGAAGCGGCAAAGATCAAGGCACTCTTGCAAAACGTCCGGCCAGACGGAGCGATTGCGGGAAGTGGTGAAGCAGAAAGTGGCACGAATTTTCCAGTTTGGTTGATTCGATTAGTCGTCACTCTTCTATATCCAGTGCCGTTCGCAAAGCCTCTGGCTTATGGCCGATGATGGCTGGCGGCGCAGATGAGAACCAGTTAGATTATGCAAGACAACATTTTCACGCGGATGGCAACGTGGATTTTCATTTGGCTCAGACGGATCTGGATGGCGGTGTCGGACTTTGTCGGCGATCACTCTTTTTATTTTCGCCGAAAACGTCGGCAGCAACTGGCATTTATTCGCCAGGTCTTGTCGACGTCGATCGTTCCTCGAGAGCGAATTATTGTCTCGCTTTCGACTCTACCCGATCGAATCGGACGGCTTCGGCCGACCCTCAAATCACTTCTCAGTCAGACCCGGCCACCGGACGAAATTGTTTTAGCGGTTCCGGAATTTTCCGTTCGCCAAAACCGCGCATACATCATTCCTGATTATCTCTTAAAGATACCGCGGCTACGCTTGCTCCGATGCGGAACGGATTGGGGCCCGGCGACAAAGTTCATCGCGGTTCTGCAAGACGAGATCGCAGCCGGCCGGAGCGATACGCTGATCATGGTGGTGGACGATGATCGGGTCTATCCGCGCGATTCGATCGAACTTTATCTTCACTACCATGCGAAACTACCCGATGCAGCGTTGTGTTTTCGCGGCGGACCGATTCCGCGCAGTTTGGACTGGCGTCATTGTAAAATGGTGCTTGGTGTCGATCTGCAGAGTCCTCAGCGTATCGCGGTGATGACTGGATGTGGGAGTTATCTGATTCAACCACGTTTTTCCGATTCGTCCTTGTGGGATTATTCAGTTGCTCCAAAGGGCGCGTTTTACATGGACGATATGTGGATCAGCGGTTGTCTGGAGCGGGCCGGCGTTGAAAAGTATGTAATTCCGGCTTCGGCTATGATGCGCAACGTCCTTCGTCAATTTGGCACGATGACGCTGCACGATGTGCCACGGGGCAGGCAGCATCACAACAACGAGACGATAGAGTTTTTTAGTTCGAACTGGAGTTTTACGTCACGCTGAGTCCATCCCTTTGACACGGCCACCTTCTGCTAGTCGGCCGGCCGCGCTGCGCCCGTGGTGGTGTTCGCAACCTGATACGCTATAATCGGCTTCCTTGATTCCGAATTTACGTCGCTGGGCCAGTCTCACGTTAAGCCGAAGTTTGCCAAAAGATCACGCTGAGCGGCGGTCGCGCGGCATTTTCCAAGGCACCGCTTCGGGTTTGGTCGGGCGCATTCTCGATCTTTTAGTGACGATCGCCTCGATTCCGCTGGCGATCAGGTATTTGGGCGGCGAGCGCTATGGCGCATGGGTGACGATCGCGAGCGTTCTGGGTTTCCTGAGCTTCAGTGATTTTGGCCTGGGAGCCAGTCTCACCAATGCCTTGGGCAAGACGGAAGCCGAAGACGCCCGCGATCTGGGCCGACGCTATGTTTCGTCGGCCATTCTGGTGTTGTCGCTGATCGGAGTGCTCGTTCTTGTCTTCGGCATCCTGCTTTCACCGCTTGTTGCATCGTTCCTGTTTCCGAGTTTGCAGTCCCAGGCCGTCCACGTTGAGGCTGTAGTAGCCGTCGCGATTGCGCTCTCGATCTTCGGACTGAACTTTCCGTTGCTGGTTACGCCGCGCATCCTGGCCGCTTATCAGGAAATGGCATTCGCCAATCTTTGGAACATGGCGCGAAGTCTGGCCAATCTCGTTGCTCTCCTCGCAGTAATTTGGTTTCGGGGAGGACTGGGCTGGCTCGTATTCGGCTGTCTGGGCTTGGGCTGGATAATAAACCTCATTAGCACGATCTGGCTGCTTGTGTTTCACAAACCGTGGTTGCGACCGAAACTGGACGCGGTCGATTCAGCCTTTGTAAAAAATCTTTTCTCCGATGGCTGGAAGTTTTTCTTTATCAACGCGGGATGGGTGATCAACTCCCAAACGGACAACATGGTGATTGCGCACTACCTCGGCCCGGCACAAGTCACCCCGTACGCGATTACATTTGGTTTGTTTACGGTTGCAACCGTGCTTCAGACCCTTGTTTACCCTTCGCTTTGGCCGGCTTACACGGAAGCTTTTGCGAAACGCGACTACGATTGGATTCGACGGACTATTCGTTCGAATTTTAAGTTCAGCTTCATCACCAGTCTCGTCGTAGTGAGTGTGCTTACCATCTTTGGCTCTCCGATCATTCGATTTTGGGCCGGTGAGGTTGCGGTGCCGCCATTTGCGCTCGTTGTCTGGATGGCCGTTTGGCGACTAATGCTTTCTACCCTTTTGGTTGGCAGCTGCCTCCTCAACGCCACTGGTCACCTTAAAGGCATGACTATTTACGGGTCGGTCACGGCGATCCTGAATTTGATATTGTCAATCTTGCTGGTCAGAGTTTACGGAATCGTTGGCGTTATTGCGGGAACCGTCTTTGCGTTCGCGATTGCAAATTATATTCCGACATTCATCGAAGTGCGGAACGTGTTGCGTAAATTTTCTCCAGCGCTTGAAATGGCGTGAGATGGCCGCTCGCTGTGATCAACCGTCCAAAGAAAGGCCTTTGGACGACAGGGTCTTTCAACGAATGAATGAATGTCTTCATTGATGTGACGAGCTCGTGCCGGTCGGCGCGTAATAGTGGGATGCAGCGAATGACGCGCCGCATCTTCATGGAACTGGAAGCGAGAATGCCGGTTACGGCCGTCTGCTGGAACAAGCCGGGCAGTTTCTATCAATGCCTTGGTCCGCGCGAGATGGAATATCTAAAAACCCCTTTTCGCCGCTACGATCGGCCAGTGAGCCATCCTCACTCGAGGGAAGATTGGTGGCCTGAATTCCAGCGACTCCTCAGAAATGCGAAAATCGACCTGCCAAAACTCCTCCAGAATGACGACGTATTTTTGGTGCCGGATATGTTCACCGACCGCCGAGTGCGAAAGTTGCAGGAACTCGTCCGTCAAATCCCGGCTGCCTCCATTGCGATTTTTCACGATGCCGCCGAAGTGCAACTGTCCCTTCGATCGGGACGTCGGATGAAAAAGTTTCAGAATTATATTCGATCGCTGGCGTCGTTCGATCTGGTGATCTGCGTTTCAGACGAATCGCGCGCGGATCTTGTCCAGTTATGGGAGCAATATGGCGTGACGCCCCGGGCAGAGACGGTTGTCTTGGGTTGGCCGGTAGAATTCCAAGAGAACGAGCGTTCCGACGAGCGAAGAGCGCGACCAGTTTTGCTCTACGTCTCTTCTTTTAATGCGCGCAAAAATCACCAACGGCTCTTCGATGCGGCGAATCGGTTATGGCAGAGCGGGCTTGAGTTCGAGCTTCAACTCGTTGGTTCGAGCACGAATTGGGGCAAAAGGGTGGCCGTTGAAGTCGGTCGGCTGCAAAGGTTCGGGCGGCCGATTCACTGGCTTCGGCATGTCGATGATAACGCGCTTCATCAGGCTTATCGAGAATGCTTGTTTACCGTTTACCCTTCTCTCAAGGAGGGGTTCGGCCTTCCGGTAGCCGAGAGTCTTTGGCATGGCAAACCTTGCGTCTGCGGCGGAAACGGTGCGCTCGGGGCAGTCGCGCGCGGGGGCGGATGTCTGATCGTCGATCAAACAAGCGTGGACGAACTGGCCGCTGGAATTAGAAGGCTACTCCTGGACCAACCGTTGTACGGGCGCCTATGCGAAGAAGCTCGCGCGCGAAAGTTTCGAACGTGGGCCAATTACATCGACGACTTGTTAGGCTATTTGCGTCCGAGAGCCGCGCCGGAATCCGTGAAGGCGGGTCGAGCGCAGCGTTTATAATGTTTTAAGACACGGAAATCCGTTCGCCATGAGGATGGCTAATGATAATGCGGCCATCCTTCATCTCATGGACCCAATCGCACGCGTCCGCGATGAACCGGTTGTGCGTAACCAGAAGCAACGCCTTGTCACCCCGGCGCACAAGGTTGTGCAGCAGTTCGAAAGCGCGCTGCGAATTGTC
>DASPUI010000011.1:0-6902 GCA_035622995.1 Chthoniobacterales bacterium
AAATCCGGAGGTGAACGCCGAAAACCTTGTTCACGTAAAGTTTCCTCCGTCACGCGAAAGTCGGCGGCGTATTTTTCAAACTCCGCCAGCTCGCGCATGCGGGGGAGCAATTTCGGAATATCCTCCTCGACTGCTTTCCGGATCTGCATCTGCACCGAGAGACTGCGAGCGCCGAATCAGCCTTCCCAGAAAAATTTTGTCGGCCGATGGATTTCCGCCGGAAGACTTTTGTGAACAGGGCAATTCAACGCCGTTTGTTCAAGCAGCTGTCGATGCGGTGAATTCGCCGGCAACGGAATATGAACTTCCGAAGGCAAACCAACGATCCGCCGCGGCCCATCCTTCGACATTTCCTTTTGAACCGACACCGTCATCCCGCGCAAATTCACACCTAGTTCCTCCGCTTTTATTCCCATGGTCGTGCTGATGCACGTTCCAAGCGCGGTCGCGACCAGATCGGTGGGTGAAAACGCCGCCCCTTTGCCCTTGTTATCGGCCGGAGCATCCGTCGCGATCGTTGAGTGCGAAGGACCATGCGTTGCATCGCAGTGCAGATCGCCGGTGTACTCGACGGTGATATTGACCATAAAGATTCAACCACAAATTAGCATCCCTTTTTGACAAAAGCTACGGCGCGGCTGTGCATGCTCGCAGATTATTGATGGGTAAGCGGCGTTTCCTGGATCCTGTCGGCGTATTGCGCAAATTCTCCCTGAAAAGCGCGCGTGAGATCCGCATCGTGCAAAATGATCATGTCGGTATCGTTTTTTTTGTGATCGTCGTTTTGCCAGCCTTCGTTCCACCAGCAGAAACCGATAATTGCCGGCCAGCGATTCGATAACAAGTCGTCCAGCGCTGCTTTCGCCCAGTGCGCCACCCTCACGTGCGGATTGTGCAAGTCGCAACCAAACTCTGCCACAACGATCGGTTTGTCATGTGCGAGGCTCGTTAGGCGCCGATAAACAGGATCGATTTTCTGGCGGAAGCTCTCAATTCCATCACTGGTGTGAGGGGTCAGCGGCCCATAGGCGCTGATCCCGATCCAATCACAATAGTTATCGCCCGGAAAATAGTTCTCGCACGCGTTCCATTTTTTCTCCGGCACGTCGTCCCAGTTCACATGCCAGATCCAGATCAAGTTATCGGCTCCTTCCGCTCGCATCAGATCGACGATGTGGCGGTAGGCTGCGATGTAGCGCTGCGGACCTTCTCTTGCGCCACCATTCCATCTCCCGCTCCAGCTGAACCAATCGCCGTTTGGCTCCGTCCCCCACTCAATCAAAATCGGCGACCCGAAGTCTCTCGCCTCGCGCGCCCAGGACCGAAGATCGCCATCAAATTCGCCGCCGATAATTTTTTGTAGAGTAAAAGTTTTTTCGTAGTGATTCTCTTCCAGATCTGACCTCAGCATCAGTCGCACGTACGGAATTTTTCCGGCTTCTCGGATCCAGCCGCACGTCCCGGCTGGAAATCGTTTCGATTCGAACCAATTGTCGGAAAAGTAGATCCAAGTGGCTCTCTTTCCGACAGCCTCTTCGTAGCGCGCCACATCCGCCGGCGTGACATCGTGCTCAGTCGGATCGTGGGTGTCTGTTCCAACGCCGTCCCAAAAACATCCGTGATAGAGTTTCCCCGGTGGCGCCAGCACGCCCGGTCCTTCCGCGTGAATCTGGCAAGCGAAGACCAGCGAAAGCAAGGATAGACAAATGATTTTTTGCATCTCTCCAGTAGCCGCGATTGGTGACCGTCGCTCGAAAATTGGAGAAAGAAAATATCCCATGGTTATGGGACTGCGCTCCAAACAAATTGTCGATCTTGCGGCAAAATCGTTTCGCATTAGCCTGAAGCATGCACAAAAATGTTGTCGGAAAGGATTTAACAAAAGAAGCGCCGCGCAGTCCCCGAATTCGCGTCGCTGGCTACGTGATCCTCGGACGAACAATCGACAAATGCCGTGCGCTTGTTGCCGGCAATATTGGCGAATATCACTTCGATTGTCCGCTCGATAACATGCTCTTTGGATTCAAGGGTGTGAAAGGCAGCGATTTCAAAGCGCAAATCGAAAACGGAGCGAGCGATCAGCAGATGGCGGAATGGCTTGATGCCAATGGCGAAAGGAAAACGCCCGCGGAAATCAAAGGCTGGGCTGATGAGACTGAAGCGTACAAGCCTTACGATGATCCGGAAAAACGCGATTGGTTCGTCGACCAAACCAGACCGCTTGGTCTCGATGCGTCGAAAGTGACGCTGTTCGACTGGCTCGAAGTCGACGACAAAACCTGTCATTCCTGATTTTTGTCCGGACTTCGGCGAAATTTGAATCCACGGTTAACCCGGCTGCATCTTAACTACACAATATGAAATCGTTTTCTGTTTTTCTTGCCGTTGCAACTTCTATCGCGGGAATCGTTTTTGGTCAGGAACCAGCGTCGTCTCCGGCAGCGGGTATTCCGCCAAAGATCCCATTGCGGGACTTCTTCAAGAATCCGGAGAGCCGCGCCTATCTGCTCTCGCCGGACGGGAAGACATTATCCTATCTCGCGCCATGGGAATCGCGGATGAACATCTGGATTCGACCCACCGGTGGCGGCGAAGCAAAGCGGGTCACTTCCGAGAAAGATCGCGACATCAGGAATTATTTTTGGAAGGAAAATGATTTTCTGATTTACGCGCAGGACACAAAAGGCGACGAGAACTTTCACCTCTTTCGAGTGAATTTAAAAACGGGCGACGTGACCGATCTGACGCCGTTTCCAAAGGTGCGCGCGGATGTAATTGACGATCTTGAAGACATTTCGCCAACCGACATTTTGATTCAGGACAACAAGCGAAACGCCGAATTGTTCGATGCCTATCGTCTGAATGTCGCGACCGGAGAATTGAAAATGGCGGTCCAAAACCCGGGCCATGTCGATCATTGGGTGGACGATCACAAGGGCCGCATCCTGGCGGCGACTGAATCCGATGGGGTGAACGCCACGTTGCTCACCCGCCCTGATGAAAAAAGCGCCTTCAAAAAGGTACTGACCACGAACTTCCGAGAACATCTCGACGTCGAGTTCTTCACCTTCGACAACAAGCAGCTTTACGCCGTTTCGAACATTGGCCGGGACAAGGGCGCTGCGGTCACGCTGGATCCGGCAACCGCCAAGGAAACCGGGCTCATTTATCAAAATCCCGACGTGGACGTGGATGGTTTGTCGTATTCGAAGAAGCGAAAAGTGCTGACCTACGCGAGCTACACCGATTGGAAAGAAGAGCGAAAATATCTCGATCCACAAACGGAGAAGATGTTGACCAGCGTCGAGCAAAAACTGCCCGGCTACCAGGTTGACCTGGTGGACAACGATCATGACGAAAACCAGTTCATCGTCGCGACCACCAGCGATCGCACACCCGGTGCGCGTTATTTGCTGAATGCGAAGACGGGCGAACTGACCAAACTCGCGGACGTCGCGCCGTGGCTGAAAGAGAGCGAACTCGCGCTGGTCAAACCGATCGACTACCGGAGCCGCGATGGCCTAACGATTCGCGGTTACCTGACATTGCCGGTCGGCCGCGATCCGAAAAATCTTCCAGTGGTGGTAAATCCGCACGGCGGGCCGTGGGCGCGAGATGTCTGGGGTTACGATCCAGAAGTGCAATTTCTCGCCAACCGCGGTTATGCCGTTTTGCAAATGAATTTTCGTGGGTCGACCGGATTTGGCCGCAAATTCTGGGAGGCATCATTCAAGCAATGGGGCAAAAAAATGCAGGATGATATTACCGACGGCGTCCAATGGCTGATCAAGCAGGGCGTAGCCGATCCGAAGCGGATTGCGATTTACGGTGGCAGCTACGGCGGATATGCGACACTCGCAGGCGTGACCTTTACGCCCGATCTTTACGCAGCGGCGGTCGATTATGTTGGTCCATCGAACATGTTTACGTTCATGAAAACGATTCCGCCATATTGGAAGCCGTTTCTTGATCAGATGTACGAAATGGTGGGCAATCCGGAGAAGGATAAGGATCTACTTGCTTCTGAATCGCCGGTGCTGCATTCCGATCAGATCAAAACGCCGCTGTTTGTTGCGCAAGGCGCGCAGGATCCGCGGGTGAACAAGGCGGAATCAGATCAGATGGTCGCGAGTTTAAAAAAACGCGGAGTGGACGTCGAATACATGGTCAAGGACAACGAAGGCCACGGATTTCATAATGAAGAAAACCGCTTCGACTTTTACGGCGCGATGGAAAAATTCCTCGACCAGCATTTGCATCCGGACAGGGCAGACGGATCCAGTTCTGGGGCAAGCGCAAGCAGTTCGGGAGCGAACTGAGCGAGGGCTCGGAAGCAACCAGCCGATTACGTTTTAATAAATGGCGGTGGCTGGTCTTCAGTGACGCCGGTATCTTCGCCTCGGCTGAGCTTGCTGTGACCGGCCCCATAAAAAAGATAGATAAAGAGTCCAATCACGAGCCAGACAAAGAAGCGAATCCAAGTTTCAATTGGCAGGCTCAGCATCAGGACAAAACAAAAAATCACGCCCAGAATCGGGAAAAGTGGTACGAACGGGACTCGGAACGGGCGCGCACGCGCAGCTTGCGTGCGTCGCAGGATAATGACCCCGAAGCAGACGAGAACGAATGCAAACAGCGTTCCAATATTCGTTAGGTCGGCGAGCGAACCAATATCCACCACGGCCGCGACTCCGCCAACGAATACCCCGGTCCAAATCGTGGTGATGTGCGGTGTCCGAAATCGCGGGTGAATTTTCGCAAAGTAGGGCCAGAGCAAACCATCGCGCGCCATCGCCATGAAAATGCGTGGTTGACCAAGTTGAAATACAAGCAGGACGGAAGTGATGCCGGCGAGCGCGCCCGCGCTAATCAGCGCTTGCGCCCACGGCCGGCCGGCAAAGGCAGTTGCGACTGCGGCTGGGTCGCCGAGATAGGTTGTGTACATCCTCATTCCAGTGATGACCGCGGCCATCAGGACATAAAGCAGAGTGCAGATGATGAGGCTGGCAATGATCCCGATCGGCATGTCGCGCTGCGGATTCCTCGCTTCCTCCGCCGTGGTCGAAACTGCGTCGAATCCAATAAAGGCAAAAAAAACAATCGCTGCGCCGCTCATCACCCCGCCAAAGCCGCTCGGCATAAATGGACTCCAGTTGGTCGGGTGCACCATGAACGCCCCGAACGCGATCACGAACACAACCACAGCGAGTTTTATGACGACAATAGTGGAATTGGTTCGCGCGCTTTCGCGAATTCCGTAAATCAAGAGCGCGGTCACCGCCGCAACAATGAGCAACGCCGGCAAGTTGATCGCAATCGCGTGACCGGCGATCATCGGCAGCACCGTGGAAGAATAGTTCGCAAGTGCGTCGCCTCCGGCGGTAACGATATCCTTTGCAGTTTGCGAATCACTCACCAGCCACAGCGGAAACTTCAAACCAAAGAGACTCCCACACAGCCTCACGAAATAGCCCGACCAGCCAACTGCGACTGCCATATTTCCAACCGCATACTCCAGAATCAGGTCCCAACCGATAATCCAGGCAACAATTTCGCCCAAGGTCGCATACGAGTAGGTGTAGGCGGAACCCGAGACCGGAATCATCGCCGCCAGCTCCGCGTAGCAAAGCGCGGCAAATCCGCAAGCGACTCCAGCAACAATAAATGAAAGCATGACCGCCGGGCCCGCTCCCGGTCGCCCAAATACCAGCGGAGTGTGGGTTAGCCACGACTGAACGAAATTCAAGACCGGCGTCTTAAAAATTGAGCCGACCGCATGTGCCTGCTCGCCGGCCGCCGCCGTTCCGGCCAGCGCGAAGATTCCCGTGCCAATAATCGCGCCGATGCCGATGCAAGTGAGGGCGAACGGGCCGAGCGCGCGCTTAAGCTGGCGCTCGGGCGCAGCTGCTTCCTCCAGGAGGTGCTCGGGACTTTTTTTTCTGAAAAACTGCGAAGGCATCGTTCGGGCATTCGCAGGTCCGGCGCGAACGCGGGCGAATCGTGACATTCAGACCGGCGCCTGGTCAATCTTAAGTTTCAACGTTGATTTTGGCGCGCGTTTAGCTGCGAAGTTGCGCATGTTCGATCTGAGTGCCGCTAATTTGATTGGCGGGGCCGTCTTTGGTTCAATCGGCTTTGTTGCTTTCATGTACGGAAAGCGAATGACGTTGTGGAAAATGATGTTCTGCGGTCTTGCCCTGATGATTTTCCCTTATTTCATCGCGAACACGATCGCGATCTACGTGATCGGTGCGCTCGGCTCGGCCGCGCTCTTATTTTTGCGCGAATGAAAAATGCGGAGCCCGCGCATTGCGAACTCCGCATTTTGAGACAACGGCTCGACTTATCTGGCGACCGCCATTCCGTTTTCCGTTTCGTGGATTGCCCTATCCACATTGTTAAGAGCGCGCTCACGCCAGCCGCCCTTGTTATGCTCTGCCACCGCGAGCTCCTCGCGCGCAGCACGCAAATGCTCCAACGCTCGCCGCATGTGAGGTTGATCAGCGCGGGCATTGTTCAGACCAAGCGCTGAAATCGACATTACGATAACCAAGGTTGTTTTAAGTGTTTTCATGCGCTGGGTCTAGCGACTAACGGGCTTACGGTCAAGACGGACGCCGCCTGACAACTGGACGAACCGACCCAGATTTTGTAGCCTCGACTTCAATTATGGCTGACGAACCGGCCAAATTTATTCTCGGCGATACCGCGATTTCAGCGATCGAGCAACGACCATCAGGTCGAGGGATTTCTAAACGAAAAAATTCGCCGCCGCCAAAAGCGCATTGTGAAAATTGCGGTGCGGAATTGACCGGGCATTGGTGTTCGCAATGCGGGCAAGCCGCGGTCGATTACCATCGGTCGTTCCGCTACGTCATTTGGGACGTCCTCGATGCGCTTTT
>DASPUI010000012.1:0-10364 GCA_035622995.1 Chthoniobacterales bacterium
TCGGGATTCGTCCCAGCCAAAAGCGCAGCTTCATTCAAGTGCGGTCGTTCCGCTTCGTAAATGAACGGCGCCATGCCCTTTTCGCTGCTTAATTGAAAAATTTGCCGCTTATCTGCGGCCGACATCTGGACCGGCAAATCCGGTTTCACTCCATTTGGAAAAAGCGATTGACCGTCCGGAGAAATGGCCTCGGACACTGCGACGCGCAATACTTTGCCGCTTGATAATGGAAAATCGGAATACTCGACGGCTCGCCCGGCACTCGGTTGCCCAATGATGAGCGATCGGTCGTAAAACCGGAGCGCGGCGGCGAGCGCCTCTGCGCCGGCCACCGTATCGCCGTCAGTTAAAACAACGATCAGGCCTTGAAATGATGGATCCCGGTCGGAATCGAAGGTACGGTCCTGGCGCCCGGCCGGTTTTCGTACGGTGCAAATTACCTTGCCTTTGGGGCAAAAACGTTTCGCAAACTCGGCCGCTGTCGCAAAATCGCCCGCCTGCGAACTCGCGCGAAGATCGATAATCAAGGCGGTCGCTTTCTTTGACGCGAACTCTGTCAATTTTCGATCCAAAGACTTCAGATTCCCGCTCGTCAGCGAGCCGAGACGCAAATAGGCGATGTTGCCCTCAAAAATTTCGCCGTGGAGAGGCATCTCGGGGGTGGCTGTATCATGGTCCCATAAAATCATCAAACCTTGCGGCTGACGAATGAGAAGCCCCTCCAGCGCCGCGCGATTCATTTCGATTTCGCTCATCGCAGCCGGATTTGTGAAATTGCTTTTTATCTGCGAAAGCGCGGCCTGCAGATCGGCTTCACCCAGGGAATTGACCGATTCTTCGGCGGTGTGCTGCGCCGGCGGCGATGTTCCCGGCTTGACCGCGGCTGGAATTGGAGGCTCCCCGAACACTATTGAAATCGAAAAAAATGGGACCGAAATAAAGAAAAGCCAAACGATTCGCAGCATCGCAAAATTGTTATCCATTAATCGCGCCCAGAGCAATATCGCGGCGGCAGTAACAGCCATCGAAATGAATTCGAGAAACGGCATCGTAGGCGCGGTTACGAGCGGCCGCGATAGTCGATCCCAGCGCAGTCACCGCCAGCACCCGCCCGCCAGCGGTGACGATGTCGTCATTCAAGCGCTTCGTTCCCGCGTGAAAAATCATCACATCACCAACCTTCGCCGCCTCTTCAAGACCGGAAATCGTTTTTCCGGTCTCGTATTTTCCTGGATACCCGGCCGATGACAAAACTACTGTGACCGCCGGGCGGTCGTCCCATTCGATGGAGCAGGTATCAATTTTACCGTCAATCGTCGCTTCGAACAACGATACCAGATCAGATTTCAATCGCGGCAAAAGCACCTGCGTTTCGGGGTCGCCGAAGCGACAGTTGAATTCAAGAACACGCGGCCCGTCGGCCGTCAACATTAATCCCGGGTAAAGGAGCCCGCGATATTCGACGCTCTCACGTTGCAAGCCGTTTAACAACGGACGCATTACGCTGGCTTCAAAGTGCAATTGCAGATCGCGATTCCAATTGTTTGCCGGACTGAATGCACCCATTCCGCCGGTGTTAGGACCAGTATCGCCATCAAATACGCGTTTGTGATCGCGGGCCGATTCAAGGAGAAGATAATTTTTTCCGTCAACCAGCGCGTGCAACGAACATTCCGAGCCGCGCAAAAATTCTTCGATCACGATTCTTCGCCCCGCGTCGCCAAACCGGCGCTCCTTCATCATCGCTTCAATGGTCGATCTCGCCGTCGTCAGATCAGGCGCAATGATCACACCTTTGCCGAGAGCAAGGCCATCGGCCTTAATCACGACCGGAAATTTTATATCGTCGCAATAAAGCAACGCTTCATCTTTGTCGGAGAAGCTTTTTGCTTCAGCGGTTGGAATGTTTTGCGAACGCATCAGTTCTTTCGAAAAAATTTTGGACGACTCGATTCGCGCAGCCGATTTGGTGGGGCCAAAAATGCGAAGATTGCCGGTTTTAAAGAGATCGACGATTCCCGCGGCGAGCGGATCGTCGGGACCGACAACGGTGAGATCGACCTGATTTTGTCTGGCAAAACGCGCCAGACCGCTCAAGTCGCTCGGTGAGATCGGAATATTTTCCGCCAGTTGGGCCGTGCCAGCGTTCCCCGGCGCCGCGAAAATACGATCGACCCCTGGCGATTGCTTTAATTTCCAAACGAGGGCATGTTCGCGGCCGCCGCTGCCAATGACAAAAACCTTCATTGCTGCACGACGACTGTAGAGGCAGCCGCGCCGGCTGCGAGCATTTTCGATTCACAGGCGACAGGCCTGTCATCACCGCTACCGTAAAGGTGACTCTTCCGGCAAAATCACCAGATCCAGCTTCCTGGTATGGCGCACGATGGTGAGCTGGGATTCGATCCCGATTTGTTCGGCGACCAACATTCGGTGCAGCTCATGAATGGTCGCGACCGACTGCTGATTGAAATCGATCAGAACGTCACCATCACGCACCCCGGCGCGCTCGGCCGGACTGTTTTTCTCCACCGAAACGACCAGGACGCCGGTCTCTCTCGGAAGATTATAAAAACGGACGATGCGCCGATGAATCGATACATTTTGTCCGGCCAAGCCAATGTAGGCACGGCGAATTTTTCCGTCTCGAATCAACCAGCCAGCCACAAATTTTGCAGTGTTGCTTCCAATTGCGAAGCAAATGCCCTGCGCAGGACGAATCATCGCGGTGTTGACACCGATCACCTCACCGGCCGAATTGACCAGCGGCCCTCCGGAATTTCCGGGATTCAACGCCGCGTCAGTCTGAATGATGTTGTCGATCAAACGGCCAGATTGCGCGTGCATCGAGCGTCCGAGCGCGCTGATGACGCCCGCGGAAACGCTGGCCTGAAAACCAAGCGGATTTCCAATCGCAATCGCGATCTGTCCGACGCGGACACTTTCAGAATCAGCCAGGCGTACGTGTGCGAGCGCCGGCGCGTCGATCCGGACCACCGCCAAATCGGTATCGGGATCGTCGCCGACCATTTGGGCCGAATATCTGCGCCCGTCAGAAAGATTCACTTCGATTTTGCCCGCTCCATGGACAACGTGACTATTGGTCAGGATGAATCCGTCCGGTGCGATGGTAAATCCAGAACCGCTCCCACTGACTCCGCGTTGTCCGCGACGACCCTCGATTGGGTGCGTGATCTCGATATTAAGAACCGCCGGCGCCACTCGTTCAACCGCGCCCACCACGGTTCGCGAATATTCGTCGAGCAGGGCATCATCGTTCGGTATTCCGGCTTCATTTTCCGGAGACGACGGGATTGGAGCGATGGCTTCGCCTAGAAGAAAATCGATTGTTGCGGCCGGTGGAGTTGATGTTTCAAATTCTTTCACAGCGAAATGCTCGATTTAACCATACCAATCGTCAACTACCTGCCGGTTACGGTGATACAATCCAATAAGTATGTGACTCTCTGCTTGCACCCTTAAGTCGCTCCTCTTAAAAACGGATATGGCGAAGATCTCTTCCAACGCTTCAGTGATGGACGCGCAATGCCCTTCCCGTTTGGTGCTTGACCGAATCGCGGACAAGTGGACAGCCCTGATCATTCAGATCCTGGCTAAGGGCACCATGCGGTATGCCGAGCTGCAACGTAAGATCGGCGGCATTTCGCAAAAGATGCTCACCCAAACTCTGCGGAGCCTCGAACGCGACGGGCTGGTGAATCGCACTGTTCATCCGGTCGTTCCTCCCAAGGTCGAATATTCGCTGACACGCCTCGGGCGGACATTAATCGAGCCACTGCACGCTCTCTGCCGCTGGTCGGAAAAACATCTGCACGAACTGGAATCGAATCGTGCGCGGGCAAGAGCCACGATAACAGCACCGAACCGCAGCTAGTTGTCGATTCTGCGATGCATCAGGCCGAAGTAATCGTTTTTCTTTTCGCGCTCGTTGCCGCACTCGTGCTCCTCGCCCGCAAACTGGCGCTGCCGTATCCAATCGTGCTCGTTCTGGCGGGATTGGCCCTGAGTTTCATTCCGCATTTGGCTGCGGTGAAGTTAAATCCCGATGTTGTTTTCTATTTCTTTCTGCCGCCGCTCATTTATCCGGCGGCACTCTTCACTTCCTGGCGAGATTTTCGGAGAAATCTGCGACCGATCATGTTGCTGGCAATCGGATTGGTCTTGACCACGATCGTGGGGGTCGCGTGGGTCGCACATGCGCTGACTCCGTCAATTCCGTGGGCGGCCGCCTTCGCGCTTGGGGCAATCGTTTCACCACCGGATGCGGTTGCCGCGACTTCAGTGATCCGCCGTCTTCCGCTGCCGCACCAGATCCAGGTGGTACTCGAAGGGGAAAGTTTAGTGAACGACGCGACTGCGCTGGTGGCGCTTCAATTTGCGGTTGCCGCGCTGATGACGGGAACATTTTCGGTAACGCATGCCGCTGGGCGTTTCGTGATCGTCGGACTCGGCGGCGTTATTCTCGGTCTGCTTGTTGGGTACTGCATGCGATGGATACATCGACATCTGGATGATCCGCCGGTGCAAATCACCATTTCATTGTTAACACCGTTGGCCGCATATCTCTTGGCCGAGCGAATTTATGTTTCCGGTATTCTCGCGGTGGTCACAGCTGGGATTTATCTCGGCTGGCACTCGCCGATTATCGTGAACGCTCGTTTTCGACTGCAAGCGTATACCGTTTGGGAAATGGTCGCGTTTCTTCTTAATGGTTTCGTCTTCATTGCGATCGGATTGCAACTGCCGACGATCTTGCGAGAACTCAACGGCGAATCGTTTACCGGCTTGATTGGCAACGCGATGTTGATTAGCGGTGCGGCTGTCCTGATTCGAATCGCCTGGGTGTTTGTAGCCACCTATTTGCCGCGATCTTTGAGCAAACGATTTCGAAAACGCGATCCGTATCCAGACTGGCAAACTGTCTCGGTAATTGCCTGGGCCGGAATGCGCGGCGTAATCTCGCTCGCCGCCGCTTTCGCTTTGCCGTTTGTTTTGCCGAATGGCAACCCGTTTCCCGGCCGCAATTACATTTTGTTTTTCACCTTCGCGGTCATTCTCGTTACGCTTGTCTTCCAAGGCCTGACGCTGCCGTTCCTGATTCGAAAGATTCGAATCAAAGGCGATCGATCAATCGATGAAGAAGAACGCAAAGCGCGCGTCGAAGCGAATAAGGCAGCACTTAGTTTGATCGAAGGCCTAAGCGATAACGACGAATATTCCGATGATGCGATTAGCCGTTTGCGTGCTGAATACGATGACCGCCTCGCTCAACTCGACCTTTGCGCGCAAAGCGAGGAGGATTGCAGCGGTGGAGTCGCTACGCCTCAATATCAACGCCTTCAACAAAAGGCGCTCGACACCGAACGCGAAACCATTATCCGTTTGCGCAATCAGCGCATAATCAACGACGACGCGCTCCGACGAATTCAACGCGATCTCGATTTGGCTGAAGCGCGGCTCTCTGGCTCGTGATAAATTTTGGCGTGGAACCAATTCCTGCGCCTGAAAGAGTGTTCCTGCTCTCGCCCGCTTATGCCGGTGGCCGTCGTGCGCAAATGGTCTTGAGCGGACGCGCTCAATTCGACCTGGCCAAGCGGCTGCGGAGCAAAGAGGGCGCAACCATTGCCGAAGTGTTCACCTTTCTGAGCGGTCTTTATTTTCGCGGCAAAATTGCCTACGCTCAGACTTTTGCTTCTTCTCAAAACGGAAGCAGTGGAGTTTTTGTAATCACGCCGACGCGCGGATTGCTCGACGCCAAAGCAACGATCACTCTTCGGGCCCTTCGCGAATTTGCCGAAGTTGAGATTGACGAAGCCGATCCGCGTTACCGAAAACCGCTCGAAAGGGCCGTCCGCCGCCTGGCGACGCAGATCGGAACGAGATCCGAGATCGTGTTACTCGGGAGCATCGCAACGGGCAAATATGTAGACATTTTGCTCGAGATCTTTCGCGACCGCCTGCGTTTTCCGGCCGATTTCGTGGGCCGCGGCGATATGAGTCGCGGAGGATTAATGCTTCGTTGCGTGCAGGATCGAGAGGAATTGCGATACATCTCCGTCGCGGGTGCGGTTAGAAACGGGAAACGCCCGCCAAAACTCACGCCGCGGCGCGCCAATGCACGATCAACCAGGTGAACATCGCGAAGGCAGATCGCTCGCGCTGCTTTGAGTCGCTCCTGCCTAACAGGTTTCGACTTAGGAGACGTTCAGGCCTTCGTAGGTCTCAGCGACGATCTGATCGACCACTGCTTTCATATTGTTGCTACGCTGAAAAGCCGCCAGTTGCCGATCCGCGCCGGTGCCCTCCCGCATGATCCGCTCGATGTGCGCCATTTCGCGTTTGCTTCCGAGCTCGTTTACTTCGGTCGAAATGAATTCGAGCAGTTCGTTGAGCAAGCTCCGCATTTCCACTTCGGTCTCCTTGCCGAAATCGATCAGTTTGCCGTCAATCCCGTAGCGCGTGGCACGCCAGCGGTTCTCGTCGAGCAACCTCCGCCGATAAACCCGGAAGGTCGTGTTCTGCCGCAGAAGTTTGAACAACTTTGAAATCACCGCCTGAATCAAGGCGGCAATCGCAAGCGTGTCGTCCACCCGCGATTGCGCATCGCAAACGCGCACTTCGAGCGTATCGAAAAATGGATGCAACCGGATGTCCCACCAGATTTTTTTCGGATTATCGATGCAACCGGTCTTGACCAGCAGTTTGCAGTAATCTTCGTATTCGGAAAGTGATTCGAACGAATCGGGAATGCCGGTGCGCGGAAAACGCTCGAAAACCTTAAGGCGATAGCCTTTCAAACCGGTGTCCTGTCCGACCCAAAAAGGCGAATTGACCGAAAGCGCATAAATGTGGGGCAGGAAATAACGCGCCTGATTCATCACGTGAATGGCAGCCTCTCGACTTGGTATGCCCACGTGCACGTGCAGGCCGAAAATAAGATTTGCCCGGGCGAGAGATTGCATGTCGCGCAAAATCTCCTGGTAACGCTCGCCTTCCGTAATGAGTTGGTCGCGCCAATGCGAAAACGGGTGCGTACCGACCGAGGCGATTTTCAGTCCTCGTTCGCCGGCGAGTTTCGCCAGCTTGCTCCGAAGATCGATCACGTGTTCGCGAGCGCACTTAATGTCGGCGCAAATTTCGGTGCCAAGCTCGACCACCGATTGATGCATTTCGGGCTTGATCTGTTCTTTGAGCGTCACCCTGCCACCCTCGAGAATTTCCTGAATGTGCGAGCGCAGCTCGCGCGTTTCCGGGTCGACAATCGCGAATTCCTCCTCGATGCCGAGGGTGTAACGGTGTTCCTTCATGGGCTGATCAAAAAGGAAACATCCGCCGATTTTGCAGATTTACACCGATTAATTTAGACGGCGAAAATCTGCGAAATCGGTGGAACAATCCCGATTATCGATCTTAAACCAGTTCGCCTAACGAACGTCGGGCGACGGCTGCCTGCAGGAATTTTCCCCAGCTCAGATTGTCTCGTCCCGGCTGATGTTCGCGTGCTTTGCGGATGGCCATATCTGAAACCGCCTCCACCACCCACTCGAAATTCGCCTGGCCAACAGACGCCGCTTCGGCATCGGGCGCCGGATTGCAGAAATCGATCGCCAACGGAACGCCGTCACGAATGGCAAATTCGACCGTATTCAGATCGTATCCAAGGAACTCATTCAGACGGAGCACGCCTTCCTCTACTCTTTGCAAGATCTCGCGCGGCGCATTCCACTCCGTTTGATAACGCAAATGATAGGGATGCCGCGGTTCGTACGGCATCACGCGCACGTGCCGCTGATCAATTGCGTAACAGCGGAAGTACATGTCGAACTTCACTTCTTCCTGCAGCATCATCACCAGTTGGCCGGTCTCGTTGTAAGCCCGGTAGAATTCTTCAGGATTGTGCAAACGGTAAACATTCTTCCAGCCGCCGCCGGCAAACGGTTTGAAAAACGCAGGCCAGCCGATGTAGTTGAAGATTCCTTCCCAATCGAGCGGATATGCCAGATTGCGAAACGATTTATCGTTGGTGTCCGGCGGCGGTTGATTTGATGGCAGCAAAACCGTCCGGGGAACGGCGACGCCGATCTTGGTCGCAAGGGCATTATTAAAAAATTTCTCGTCGGCGCTCCACCAAAAGGGATTGTTCACCACCGCCGTCCCGGTGAGCGCCGCATTTTTCAGCCATGCACGGTAAAACGGAACGTCCTGCGAGATTCGATCAATTACCACGTCGTAGCCGCAGGGCTCACCCTGGATCACTTTGTCCATCTTGACGAACTCCGCCACGATGTCGCGGCCGCCCGTTTTTTGATTGACGCGATCGACGAATGCCGGCGGGAAACTGTGCTCCTGGCCAAAGAGAATTCCGATTTTTTTCATTTTGAGCTTAAGGCGACGGTGAGCATTGCTCAGAACCGCTTTGGATGCCAATCCGGATTCTTCAAGCTGCCTTCGCCTTTGTATTCGAAAAGCTTGTAGACCGGCGCGAGCATTACCGTCGGGCCCTTCGGATCGATCCGTAAATCGAAATCAAGTTTATCGTCGAGAAAATAAATATCGCCGCGACCAACCATGCCGAAAAGCGTGCCCGCAACGCCAAAGTCCTCGGTGTGAATGACTCCGTCCTTGATCGTGAAATCGGCCGCAGCCGTCCGCGCGATACTGTAGCCTGTCCCAGGCATAATGTGCCCGAGAATACCGGAAAGTGGCCCGAATACCGGAATGGCAAACACATCGCCATCCGTGACCTGCACTTTTCCGGTGCCATGCATCTTGCGTGCGTCGGAGCCGAAGCCGTCGAAATTATAAACGCCGCTTAAGTTTCCCTGGGAAGTCTTGTAGTTGTAGTAAAGGTCGGTCAGCCGCGGAAAATCAATCTTGTTCACGGAAATGCTGGCATGGTAGTGCGGGTCGTTGTGCGCCAGCGAAATGTCCGCGCTCCCCCGAACCTGGCCGGAAAAAAGCGCACCGGCGAGATCGACAATTTGCAATCGATCGTTGGTGAAAACCAGTTTCGCATTGATCCGATCGAACGGCAAAACTTTGCCCAAAAATGTGTAATCCATTCCTTTCTGCCCATCGACCGCGATATCGAGGCGTGTATTCTTGCCGCCGCGAAATTGATAAACGCCGTTCGCGGTAATCGCCGGTGACTGTCGAAATCTGTAGGGCGCAACCGTTCTCGGAAGATCGGGATCAACCCAAACGGCCACGTCCACCGGCCGAAGCGAGCTTTTGATGTTCGCCACGCGCACTTCGTGATTTGCAAAATCATAAGTAAAGCTCCCGGTTGCCACGCCTTCGTCGCGCGTCACCCGAAGATCCTGATAGTCGACTGCACCGTTGCCAAAATGAACCTTGGCGCTCGCGCTCTTCATCCAGACTCCGCGGAACCGAGTCCGCCCGAGCGCGATGTTTCCATCCCCCTGCCAATTCTGCGCGTGCCGGTCCTGCCCGCGAATAGCCAGGCGCAAAGAGGCGTCCTGAGGAAATTCCCAGTCGCCGAGAAAATGATTCATCTCCGGCGAAACGAATGCCCGCACAATGACCGGATTAATGCTGCTCTCAATGTTCAGGCGAAAATCGTTAGGCGCGTCCAGAATTTCAGCGTGAAGCTCGCCCCGGTCTTGTTTTAAATGAATATCGCGAACAAGCGTCCGATCGCCGTCCCATGAGAATTCGAATCCGCAATCGGAGAATGGAACCGATTTATAAGTCAACCGCTCAACCCGCGCGTGGCCGATTACCTTTAGCTGCGGCTGACGCTCGCCAAAATCGGCATCGCCTCTTATTTCAATTTCGGGCGGGGAAGAGAATCCAACGTCGGCCAGCCGTTCGCCGAATCCGATTGCGTCGCCTAACTTTTTTAAATCCAGCGTGCTTCGTGCCTGAAAAGCGGCGGTATTGCGTTGCCGGCTCCAGCTGCCGCGTCCGGCAAAGTTTCCAAGATCGTCCTGCCATTCGCAACGGGTGACGCTGAACGTCTGGTCGCGCCACTCTGCCACGGCAAACAAATCGCGAAGCTCGTACGGCCCCCGGCGGAGTTGTTTGGCCTGAAGAGTTGCCTCGACCTGCGCATTTTCGATCTGCGCGAGATCGCCATTAAACTTCACCTGCAAAGAGGGGAGCGGGCCCGGAGCGCTAAATTTCTGCAGATTGGTCACAATCTGGCGCAAAATGGATAAGCGCCTTTGCCAATCTTCCTGCGAAGGCTCTTCCGACGGCTTGTAATCTCCGCGTTTGATCAGTTCGCCAGTGGCAGAAATCTGGATGCCGCAAAAATTTCCCTCCGCCTGGCTGACCGAAATACGCTCCGGCGGAAAATAAACATGGCCGCGAAAATTTCT
>DASPUI010000013.1:0-2970 GCA_035622995.1 Chthoniobacterales bacterium
CTAACCAAGGCGCACAACCGCAGCCAAGCACTCCACCACAACCGTCGGCCACGCCGCAGTTAACGCCACAGCCCACTCCAATTTCAAAGACAGACGAGCTAGCGATGTTGACTTCAACGCCGCGCCCGACCGTTCAGCCGACTGTAGCGACCAAGCCGCAGCAACCGAGCTCAAGTTATCAGCCGATGAAGGAACGCACCCGTTCCTCAGGGTCGATTTCCAATCACGGCATCTCTTCAGTGAATGCGCTCGGGACGCCGCTCGGCCGTTACGAAAAGATGATTCAAGACGCGATCGGTTCGCGGTGGTATGCCTACGTTCAGGAGAGAATGGACTTAATCAACCTGGGAACAGCGCAGGTTGTCTTTTACGTTGACCGCAGCGGCCGGGTAAAGAACCTCAAAGTGATAAAGAACACGTCGAACGAAGCGTTTGCCAACGTCTGTCTCCAATCCATCTTGGAGATCCAAGTGCCGCCGATACCTGAAGATGTGGCCAGTACCCTGCCACCGGAAGGGTTGGATGAGCAGATCACTTTCACCATGTTTCCGAACTGATCTTTTAAATGTCGAACGTCTTTGAAACCGTTGTCGGATTTTTTGCCAAGGGCGGCATCTTCATGTGGCCGCTGCTGGTCTGCTCCGTCGTCTCGCTCACTGTGATTATTTTGCGAACGCTCGCACTTCGGGAAAAGAATGTGCTGCCACTCACGATCGAGGGCGAGATGGAACGCCTGGCGCCGGGCGCAAGTCCGGAACACCTTTTTCGCATCGTGCAGCATGACGGTTCCTCGCTAGCGCGGATTGTGCGGGTGGCGCTGGCGCATTTGCGCTGGCCGCGCTCGGAAAACGTCGAAGCAGTCCAAACCCGAGCGCGCTATGAAATGGTGCGGCTGGAGCGGGGTCTGGTTGTCTTGGAGGTAATCATCGGTATCGCGCCATTAATCGGGTTGATCGGGACCGTTTCCGGACTTGTGCACGTGTTCGCCAGCCTCGGAGTCAGTGCCGGATCGGCCGACCCAAAGATGATCGCGCGGGGAATTTCTGAAGCGTTGAACTGCACCGTGTTTGGGTTGGGCATCGCGGTGCCGAGCCTGATCGCGTTCGTTTATTTTTCAAAAAAGGTCGAAGTGCTTTCGGTGGAAATGGAATCGCTGGTGACCGACTTGCTCTCAAAATGCTACTACGGGCGTTTGATGGGTGCGCGAAAGCCGCAGCCGCAGGTGCCCATTCAACCGATGACTCCGGCCCAACCAGCTACGCCAGAAATCGCGCCAATGGCGTGAGCCAGGATCTAGCTCTGTGAAATTCGCAGTCCGCAAACGTCGCGCGCCTTCCATCATTATCGTCTCGCTCGTGGATATTCTCACGATTCTTCTGATTTTCTTTGTGGTTTCGACCACCTTCAAGAAGGACCAGCCGGAGGTGAAGATTAATCTGCCCGAATCGAAAACGGCGACGACCGCACCGGCCGAGCTCGAGCATGCGATACTGACCGTGAGCGAGAACGACGAGATTAAACTCGATGGGAAACCAATCGCAGTCGAAGACCTGGAAAGCGCCGTTCGTAATTTGTCCGAGACGCGACGAAGCACACTGGCCCTCCAAGCAGACAAGAAGGCATCGTTCGGAGTTATCGTGAAAGTCATGGACGCCTTAAAGCTGGCGGGCGTTAAGAATCTTCCGGCATTTACTCACGGCGAACAATGAAGCTGCCGATTGTGCAGTATGGGGACCCGGTGTTGCGGGCGAAGGGGAAACGAATCAATAAGATCGACGACCGGCTCCGCGAGCTGGCGCAGAACATGATCGAAACGATGCATGCTGCGAATGGCGTTGGCCTGGCTGCGCAACAAATCGGTGAACCGGTTCAGCTTACCGTGCTCGATATTTCGCAAGTTGAGGACCGGCCCACGTCTATGACATTGAACCGAAAGCCGGTCGATCCGAAAAGCGCGATGCCTTTAGTGCTGATTAATCCACAAGTCGAGCTCGGCAGCGAAGCAGAAATGGGGACCGAAGGCTGTCTCAGTTTCCCTGAGGTCACGGGCGAGATCCTGCGCGCGAGATCAATCACGGTGCGCGGGCAGGATTTGGAGGACAACCCAATCGAGATTGAAACGAGCGGTTTTTTGGCCCGCGCGATACAGCACGAGGTCGACCATCTCAATGGAATCCTGTTTATCGATCGAATGAGCTCGGCGTTGAAATCGAGTTTATCCAGCAAACTCAAACGGCTGCAGAAAGAAACCCAACGCGGCGCGAAACATCGGCAACGCGCGGCCGCGGAAACGACGTTGTAGCCACGAGTCTGCGGCGCGTTTTGGGCAACTCGATGGCCCACAGGGCGGTGACTACAGCGACTTGTAATCGACCGAGATCGTTCGGAAAACAAGTTCGTCGTGTTGCGCGGAGAAATAGAAAAGCTCGAGCATTGTCGCTCCGATCGTCCATTGGTAACCGACCAGAGTCTGAATAACGTCGGAATCCGTGTCGCGCGTACGGGAGACCAGTTTGCCGGTGCCGTATTTGGAGTCGAAGTAGCGGCGGATTTCGCCCATGCGTTCGTTGTAACGCTCGATGGACCAGTCGGGATACTCGTACTGCAGCTCGACGCCGAACAACGCCCCGCCTTTAAAAGTAAACAGGGTGCGTTTCAAACCGGGATGGACCAGCCCTTCCACGGTCCAGACTTCGCGGTTCTCCTTTTTCTCCCGTGAAACAATCGTCGCTCTGGCGCCCTTAAGCACTGCTTCCACGCGCGACATCTGATCGTTCCAGCGAAACCCGAACGGAGGGGTCAAATCGTCGGTGGCGGTAGCAGATTCGAGTGCAAGTGACAGCAAAAGCAGTGAAATCAGCGCGCGCAACATGTCAGTGAAAGCGACAACGGGACATTAGCAGTTCGCAGCAGCAAAGGAAATGCCGACACGAGAGATGAGACCGAACGCCGATAAAAACAGAAATTTCT
>DASPUI010000014.1:0-14275 GCA_035622995.1 Chthoniobacterales bacterium
TTCAATTGCTTGATGATTGCGATCAGTTCAATCGAATTGACATCGTAAACTGACGCCGCTCCCGGGTGATCTCCAACTCGCGCCGGATCGCCAGTTAGTGGAAGCACGTGGCGCATTCCGAGTGCAGCCATGCCTAACAACTCACTTTGCAGCCCGATCACATTGCGATCCCGGCAGCTCAAGTGAAGCAGCGGCGTGATTCCGAATCGCTCCTTCAACATTGCTCCAATGGCGAGGTTGCTCACGCGCAAAATTGCCAGCGAATTGTCGGCGAGGGTGATCGCGTCGCAACCGGCGTTCGTTAGGGCTTGCGCGCCCTCGAAATACTTCTCCAGACTCAAGGTCTTCGGCGGATCGAGCTCGCAAATGACGACCCGTTTACCCTGATCGATCTTTTCGAGCAAAGTTTCTTCCTCTTTGTGCCTCGTTTTAAAAGGCGCGCTCGGCGCCTGCGGAATCGCACGAACTCGTTTGGATCGAACGGGCTTTAGATCGCCGATCGCCTTTGCTACCGCTGCGATGTGCGCCGGCGTTGTTCCGCAACAACCGCCGATCAATCTTGCTCCTTGTGCCGCCATCTCGCGCGCAGCATTGGCAAAGTAATCCGGTGCCGTCGGATAAACATAACGTCCCTCCGTATATCGCGGATAACCAGCATTTGGATATGCCGCCAGCAAATTGCCCGCCGGAATGCTTTCCAGGAGGTGCACCATTGCATGCGGACCATTCAGGCAATTTGCTCCTACAATTGCTGTCCCGAGTTCATGACAACGGGCGAACGCGTCCAGCAGTGGCATGCCCGACTGCAGACGTGCCTCCGGTTCGCATGCGAACAGCGCGACCGTAATCGCATCACTCGTCGGCGTAGAACGCAGAGCGGTCTCGATTTCTTTAAAGTTCATGAAGGTTTCGAAAAATATGAGATCGACATCTCCATCAAGCAGGGCCTCAACCTGCTCTCGAAAACTCTCCGCCTGATCGATCCCTCGCTCTTCCGCTTCTTGAGCGCTGATACCAAGAGGTCCAACACTTCCAGCGACGCAAACGTCTTTGCCGCGGGCAGCCTCGCGCGCGATTCGTGCAGCTGCACGATTAATTTCCCCAACCCGGCCTTCGAGTCCAAATCGCGAAAGTCTGACCGCGTTTGCGCCGAAAGTATTCGTTTCTATTATCCGGGCACCGGCAGCGATATATTCGTCGTGAATGGCGCGGATTCGGTCCGGTTCGCTGACGCAAAGTTCTTCCAGGCATCGATCGACCGGGACGCCGCGATCGAGGAGCAACGTCCCCATCGCCCCGTCGCCGCAAACGACTCGCGTCTCAAGCTCTTCGAGCAGTTTCATGCAAATGACTACGGCACAATCGCTTCCGATTCCGCCATCTGATCAAGACCCGTTGAATTTTCTCAGACCCATATCGCTTTGCCAAATCATCGTTTGATAACAAGCCAATAACTCTGAATAAGCTTTAATAACTTTTACGATTCCGGCAGCAGTCAAGGTTGTCGGCATTTGTTGATGGTGTTATGAACATCATGCTGATGAGACTGCCTGGCGACCTAATTTGCGGGGTTGTTCGCCCGCAGAAGATTAAGAGATTGTGATCGAGCAAAGAAACAAATTAATTAAAGCAACCAATAACGCGTGTTGCGAATCTATTCGGTAGAGACTACGCCATGCCGCCGGAAGCAATCGCAGTCGAGTCTAAGGTGATAGGATCAGGCGTCCAACAACGACCGCTCGCCCAAGCAGACAGTCTATTCGAACACGTTGCCTGGCTCTATGCATTTTGCCGCGAAAAGGTTTTCCGGGACGATACAAATAGAATCGTCTCAGCTCTGTGGGCGAACGGATCTCCTCGATCCGGCACGAGAGTGCTCGAGCTTGGCTGTGGTCCTGGCTTTTATTCGCGAAAACTGGCGCGCCAGTTTCCGCAGATTTTGGTAACCGGTGTTGACCATTCTAAGTGCCAGCTTTTGCGCGCGCGTCAGCGCGCACAAAGTGAAGCGATAAGAAACTGCGTTTTTGAGCAGGTCAACGCGCTTCAGTTACCGTGTGAGGATGACTGCTTCGATGTTCTGATTGCGTCGCGGCTGTTTACTGTCTTGCGGGATGTGGATCTTGCGGTCGCTGAGATGTATCGCGTCCTCAAGCCGGGCGGCCGCTGTTTTATTGCCGAGCCACGATACGTGCTCTGGGCATCTCTTCCGCTTTTGGCGATGTGGTTACTCGCTCGGTCATCCCATTCGCGGAACGGATATGGGGAGCCGCATAAGGCAACGGTCTATTCGAAACAAGAATTTGCTGCCCTCTTCGCAGAGCAGCCTTGGAAACACATGAAGACGTGGCGCGCCGGACGTTATCAATACGCGCTCTGCCAAAAAGCCTGATCGCGAACGGCAGAATGAAAGTTGGTCACCGAATCATCGATTCGACCATTGCCAATCCGGGGCTGAAGGAACTTTGCGCCCTCGCGGTAATGACGAAGGTGCCGCGTGCCGGGAACGTAAAAACCAGACTGGTTCCACCGCTGACGCACGATGAGGCTGCCCAGATCAATATTTGCTTTTTGCAAGACACGGCGAACGCTTTGGCGAGAGCGTCGGGCGTGAGCGGGCGTGAAATCGGCGTTTACACACCTGTCGGCGGCGAATCAGTTTATGCATCCATCTTGCCATGTGAGTTCGAGTTGCTTCCTCAACGTGGAGATGACTTTGGCGAGCGGCTGGCAAATGCGGCGGCGGATCTTTTCAAAATAGGCTTCGGGTCGGTCTGCTTGATCGATTCTGACAGTCCAACCGTTCCGGCCGCGACTTACGCGCGAGCGATCGAGCTACTATCATTGAAGGGTGACCGCGTCGTTCTCGGACCTTCAGATGATGGCGGGTACTACTTGATCGGCCTGAAACAATTGCACTGCCAGTTGTTCGAGGAAATCGATTGGAGCACCGAGCGGGTGCTGGAACAAACGATGGCGCGCGCCGCTGGGCTTGCCCTCGAAATCCAATCACTTCCCACATTTTACGACATTGATAATCATGCGACGCTTTATCGTTTATGTGAGGAGTTGTTAGGCGACAGGACAAGATCGGCCACCGCTGTCGCTCCGCACACGCGGGAATTTCTGCGTGCGATCATCGCGCGGGAGGGTCGGGGGCGGATTTGGCCGCGCGAGTTTGCCGGCACGAAATGAAACGTGCGCTCGTGACTGGCGGTGCGGGTCTGATCGGCTCACATTTGAGCGATTTGCTCGTGCGCGAAGGTTGGACGGTTCGTGTGCTGGACAATCTAGAGCCAAACACGCACAAGCGCGGGAAGCCGTCCTGGATTAACGATCGAGCTGAATTTATCCAGGGCGACATGCGCGATCGCGAAACGCTGGTGGCCGCACTCGACAAAATAGACATCGTTTTCCACCAGGCGGCATACGGCGGTTACATGCCGGAAATTTCGAAATATGTGCACGTTAACTCATTAGGGACTGCACAAATGCTGGAAGTGATTCGCGAGAGGAATTTGCCGATCAGAAAAATTCTGATCGCGAGTTCGCAGGCAGTTTACAGCGAAGGCGCAGGCGATTGTCCGAAGCATCGACTTGTTTTTCCGGCGGTTCGACCGGTTGAACAAATGCGACAGGGCGATTGGAATGTGCATTGTCCAATCTGCGGTGCACTTACAAGGAGCGTGCCGACGCCGGAAATCGCGCCGGTCGGGGGCGAGACGGTTTATGGTCTAACGAAAGTAGATCAGGAAAAGCTGGTGCTGCTTTGGGGGAAACAGGTCGGCACCCCGACCGTCGCGCTTCGCTACTCGTGTACCTACGGACCGCGGCAATCCATTTTCAATCCTTACACCGGCGTTATCGCGATCTTCTGCACGCGATTACTCAACAATTTGCCTCCGGTGCTCTATGAAGATGGCGAGCAGACGCGCGATTTTGCATTCGTGGAGGACATTGCCCGCGCCAATTTGCTCGCCGCTGAAACCGACAAGCTCGACGGATTGGCAGTGAATATTGGCAGCGGGCGTGGCGTACCGATTCGCAAAGTCGCCGAGATCATTTCCGATGTGCTGAAAATTGATATCAAACCTGAAGCGCGGGGCGAATTTCGTCCTGGCGAAATGCGACATTTAACCAGCGATACCACTCGCGCGCGATCTGCCGGTTACCAACCGACGGTCGATCTCTCCGAAGGAATTCAACGCTACATCAATTGGATCCGGACCCAGTCGGATATTCGCGATTATTTCAGCGAGGCGGAAGGCATTTTGCGGAGCAAGGGAATCGTTCATCGCGTCGAGAAGTGAACGTCTCGGTTGTTATTCCAGCACTCGATGAGGAGGAACCGATCACCCGAGTCGTGCAGGCGTGCCGAGCGACTAAAATCCCGAACGAAATCATCGTTGTTGATAATGGCAGCACCGATCGAACGGCTGAGCGTGCGCGTGAAGCTGGCGCGAAACTTGTCTCCGAGCCGCAGCGCGGTTACGGCCGGGCCTGTCGCGCCGGAATTCGTTCGGTCTCGCCCAGCTCTGAAATCATCGTCTTTCTGGATGGCGATGGAAGCGATTGTCCGGAATTCATGAATCATCTTGTCGATCCAATCGCGGCCGGAAGGTACGATTTCGTGATTGGCTCGCGCGCGCGCGGAAAACGCGAGCAGGGAAGCATGAATTTCCAGCAAATCTTTGCCGGACGGTTCGCAGGTTGGTTAATGCGCGCGTTATATGGTGTCTCCTACACGGACATGTGTCCGTTTCGCGCGATCCGCGTCGATTCCCTCGACTTGTTAGGCATGTCCGAGCCAACTTACGGTTGGAACCTGGAAATGCAGATGAAAGCCGCGCGGGCGAAGATGCGCATTCTGGAGGTTCCGGTGAATCACCGGCGGAGAGCTGGCGGCGTTTCAAAAGTGTCGGGAACTTTACGGGGCACATCCGCGGCTGGCGCCCGAATCCTCGCAACATTCTTACGCGTTGCTTTGTCGAACAATTCAGGCGCTTGGCACGACTCCCTCGACGGCAGATAATCCAGTCAAACAATGAGCAGGAGCAAAGCGCTCGGTACCGGATTACTCGCAGGCTTTGTCGCCGCCATCGCGATGACAGCCGTCATGTTGCTCCTCGCCTGTTTTGGCGTCGCCACGCCACTGACTATTATTGGTGATCGACTATCAGTTTTCATTCCGCCCGGACCGTTCCTCTCGATCATGGGTCGCGTCGGCGGCTACAATCATCTCAAACAAATCGGCGTCGGGTCAACTATCGCTGGCCAGCTCTTGCTAGGTGCGTTTGGTGGCGTTGTTTTCGGCTGGCTGATGCGTCGCAACCCGTCGCGGCGGGCAGCCGGTTGGACACTGTCGATTTTTGTCGCGCTGCCGATCGTTGCTGCTGCAATCGTGCTGTGGCCGGTACTCGGAACGAGCTATCGCGGTTTGCCGATCAACGCCGCTAAATTTGTTACGCTCATCGGCTTTGCGCTGAGCGTCGTTTGCTTCGAGCGCGTGCTCGTTCTCGGTTTTCAATTTCTCGCCACGGCCAAAACACAAATTCGGGAGGCTGAATTCACGCCTGCGATCGGCCGGCGGGCGCTGATCTTTGGTGGGCTCGGTCTGTTGCTTGCCGGCGGTGCGACCGGATTGCTGCGGAAACTTTATCGGGCCGCTGCCTTTAGTTACGATGGCACGCAATATAAAGGGTCCGGCGTCGAGCCGATCACACCTAACGAATTGTTTTATTGCGTGACCAAGAACGTGGTTGATCCCCGGGTGGACGAAAGCCTCTGGCATCTTGAAGTGAACGGGCTTGTTCAAAATCCGGCAACCTATCGGCTGCTCGATTTGCAAGGCTTTCCGATGGTCGAGCAGGAAACAACTCTGATGTGCATCAGCAACGGACTGGATGCCGGCCTGATGAGCAACGCCGTTTGGAAAGGCGTCGCGTTGCGCGACCTGATCGATCCGGCGTCGCCCCTCTCGGACGCGGCCCGAGTGCGATTGTACGGGGTCGATAATTACACGGACACATTCCCGCTCGAGAAAGCGCTTGAAGCAACCACGCTGATTGCATTCCAAATGAATGGCGCGACCCTGCCGCACCGGCACGGTTATCCTGCGCGCGTTGTCGTACCGGGTTACTTCGGTGAAAAAAATGTGAAATGGCTGACGCGCATTGAACTCACCACCGCGCAGGCCAAAGGTTTTTACGAAACGCAAGGCTGGGGGCCGGATTTCATTGTGCCGACCAGATCGCGAATCGACGTGCCCGATTATGGAGCAACTTTCTCATTAGGCAAACTGACCATGCCGATCGAAGTAAAAGGAGTTGCGTTTGGCGGTGATCGCGGCATTTCGCGAGTCGAGTTTAGCGACGACGGCGGCGAGACGTGGAACGAAACCGAGATTTATTATTCTGGAGGAGATCTGGCGTGGTCGCTGTGGAGTTACAAATGGAAACCAGACGATGCCGATGATTACACGCTGGTGGTCCGCGCGACCGATGGCGAAGGCAATGCTCAACAATGGGACGAGGGTCGTGGCCCGTTCTCCGGTGTGAGTGGTTTGCACACGATCGTCGTGCACGTGACGGCGTAGTTATCTTTGACAACGGCCGCACCAAACGGTGGTGCGGCCGGCAACGGTGCTGCATCTTAGCAGAGTGCGGTGCTTCGGGCAGACTCCATTTCGTTTCCATTTTTGATGGATTAGCCAATTTTGTGGCGGATCGGAGAAATCTCTGCCGAGCGTTTCGAGAGATCCTTTAACAACAAATTTTGTCGCGCGAAAGATCGCGATGCGCTCCCGCTCGGCCAGCTTCCTGGTTCGTCTTGATGGCAAAACTCTCGCGCGCCACAGAATTTCGTCTGCCATCCAATTCCCGATTCCGGGAAAACCGTTTTGCATCAGCAGCACGCCTTTGATCGGCGCTTGGCGATGCCGATCTAAGAATTGAGCGAAGAATTTTTGATTGAACTCGCGCGATACAATTTCCGGAGCGACGCTTTTCCACCATTCCGGTTCGCTGTCGCCGTGATGGAAACGGACGCGGCCGAATTGGCGCGAATCGGCGAAGACGAGCGCGTGTTCGCTCTGATACAAGACAAGATGATCGTGTTTGCTGGGCCGAAAATCAGAATTTTCTACACGAATTTTACCGGTCATGCCCAGATGAACGCCGAGCCAGTTGGCACCGGAAAATTTGAAGAGCATTCGCTTGCCATGTGCGGTCGATCCTTCGAGTCTGGAGCCGACCAGTTTTTCCTGCATCGCCCGGGTGTTGCTTCCACGGAAAACGCGCTTTCGGTCGTGCATGCCGAGACCAACAATTTTCTGTCCGCGCCCGGCGTCCCATTGTTTGCGAAACCATTCGACCTCGGCCAGTTCAGGCATCGCCCAGGGTATGGCGGGCCGGGCAAGCGATCAAAGCATCTCTGAAAAAGTGCCGAGCGACTTCACGCTACTGGCGCACCGTGCTAGATTTATCCATGGAGAAAGTGATCATCGTCGGGAGCGGCTGCGCCGGCCTGACCGCGGCGATTTATGCCGGGCGGGCAAATTTGCAGCCTCTCGTGCTCGAAGGTCGCCAGCCGGGCGGTCAGCTTTCAACCACCACGCTGGTCGAAAATTTTCCCGGCTTTCCGGATGGAATTGACGGGCCGCAATTGATTTTGAACATGCACCGGCAGGCCGAGAAATTCGGCGCGCGATTCTCGTATGCGGAAGTGACCGATTTAGACACCAGCAACGAGCATATCCGGGTGCAGGCGGACGACGAATGGCTCGAAACCAAGGCGCTCATCATCGCCAGCGGCGCATCCGCGCGTTATCTCGGTCTGGAAGATGAAACCAAGCTGATTGGCCACGGCCTAACAAGTTGTGCAACCTGCGACGGCGCTTTCTACAAGAACGTCCCGGTCGGCGTAGTCGGCGGAGGCGATTCCGCTGCCGAGGAAGCGCTCTTCCTGACGAGATTTGCCTCGAAGGTTTATTTGATTCATCGACGCGACAAAATGCGCGCTTCGAAGATCATGGCAGATCGTGTGTTCGCGAACAAAAAGATCGAACCGATCTGGAACACGGTCGTCGCGAAATATCTGGCAGATGAAAAAGGCGAAATGCGAGCGGTAATGTTGCGCGACGTGAACACCAGCCAGGAGCGCGAGCTACCGGTCGCGGCCATATTTGTCGCAATCGGGCACGATCCAAATACGAAAGCGTATGAAGGAAAACTCGAGACCGATCCGGACGGTTACCTGATTGCGAAAAATCTGGCGGAGAGCAAACATCCGGGCGTTTTCATCGCGGGCGATGTGGCGGACCGCGTTTACAAACAGGCAGTTACCGCGGCTGGCTCGGGTTGCGCGGCGGCAATCGAAGCCGAACGCTATCTCGCCGAGCTGGAAGACGAAGCAACGAGTTAGGGAGAATTCACTCGATTGATGGGCTAAGCGGTCCTTACGCGCTCTTGTTTGGAATAATCGAGATAATTCTGTTAATCCTGTCCTGATTCGCCGTGAAGATTTGCGACGTGACGCAATTTTATTCGCCGTTGAGCGGCGGAGTGAAGCGCTATCTTCACGAAAAAGTTTCCTACATCGAAAAATACGCTCCCGACGACGAACACGTTCTCATCGTGCCAGGTAGTAAAACCGAGTCGACTGGAAGGGGTCGCTCGCGCGTTTATACGATTCATTCGCCACTCCTTTCACGCACATCGCGTTACCGCGCTCTCCTGAACCTGCGCGCGGTGGAGAGCATTTTCGAGCGCGAGCGCCCGGACATCATCGAATCAGGCGATCCGTATCAGATCGGATGGAAATCAATTGCATCTGCCAGCGCGCTGCGAATTCCGGCCGTTGCATTTTATCACTCGCATTTTCCGGAAGCCTACTTGCGCAGCACCGGCAAATATTTTGGCCGCACGATGACCGAGGCGTTAATGGACTATGCCCGGCGGTACGTACGCAACCTTTACAACCGGTTCGAAGCGACGCTCGTCCCATCCGAGCGACTGGCCGGGGTTCTTTCGAGTTGGGGGGTAACGAATGTTCGACTCGTTAGCCTGGGCGTGAACACGGATGTATTCAGCCCGGCACCAAACGACGGAAATGCCGTTCGCGAATCGTTAGGCATATCGACCAGGCAAAAACTGCTGCTCTATGTCGGCAGGCTGTCTAAAGAAAAAAATATGAAGACGCTCTTTCAAGCTTTCGAACTCCTGAAGCGGCGCCGGCCTAACGAATTTCATCTGTTGGTCATCGGCGACGGCCCAGAACGGGATCATTTCCGCAAGCTCCAGGAGTGCGGCGCAGATGTCTCCTGGATTCGATATTGCTCGAACTCGCTCGAACTTGCGCGCTATTATCGTTCGGCGGATCTCTTCGTTCATCCCGGAGTCGAAGAAACCTTCGGGCTGGTCGCGCTCGAAAGTCAGGCTTGCGGCACGCCGGTCGTCGGAATTCGCGGCAGTTATATGGATCGCATCATTTTTCACGAACAGGAGTCTTGGGCACGCGAAAACACGGCTGACGCGCTGGCCGACGCGATCGAGGAATTAAGCGCGAAAAAACTCTCCGCTTTAGGGGGCAATGCTTCACGCCTGGCCGAACAACTTCATGGTTGGCCCCGGGTATTCGATCAACTGTTTTGCATTTATCGTGAGGTTTGCGCAAACTACCAAAGCAACGGCGAAAAATGAGCGCGCAGAAGACATTTACCATTCGCAGCTATCGCAAATCCGATCGGGAAGCGGTCCGGCGACTTTGCTGCCAAACCGGCTTTCTCGGCGAGCCGATCGATCCGGTCTACGAAGATCGACAATTGTTCGCCGATTTTCTGACGACGTACTACACCGATCACGAGCCCGAGTCATCGTTTGTGCTCGAACGCGACGGCGAAATTCGTGGCTATTTGCTCGGTTCACGCCGGCCTTTGCAAAATCAGCTCTACTCATTTTGGCAAAACGTCTCGCTCTTCTTGAAAGCTCTCACCCGGTATTTTCGTTACAACGTGCGGTCCCGCCGCTTTATTCGATGGACGCTGGTGCACGGATGGCGCGAAGTGCCAGCCGCGCCGCGACGGGTCCCGCATTTTCACATTAACCTCCTGCCGGATGCGCGGAAGATGTCCACCACTCGCGCGCTAATGAGCGCGTACCTGAGTTATCTGTATCGCTGCGGCGAAAAACGGGTTTATGGGCAAATCGTTACATTCGAGAGCCGCCGCGGCGAAAAAATGTTTGAACGCTATGGATTCAAAGTTCTCAATCGGGCCGAGATCACCAAGTACAAAGCATTCTATCCCGAATCGGTTTACTTGAGCACTGTGATTAAGAATCTCGAAACCGCCGGCCCGTTGTCGGCGACGATGAGGACGCCGGTTGCTCAAGATCGGCAACTTGTTTGCGGCGATGGCGTGCGCTAGTTTTCGGCGCATTTTTTTGCCGGGATAGTTCAGTTGGCCGCTGATTTGTCAATTGCCTAACGAGTCCGATTAACTACCATGAACCGCTGGAAGCGCTGGCTGCCCGGACTCCAGATTCTGAGCGATTACCAACGTGCCTGGTTGGCGAGCGACCTGATGGCTGGATTGATGCTGACAGCGATGCTGGTGCCAGTCGGCATCGCCTACGCGCTGGCTTCTGGCGTTCCCGGAATCTGTGGACTTTACGCCACGATTGTCCCGCTGCTCGCCTACGCGGTCTTTGGTCCCAGCCGCATTTTGGTGCTGGGGCCGGATTCGTCTCTCGCTCCCGTGATTCTCGCGGTCGTCTTTCCTCTTTCTGGTGGCGTTCCCATGCGTGCTGTTGCTCTCGCCAGCATGATGGCAATCGTTTCGGGTTTGGTCTGCATCCTGATAGGTGCATTTCGCCTGGGATTCGTCACTGAACTCATCTCAAAACCGATCCGCTACGGCTATATGAATGGCATTGCGCTCACGGTCCTGATAAGCCAGACGCCCAAGCTCTTCGGCTTCTCGATCGATGGCGTCGGTCCAGTTCGCGACGTCGTGCGCATCGCGCAAGGTATCCTCGGTGGCCAGGCCAATTGGGCATCATTCGCGGTTGGTGCTGGCACACTCGCCGCGATTTTCTTGCTCAAGCCTTATAAGCGTATCCCGGGGCTTCTCCTCGCGGTCGTCGCGGCGACCGTGGTGGTCGATGTAATGGACCTCGGCGCGACCCATGGCGTTAAAGTCCTCGGTCCGCTGCCGCAAGGACTGCCATCATTTTCTTTGCCGGTAATAAGTTATACTCATCTTCGAGATGTTGTAGTCGGCGGCTGCGCGGTCGCCATGGTCGCGTTCGCGGACACGAGCGTCCTGTCGCGGACTTTCGCCGCCAAGACCCGAACACTGGTTGATCCGAACCAGGAAATGATTGGTCTGGGCGCAGCCAACCTCGCCGCCGGCTTCTTTCAAGGATTCACAATTAGCGCCAGCTCATCACGCACACCGGTTGTGGAAGCGGCCGGCGCGAAGACACAACTGACGGGAGTGGTGGGCGCAATCGCGGTCGCGCTGCTGGTTTTGTTCGCACCCAGCCTGCTAAAGGACTTACCCAGCAGCGCGCTCGCTGCGGTCGTAATCGCGGCCGCCATCGGCTTGTTCGAATTCGCAGACCTGCGGCGCATCTTCCGCATCCAGCGATGGGAATTTTGGCTGTCCATTGTCTGTTTCGTCGGTGTTGCCGTTTTTGGGGTGATTCCCGGCATCGGCATCGCAATCATCATCGCGATCATTGAGTTTCTTTGGGACGGTTGGCGACCACATTACGCAGTGCTCGGCCGAGTCGATGGTATTCGAGGCTACCACGATATTAAACGTTATCCTACCGCGCGCCTTATTCCCGGTTTGGTGCTGTTCCGTTGGGATGCACCTCTTTTCTTCGCCAATGCCGAGCTCTTTCATCAGCGCGTGCTCGAGGCCCTTGCGCAATCGCCGACTCCCGTGCGGCGAATCATTGTCACGGCCGAACCCGTTACCAGCATCGACGTGACTTCGGCTGACATGCTCGGCGAGCTCGAGCACAGCTTAAGTGAATCCGGCATCGAACTGCGGTTCGCTGAAATGAAGGATCCAGTCAAAGACAAGCTGAGACGCTTCGAGCTATTCGAACGCTTCGGCGCATCCAATTTCCATCCGACTATAGGCAGCGCGGTGGATGACTACCTCGAAGCCCACGCGGTCGGCTGGAAACCATGAATGGAGTTTGATGGAGTTTGGACGGCGCGTTGCAATCGGCAACTGGGGGACCGCAACTTGAGGAAACGGCCCCGCGAAAACTGCAGTTAGGAGTATTTGGCCTGCAAGCGCCGGCATAGCTCAGTTAAAAGATTACCGACTGCTCAGCGCGATTTTTATTCTGATAGGATTATTCTGTGTTTCTGAGTCGCGGGTCGGTTGGTGCGCCGTCCGCGCCTGCAACGTGAAAACACCCATCTGATTCGTTGGGCTTCAGAAACGTTGCCGCGCACAGGAAGATGAATACCGCTACCGCGCCGATCCACTCCCAAAAACCAAGGTGCCAGAAGACCGAATGCCGAAGTGCGTTTCGGATGGGTCGGGAAAGAGCCGGATCGAATTGCGAGAGTAACAATAATGCTTCACTGCAAACAACTCCCGCCAACGGCAAGAGCGTTACCGTTCCCCAGACCCGGAACAACCATCGCGGAAGAACGCGTCCACGCCCGTTCCACGCGCACCAGCAGCCGACCAGCATGCTTAGCCCAATCAATCCCGCCGAAGATCGTGCCAGAGATTCGTGAAACCGCCGGATACCCAACGTCGCGTGCGCGTGCTGCGGCACCACGAAACAATCAGCGATGAGCGCGACGATTCCGAGCAGTAACGTAGCGCCCGCGATCCTTGCCGCGAAGATCGACACCACGCGGAGGCTGTGCGTCAAATGAAAGGCGAATGGGACCATGAACAGTCCAGTCAAAATCAAGCCCGCAGCTGCAACCCGGTAATGCTGCGGGTTATCGCGCGGCGAAAGCAAATTGGAGATTACTCGGTATCTCCAGTCGTACCCTTTCGGAAACATCGACGCGCTGACCGCCAGGACTCCAAAGAACGAGACCAGAATCAGGCAGAGCAAAATCATCAGTCCCAATCTACGCCGGAACATTCGATCAAAATCTTCCTTTACTTATTAGGGCCGACCAGCTCGGTTCCGGTGAGGAGTTGTTGGAATTCAGGCTGGCTACGAATCGGATCCCACACGGGATCAACCTTCAATCTGGCAATGGTCGCGACCTGGCCGGCCGGCATGGCGAGAAGGCGCCGAAGAATCTTGATGGCATCCTGCGCCTGTCCGGTATGCGCCTCGATCGCAGCAAGGTTGAACAACGTATAAGTCCCAACCAATGCATCCTTTTCCGGAGGCAGGATCTCAACTGCTTTTTGCGCAGTGGTTAGCGCTTCGCTTTTGCGATTAAGGGCGAGATCGATCCAACTGAGTTGTATCGCCGCTTCGAGGTCGCGCGGGCGCTCACTTAACTGTCTTTCGAGCAGGCTTCGCCCTTGTTCAATCTCAGTAGTAACCTGAGAGGCATCGCCGGCAAAGACATGGATGGTCGCTCGGGCGGCAAGTCGTGCGGTTTCTCGAATATTGCTCTTTCCCTGGTCAAAAAGTTGCAGCGCAGCCGCAAACTTCTTCTCCATTACCGGGACATACGCACGGGCGCCAATTAAACCTTCAGCCATAGCGTGACCAGTATCGGTCATCAGATCGGCGTCCGCCGGGAACGTCTCGAGTACTCGGCGGGCGCCGTTCAGATCTCCTTTGCCGTTAAGCTGATTTTCGAAGACGGCGTACATTGCGTCCACGGTATGAGGATTCAGAGACAGGGATAACTCGCCCTCACGCTCTCCTTCCTTCCACATCCGCAAGTGGCAATAAGTGCGGGCAATGTTAGCTACGGAGACGGCATCTCGAGGATCCTGCTCCCGGCTCTTGAGCAACTCGGTCAGACATTGTTTCCATTCACCCTGGCGACGATGGACATAGCCAATGTATTGCAATGCCTGATTACTATTGGGCTGAAGTTCCAACGCTCGGCGGAATTCGTTCAAAGCCTGGTCATAAGCGCGATGACCAAAGTAGTAGACAATCCCACGCGCGATATGTGCCTCCGCGAGTTGTGGCGCCACCGTTAGCGCCTGGTCTGCAGTTTGTTCAATTTGTTCCAGATCCGAGTCGGAAAGCTGCTCGAAAAACCAATGTCTTTGCATCCGGCTGTTGACCAACCGGGCGACGGCAAGGGCAAACCTTGGGTC
>DASPUI010000015.1:0-5943 GCA_035622995.1 Chthoniobacterales bacterium
CCGCCCACCGGAAAAAGCCGCGGACACCGTACCAACGATCCTCCTCGTAGTCATCGTCGGTATATTCTCCTGATCGCTTTTCGCCGTTTATGACAAAATCCTGATCCGATTTCGGCAATTCTTCGAATGGCACATCAATGTCGATTTCTTCACGTGCGCACGCGCGAAGCAGGTCTTTTTGCGATTCGCCAAATTCCTGGCCCCGAAAAACCCGGACCACGCCTTGCTTGATGCTGAGACTGCGGTCAGGAAGCGCTTTGTTTAAATCGAGCGCAATTGTCCGGCCAAACCCGCGACACTCCGGACACGCGCCTAACGGATTGTTGAAACTAAAAAGTCCCGGGCTCGGCGGACGAATGTCGAGATCGCAACGGGCGCAATGCCATCCAGTCGAAAACGGCACTTCCCGAGGTGTCGTAGCGGTTGTGTCGACCGTGCGCCGCGATTTCGCCGCCGACGCCCCTGGGTCGATTGGGACGATATTTACCTTTCCTTTGCCAAAGCGCAGCGCAATCTCGATCGCTTCGACCAAACGTCCTCGATTCTCATCGTTAATCGCAAGACGGTCTTGAACGACCTGGACCCGCGCACCGAGCCGGAGGTTTTTTGGAACTGCGGCATCGACTCGCACGATTTCGTTCTCGATCCAAACGCGGAGATAGCCTTGCTGCTGAAGAAAATCGAAAAACGCGCGCGGTTCCGTTTTTGGAGGAACCGAAACCCAAAATGTGATCAGCGCAGTTTTGTCCTTCAGTTCGATCAGGGCCTGATCGGCGATGGACTTCGCGGTTTCCGGCCGGATCTCGCTTTCGCAGCTTGGACAAAATGCGCGCGCGATCCGCGGCCAAAGCAGTTTCAGATAATCGTTAATCTCGGTCATTGTGCCAACGGTCGAGCGCGAAGTCTTGACCGGATTGCATTGCTCGATCGCAATCGCTGGCGGGATGCCGCGGATCTCGTCCACCCGCGGCTTGTCCATCCGGTCCAGGAATTGACGCATGTACGGGCTGAACGTTTCGACGTAACGGCGCTGGCCTTCGGCGTAAATCGTTTCGAATGCGAGAGAGGACTTTCCCGAGCCGCTTGGGCCGGTGACGACCGTCAATTTTCCGAGTGGGAGATCGACGTCGATCCCTTTGAGATTGTTTTGGCGCGCCCCGCGAATCGCGACGCAGTCAACTTCGCCGGGCGCGTTAATGCATTTCGTTTCGACAACCTTCGAACCCACTGGAGATTATCCGAGCGGGCGATGCGATTGGCAAATTTCTGCGCGAAAACGCCCGTTCTGGGGAAAGGTTTGCGCCGGCGGACCTATTGAGACAACGTCTGAACTAGGGATTAATCGTAAAGATCTTTGCGTTCGATGTGCCCCCGCCGGGGCGCGGCATCCACCATCGTTACATCCTTAATTTTTCCGAACGAACCCATTCGTTCTGGCCCGAGCTAGATAAAAGCCTAACGACTTAAACGCGCTGTCACATTGCCAATGTTTTTCGGCAAAAGTAAAGTTAATACGTGGACCGGCGTGGCCGGATGTTTGGGCTCCTCGGCGGCGAAGCTGCCACCGTTATCGAGCCATATCCCGGTCTAGCTGGCGAATCTTTCGGCGACCTTGTCGTGTTGCGCGATTAGCGGGCGCGGCATGTATTCGCCCAGCGTGTCGAAGAATTTTTGCTGCGCTTCCAACTCCCTTTTCCATTCGTCGGGTTTGATACTGAATAGCGCGCGCATCGTCTCGCGAGTGACATCGAGATCCACCAGGTCGAAATCCTCCGGACGCGGGATGGTACCGACCTCGGTGTCAGCGCCACCGCCGTGACCTTCGCAACGATCAAGAATCCATTTCAACACCCGCATATTCTCGCCAAAGCCAGGCCACAAAAACTTTCCGTCGGCGCTTTTGCGGAACCAGTTCACGTGGAAGATAAGTGGCGGATTGGTCAGCCGCGGGCCAATCTCGAGCCAGTGCTGAAAATATTGGCCCATGTTGTAGCCGCAGAACGGCAGCATCGCCATCGGATCGCGACGGACCTGGCCGACCGCACCAGTCGCGGCCGCCGTGGTCTCCGAACCCATGGTGGCCCCAATGTAGGTTCCATGTTCCCAATCGCGCGCTTGAAAAACCAGCGGCATTGTGTCGCTGCGGCGTCCGCCGAAAATAATCGCGCTAATCGGCAGGCCTTCGCCTTTTTCAAAATCGGGGTCGAGCACCGGATTGTTGCGGCAGGGCGCGGTGAAACGCGAATTCGGATGCGCGGCCTTTTCGGTTGAAGCGGGCGTCCATTCATTACCACGCCAATCAACTGCGTAATCTGGCGGCGGACCATCTTTGCCTTCCCACCAGACGTCGTCATCGGCCGTGAGGGCGACGTTGGTGTAGAGCGTGTCACGCTCAATCGACGTCATGGCGTTCGGATTCGATTTAAAGCTAGTGCCGGGGACGACTCCGAAATAACCGTTCTCCGGATTGACCGCGAACAACCGGCCGTTGCGAATCTGCATCCAGGCGATGTCGTCGCCGACGGTGGTGACTTTCCAGCCGGCAAAATGTCTTGGCGGAACCAGCATCGCGAAATTGGTTTTGCCGCATGCGCTCGGGAACGCAGCCGCCACATAATGCTTTTTTCCTTCGGGTGACTCGACACCAAGGATCAACATATGCTCGGCCAACCAGCCTTGTTTGCGCGCCAGATAGGAACCGATCCGCAGCGCGAGACATTTTTTCGAAAGCAAAACGTTGCCGCCGTAACCCGAGCCGACTGAGATGATGGTGTTGTCCTGGGGAAAATGACAAATGAAACGCCGCGCCGGATCGACATCCAATAATGAGTGCACGCCGCGGTTCCATTCCGCTGCTGGATTATGGCCGAGCCGCTTGAGCGCAATTTCGCCCATGCGGGTCATGATTCGCATATTCAACACGACGTAAATGGAATCGGTGATTTCGAAACCGACTTTGGTCAACGGTGAGTCGGGCGGCCCCATGATGTAGGGAATCACGAACATTGTGCGCCCGCGCATCGCGCCCTCGAGCATTCCGCGCAGTTTCGAATACGTTGCGCCGGGGTCGCTCCAATTGTTTGTTGGCCCGGCTTGTTCCTTCGTCGGCGTGCAAATAAAAGTGAACTGCTCGACCCGCGCCACGTCGTTCGGGTTGGAGCGATGCAAATACGAGCGCGGAACTTTTTGCTCGTTCAACTTGATCAACACGTTTTGGTGCGTGGCTTGATCGAGCAAAAATCCGTGCTCCCGATCCGAACCGTCGCACCAAAAAATGTTTTCCGGCGCCACCAGCAGTTCGACTTCATGCACCCAGTCGAGCACTGCCTGGTTCTGCGGTTTGTGATCGCCCAAACCGGTTGGAATGGAGATGGCAGGCGCGATATTTTTCATCAATTTCGTTTTTACTCCGTTCGACTTTTCCAAGGTTGGACGTCGGGCGGGTGACGAACTTCTGCCGATTCGCCCACTTCTCCAAGAAATTTTTCACTCGAGCAGCGCGAAGAATGTTGCACGGCCTGCGCGGCGGTTGTTTATTTCAAGCATGTTCGGAGTCACTACCTCCGATGATTATCGGCCGGTTACGTGGATGGGCCGTTATCCGGTACGAGTCACGACCATCATCGCGGCACTCTACGTTGTCGGGATGTTCGCGACAACGATCCTGGCAAGCCTGCAACGCGACATGTCGCCGTTTATTTTTCAATCTCATCTCTTTCTTCACGGCGCGATTTGGCAGCCGTTCACCTGTGTTCTGATTCAAAACGCCTCTTTCTTTTTCTTGTTTAATCTTTTCTTCTTTTATTGGTCCGGAACCGAAGTCGAAAAATATCTCGGGATTCGTCGATATCTTTTCTTGTTCGCGATTCTGCTGCTGATTGCGCCGCTTGTCCTTATTGCCTGGGGGTCGCGGGCGGCTTACTGGCCGTATTTCGGTTCGTATGAGCTCTCTGTTGGGATTTTCATTGCCTTCGCGACCCTCTATCCGAATGTCGAGTTATTCGGCTGGGTCACGTTGAAATGGCTCGCGTTTGCCGGTCTCGTGCTTGCTTCGATGCAATATTTGCCGGGGCACCAATGGGGCGGCCTTTCCATCCTTTGGGCGATGTGCCTTGCTTCTTTTCTCTACATCCGACTTGTTCAAGGACGAATCGCTGTTCCGGTCGATCTCCAAAAACTCAATCCGTTTCGCCGGAAACCGCGGTTGCATGTTGTCCAAAAAGCCAGTGTTGGCCGCGTGGTCGAACCGGATGACGTTTACGAGTCGGTCGATCCGATTCTCGACAAGATTGCGAAATCCGGAATGGGTAGTTTGACCGGGAGCGAGAAAAAAATCCTCGACCGCGCGCGCAATCGACTGTTGAAAAAGGATCAGTAAATTCCGCGGGGCGATCAAGCAATCGGTCGCAAGGCGCGAATAAATTTGGCCGAAGTTCTCGCGGATAAGAGGGTATTCCGGACTCCGCTGTCACGTAACAGTCGGGCTAGAGCGCCAACCACGACCAGATATTCACTGGCGAGCCGTTGCGGCACGCCAATGACAAAAATCAAATTCGCGATCGCTCCGTCGAATGGGACGCCTCTTCTGCTTCGACCAATTCCGATAACAATTTCGTCGACCAACTCCGTCCGCAGATGCGGAAAGACGACCTCATTCTCGACCGTGCTCGGGCGGGCCTGTTCGCGTACGGCCAATTCTTCCAGAAATTTTCCAGGAGCATCGATTTTGCCATTGGCCGCCAGCAACTGAACGATTTCGCGGAGCGCGCCGGCTTGTTCGCCAGCGTTCAGTTGCAGCGCGATTTGTCGTTCGTTGAGGAGGTCGGTCAGCGCGATCGGCATGTGAGAATTGTTGGATTATTTCGCGCAAACAGTTATCCAGTTAATTGCGCAGCCGTGGCAAACGAAAATACTGACTCGAGCCATAGCGAAGAGAGGACGGTCTCTTTGCAGCGGAGCATCTACGACCCGGGCTACGTCAATGCGATGTCGCATTTTTACCGCGGCGAGATTAGCCGGATCATGGTTTGGCGGCAACGGCTCGATGTGACGACAAACTGGGCGATCACCAGCAGCACCGCCATTATTACAATTGCGTTTTCAAGCCGCGAAGTTCCGCACATCATTTTTTTCTTCAACCTGGCCATTCTTTGGGTGCTGCTCTGGATCGAAGCGCGGCGCTATCGATTTTACGACGCCTTTCGTGCCCGTGTTCGCATGCTGGAAGCGCATTTTCTTGTCCCGATGGTAATGGAAAACCGCGATTTATTGCAGGGCGAATGGAAAAAGCTCGTTTGCGAAGATTTGATCCTTCCTTCTTTTAAAATCAGCAAACTCGAGGCGGTTGGGCGCCGGCTGAAACGAAACTACGTTTTCATTTTTATCCTGATTTTGGTGGCCTGGGTCACAAAGATTTTTCTTCACGGTCCGGCCGCAATGGATAATTTCGCTTCGTTTTACCACGCATTGCGAGTCGGTCATATTCCGTCGTGGCTGGTGGCCTTCGTTTTTGTCGGGACGTTCGCCAGCGTGATTGGCATTACGATTTACGTGAGCAAAAAGTCCTCGGGTGAAATTTCCGAGTTCGGCACCCATCGCTCTCTCTGGCGCCTCTAACGAAAGTTTGATGTCTGATTGAATGGAATCATCTGGAGCCAGCGCCCGCTTTCAACGCCTTTGTCAGATCGTTGCAAAATTGCGTGCACCTGGGGGTTGCCCGTGGGACCGCGAACAGACTAACGAATCGCTCTTGCCCGCGACGATCGAGGAAGCATACGAGGTTGCGGAAGCGGCCCGCTCAAAAAACGACGCTCATTTCCGTGAGGAGCTGGGCGATCTTTTGCTCCTGGCGGTGATGCATGCAGAGATCGCTGCTGAAGCCGGCCGTTTCAAGATCGCCGAAGTCATTGACGACGTGACCGAGAAATTAATCAGGCGCCATCC
>DASPUI010000016.1:0-23156 GCA_035622995.1 Chthoniobacterales bacterium
ATTTTTTCGCACTAGTAAATACGCCTAACCAAGCGATGAAGCGAATCGCGGACCTGGACATGGACGCGGGTCGTTATTCTGCCGGTTTTCGATCGATACCTTCACCGATGCCGAACCTTTGAAAAACCAAACCTGAAAAAAGATGGCGGCTCGCGAGAATTTTGTGATCGATTTCGTTCAATTCGGCATCAGAAGGTACCTCCCCTATCGGCGCGACGCATCCGAGCGAACCATCTTTTTGAACGGCAACAAAGCCTTTCGCTATCATGCTTAGTGCCAGCTCGATGTAATCAAAAATATCTTGTTCCGATTTCATCTGTGGGAAGGCGTCAGTCCATCGCTTTATATCCTTTGCGCGATCATGCAAAATCAGACGAACAATTTCTTTCATCTCATCGTCGGTCAGTTCAACAAACCAGCGATAGTGCGCGGGACCGACTGACAATGAAGCACCTCTTTCGAGACACAATTCCCGATAGAACGACAAAAGATCACGCTTTGGTCCGCTTCCTTCCATCATACAACGCTACAACGGTTTCTCGTCCTGTTCTTCCATTTTCCGTGATTTCCGTTGCGGCTTACGCGCGAGACTGAAATTTTCACGGTCGGCTTCTACGGTCGGGCAAATTTTTGCCGCAAAACCACGCAATTCTGCGTAACGCGCTGCAAATATGATTCGTTAGGCTTGCCTATGAAGAACACGCTGCGCAACACTGCGAAAATGTGCGCAAAAACTCGTTAGGCAATTATGAGTCCCCTGCTCTAACCGCTGAGCTACAGGCCCGCATGCAAAATGATTGCTCGATCATATCAGATTGAGGGTAAAATCGAACCGCTAACCTCGCCGAGTCCGATCCGATAACCGTCGCCTTCGCACCAGCCGGTTATTGACAGCGTGTCGCCATCCTCCAACCATCTCCGCGTTTCGCCATTCGGCAATTTTATCGGATTTGCGCCGCGCCACGTTCGCTCGAGCATGCAACCGCGCGATTCTTCCGTCGGGCCGCTGATTGTTCCGCTGGCCAGCAGGTCGCCAGGTCGCAAATTGCAGCCGTTTACGGTGTGATGTGCTACCTGCTGGGAAATGCTCCAGTAAAGATTTTGAAAATTTGTGCGCGTAATCGTCATTGCTTTCTCCGTCTTCGCGCTTTGCAAGGTCGCTTCGAGCTGAATGTCGAAAGTGAAATCGTTCGTCAGGCGCAAATAGGGCAGCGGCTCCGGATCCTGGGCAGGCAATGGTTTGCGAAAAGGTTCCAGCGCTTCCAGCATTACGACCCATGGCGAAATGCTGGTGCAAAAGTTTTTCGCCAAAAAGGGACCGAGGGGCTGATATTCCCATGTTTGAATATCGCGCGCGCTCCAGTCGTTCATTAGAACTAATCCGAACACCTGATCGATTGCCCGTTCGATCGGAACCGGCTGGCCTAACGAGTTTCCGGTCCCAACGAAAAACGCCATTTCCAGTTCGTAATCTAGACTCTTGCTCGGACCAAAAGTCGGGTTTGCAGCATCCGCAGGCTTTGTTTGGCCGTGTGGTCGGCGAACATCCGTTCCACTAACAACGATTGAGCTGGCGCGGCCGTGATATGCCACCGGCAGCCATTTCCAATTTGGCATCAACGCGTTCTCCGGGCCGCGCAACATCGTGCCAACATTGTGAGCATGATAATACGATGCGTAGAAGTCGGTATAATTGCCGATTTTTGCGGGCAATTGCATGGTGACATCGCGCTGCCGATAAAAGACCAGTTGGCGAAGTCGGGCGTCATCGCGCAGCGCAGCGGTTTCTGCCGCCAACAGAGTCTGCAATTGCCGGCGCACCTTTTGCCATGTCGGGCGACCCAGCGCGAGAAATGCGTTCAGCGAATCGTTTCCAAATACTTCGCGGTTTTCCCCAACGCTAAGCAGTCGTTTCTCTTCCAAAACTGAGAGATCAACAACAAATTCCCCGAGAGCAACACCAACGCGGGCTTCGGCTTTGCGCGGTTTAAAAATTCCAAAGGGCAGATTTTCCAATGGGAAATGCGAGTCCGAATCGACTTCAACGAATGATCTGAGTGACATGCGTGCGAGATTGTAGGGCGTTTCCATGAAACGCCAAGCTTGAGTCTGGGCATACAAACCCGCTGGAGTCAGCGACCGATTTTTGACATATCTCAAACGTTGCGAGCACGAGCAAACAAAGGCATCTCCAGCGAAGTAAGGGGGTCATACGAAAAATTCCCATACCCGGCGGTCGGCAAAGTTGCGCAGCTTGGACGGGTCTGGCGGATTGCGCCGATGGAATGGATTGATGCCATGTGGCACGCCGAATCCGACGATCCACAGCGAATTTTGGTAGCCGGGTGCGGAACGGGTGATGAAACATTCGCATTTCGCCGCCGATTTCCTCGCGCGGAAATTACCGGCGTGGATTTTTCGGCACGATCGATCAAGGTCGCGCAAAAATTACGGCGGCATGTCCCCAGAGCAGAAAATATTCGCTTTCTTCGTGCAGATTTGATCAACGATTGCCTGAGCAGGATTGTGGGCACCGGATTCGATTTTATCTCGTGCCATGGCGTCCTCTCTTACATTCCGGCTCCGGAGCGCGCTATCGAAAACCTGGCGAACTGTCTCGCCCCAAAAGGCGCGCTCTTTCTTGGCGTCAATGGGCGTGAACACTTCAGCGAAAAATGGCGACAAACCCTGCCCCAATTTGGATTCGACCTGAATCAATTCGAAGACGGTCCGAATCTTCGGAGGGTATTGAGACTACACGATGCCGTAACCGAAGATCCTTTCGCCGTCGCGCGCCAGGGAGCTGCGTACCTGACAAGCGATCTCTTCGCACCGATGATTTCCAATCGGCCTTTGGCCTATTGGACCAAGCTGTGCCGCCGATCGGGGCTTCATTTTTCAGGCAGTTACGTGTCCCACCGGTCAGTGTGGCCGGTATTGAACAGCAACTTGTACGACCTTTTTATCCCGCGGTCGCGGGCAATGGTGCATGAACTAGTCGAACAGATCCAACCTACCTCCTTTCACTACGTCGTCTTCCAACGTCAGCGGGAAAGAAATCCTCCCTGGCGTGACCCCAAACTTCTTAAAGACTGCCGCGTCTCTGTGACAAAAATCTATTCCCAAAGATGGCCGAGGCACCGCAATGGTTGGCTCGCATTGCGAGATCTTACTCTTAAGAGCAAATCCACAAACACCATTGTCGACTTAAGGTTGCCCGAATGGATGATAGAAATCTTGCGACGGAGCAATACTGGCAAGAGCGTAGGTGAGGTTCTGAATGAAATAGATGCTCCTGTTTCTGAGCGTACCATTCGAAAGCATCTTTACTTGCTCTATTTGCTGGCGCTGATCAATCTCACTCCGCCTCGCTAGATCTTGTCGGTACAGCAAAAACTGCGGGATCACTCGGGACTCCGAGATCCCCCGCAGTTGCAAACTCCCTCGCCGCTTAGTTGTTGTGGACGATTTTGTTCGGGTGCGTGATCCCAAAATTATGCTTGCCCCCGGTCCCACCACCGCCGCCGCCGCCTTTGGCATCCTTGCCCGGCCTCATGTCACGGACATTGACTTTCGACTTCCTGGATTTGGTTTTCTTAGCCATTTTCTAACTCCTCCTAAGTTTAGTTTAATCTCTCTTTCGGATGCGCTTCTGATCGCACCCGCTTGCTACGTTATCAGTACGCGTGCCAACGCGTAAAGACCACGTCTCGAACCCCTGCTTAGTGATTCTCATATTGCTGCAGATCAATCGGTTACAAAACAACATCTTTCGCGCCCCGCTGATTCAAGATCAAAGAAGCAAGCGCCGTTATTGATCCACCAATGGCCTCAAATTTAGCTCTGTGGGCCTACTCTTGTGATTTTGCCGAAGAAAAAGTCTGGCAGAGAGCGCTTACAATAAGTTCAATGCGCGTAAATCTTCCCGCGGCTCATCAAAACTGCAGCTGCCAAACGAAGTCACGAATCTTCGTTGCTGTTTCAAGCGCGTGACGTCGATCTCCCAATCGCGCCATGCAAACGACTGGTTACCGAACGAAAACGCGTTCGCTTCCTCGTCCTCGAGCATGGCGGCGATTTGTTTCACCTCCCATTTGTGTTCCCGCGCCAGCACCGCCGCACCGAGAACATTCAAAAAACCATGCATTTTGGTCTTAACCTCATCTCGATACTGCCGAACGGGATGATGCAAGCCGGCTGTGAATTTAATCGGAACACGCTGCGTCATCACCGAGCCCAGCACTTTTGCAATCTGAATGGATGTTGGCAAAGCATCCGCCGTCACGCCGCCCGTCCGCAACTTGAATCCAAAATTCGGCTTTTCGATTTCGGAGTTCACTTCAGCGATCAACCTTATCGTTTGCTCCGCGCGGTCCGGCGGCGCCTCCCAAAATACCGGCAAATTCCCGAGCGCGGTGCGTGTTTCTCGCAAACTGGCAAGAACAACATCTTCGGGCAAAAACATCTCCAATTGCTCAACCGATGCGACGCTCGCGTCGAAAGCCGATAATAAGCCGATCGCGGCGCTAACTTTTGCGACCGCTTGAGAAAACACTGTCGCATTCATCGTCTTAGGACCCAGCGCAGAAACGCGAAGCGGATTTTGCGAATCAAACCACGAAATCATTTCTTTAACCGCGTCGAATTTATCAATGGGAAGAACGAAGGCGCCGAGCATCCAGCTTTCATCGGCCCGGACGTATTTCGCCTGATTTTTCATTGCCTGCTCGAAGTCAAGACTGCACGGCGGAAACATTCCGGCGTAATCGATCGAGCAAGTAAGCAGGGCGTGTAGCGATGCGGTGGCGGCCATGGCAGCAACTGAACAGCCCGGCCTTACCCTTCGTCAATCGATTTAGCCGGCGCCGGGGCCCGGTGGCGGCTGGCCTAAAATTGAGGCCACGTTTGTCTCGACTTTTAGCACAAGAAAACATACAAACCCCGTATCAAATGCGGGAGTCACAATTAGTTTCGCACGACGACTTGGCCGTCTGCGCTATTGAACGCACAGAGTACAAGGCTCGGGATGCGATCCATGCCGCGTTTTTTCGCGGACAAATGGAACCCGTCTGGCAAGGATTCTTTCGCGGTTTCAAAGCTTGGAACAAGGCAGAACAATCGGAATCGGAGCCGGATGAAAACGTCGTAAACGCCGCGGCAGAAGCCTTCCGCTATGGTCACGATCTCATTACCGCTGAAGAAACCGAGCAATGGTTGGCGGCACGGGGATTGAATCTCGAGGACTTCACCGATTATTTCGCGCGTCAATATTGGGCCGGCGCGACTGCAGAAGAGCCTGAGCCGGTAGATGTCGATTTTCCGTCTGCTTCCGGTGACGTGCACGAGGCTTTCGTTGTCGACCTGATTTTATCTGGCCAGCTCGATCAATGGACAACAGAATTGATGTGGCGGCTGGCCGCGGAGGCCGTGGACAAACAAATCGCGGACGATGCAATTTCGACTGAGCAGCAAATCTTTTTTGATCGGTGCAAAGTGAAGAGGGATGAGATCAGTCGTTGGCTAAGTCAAATCGGACGAGATCAGGAATGGTTTGAACAGATGCTCAGACTAGAAGCGGCTTACCGTGGCCAGTGCGAAAAATTGCTCAATCCTCAGGCGCGAAAAAGAGAGTTGGTTCTGATGCGATTGCCGCTCACGCGCTTTGAGGCCGAAGTCGTTGAGGTTGAATCGATGGATGCTGCGAAAGAAGCGCTTTTCTGCATTCAGGAAGACGGAATGTCGATGCAAGAGGTGGCCGCAGAAGCGCGGTATCCTTATCGTTTGGTTGTCTTCCTGCGGCAGGAGGTCCCGCCCGATTTGGAACAAAAATTTCTTAGCGTTGGCGTAGGAGAGATTCTGGGCCCATTCGCTCGCGGTGATGGCTTTGAGCTTTATCGGATTACTCAGAAACAGGAGCCGGATGGCGACGATCCCGAGGTGCAGCAACAGATCGATCAACGTTTGCGGGAGCGATATTTCTCCGACCTCGTGAGCAAGCACGTTGAATCGCGATTACCGTCTACAGCTTCAGGCCAATGAGAACGCAAGACATCGAAATGGTTCGGCGTTCGTCGGCCTTCCGATTTTTATCCGACGAGCATTTCGCTGCGCTCGAGCCTCTCTTGCAGGAGGAACATTACGATTTCGGAGATATTATCGTTCGGCAGGATGATGCAGCCGACTCCTTCTACATTCTTACGAGCGGTCGGGCTCGGGCCCTGAAGATAAAACCTGATGGCGAAGAGATTCCCCTTGGTTCGCTTAAACCCGGCGACAGTTTTGGTGAAGCTGCTCTGGCGGAAGGAGGCTTGAGATCGGCCACTGTTCGCTGCAGCACCGCCGTCGATGTCCTTCGAATCGACCGCAGTGATTTTCTTGAACTGGTCCAGCAAGTACCCGAATTAAAGCATTACATCGAGATGATCGGCCGCAATCGAGCCGTTCAAAGTTTCCTTTATCAGTTCAGCAACTTCGGTCGTCTGCCTGGCCCGGCGCTGCGCAGCATGATCGACAAGCTCACGCCCGTCGGAGTTGCCAAAGGCGATCTCATCATCCGCGAAGGCGACAAGGCGGGACCACTGTATGTGATCGAAAAGGGACGCGCCCGGGCGTTTGCCGGCGCAAATGGGCGCGAAGTGAATCTTGCGTTTTATCGCGAGGGAGATTTTTTCGGGGAGTTGTCAATTTTGAACGGCGCTCCGCGAGCAGCCTCGGTAAAAGCGTTCACGGATTGCCAGCTGCTGGCCCTGGAACCCAAATCGGTGCTCGAACTGCGCAAACGTTTTCCCGAGTTCGACAAGCTACTGAGTGAGCGCCTGGCGCTTTATCAAGCAAAGACCGAGGCACGGATTCCTCTCGATTTCACTGAGGAGCTTCTCCCGGCGGAGACGCAGCGGGCTGACAAGACAGATCTGGATGGCGAGGAACTGCCGGCTCAATCGGAGGGAAAGGAAGATCCTTTTGCAGACGAACACGGTTATTTCCGCAAACGAGCCAACCGCATTCGCAAAATCGAACACCTTCAGCAAATCGACGAGATGGATTGCGGCGCAGCCAGTCTGGGCATGATTTGCCGCCATTTTGGAAGAAAGGTCAGTCTCGCTCGCATTCGCGAACTCTGCCACACCGCGACCGATGGTACGAGCCTGCGGGCATTGGTCCGGGCGGCGACTGAGCTCGGTCTGGCAGCAAGAGCGCTAAAGGTTTCGTTTCGGAATCTACCGCAAATGCCATTGCCGGCGATCGTTCATTGGGAAGGCAATCACTGGATCGTCTTATACGATGTCAATCCGGATTTCGTGCGCGTGGCTGACCCCGGCATGGGCTTGCGGAAACTTTCACGACGCGAGTTCGAAGCGGGCTGGACCGGTTACGCAGCGTTGTTCGATTACACGACAGCATTTGAAAAGGCGCCGGTAAGTAAGGCGGCCTTCGCCTGGCTACTTCCTTTTCTCGCGCGCTTTCGAGCCGTGCTTTTGCAAGTCCTGGGGTTGGCCATTGTCGTAAGCGTCCTCCAGCTTCTCTTCCCGGTCTTTACACAACTGGTTGTGGACAAGGTCATCGTCGAAAACGATCTCGGACTGCTCAGAACCATCCTGATTGCGATGCTGGCGGCAATCGTGTTTGTGCAGCTTTCCACCCTTGCCCAAGAATACCTGCTGGCCTTCGCCGCCGTCCGACTGGACGCCGCGATCCTCGATTTTCTCAGCCGAAAACTTCTTTCGCTGCCGATGACGTACTTTACCAGCCGCCGCACCGGCGATATCCAGCGCCGCCTCGATGGCGCAAGGCAAGTCCGACAATTTGCTGTTCAGCAGGGAATCGGCGCGTTTTTGGCGCTCATTTATCTGCTTGGAGCACTCTGTTTAATGGGGATTTACAGTCCGCTACTGATGCTTGCGTTTTTGGCGACCACTCCGCTCTACGTGGGACTGATGATTTTTTCGGTCAAGGTTTTACGGCCGCTCTTTGCCGGGGTTGAAGAGAGTCAGGGAAAGTACAGTTCCCATCAAATTGACGCTATAAAAGGGATTGAAGCGGTAAAAGCCGCCGCAGCCGAGAGCTCATTTCGAGATGCAATGCTGAACGAATTTCTTTCGGTTTCTACCAAGATGTTCAAGGCCAGCTTCATCGTCATGTCCTACGATAGCGTGCTCCAAAGTATTGGGTTGCTTTCAACTGCCATTTTCCTCTGGGTTGGAGCGACCCAGGTGATTCATGGAAATCTGAGTGTCGGCGGCTTCGTCGCGTTTAGTTCACTGACTGCCATGGCTTACTCCGGCATTCTACGCACCCTCGGAGTCTGGGACAGCATGCAATTCGCTTCGGTATTGCTTAACCGCTTAAACGACATCTTTGAACAGGAACCCGAACAAGGTCACGATCGCTCCCGGTTGGTTCCAGTCCACAGCCTGGAGGGCCGGATTCAATTGCGCGGAGTCTCATTTAAATACGGCGGACCGGAGGCACCGAACATCCTAACGAATGTTAGCCTCGATCTTCCGCCGGGCCGAATGGTGGCGTTGGTTGGACGCAGCGGCTGCGGCAAAACCACCCTGATCAAACTGATTGCAGGGCTTCTCGAGCCCACCGAAGGCACAATCTTTTTCGACAACGTTGACCTCAGGACTCTCAATTACCGCGACGTCCGGCGACAGATCGGGATGGTGCTGCAGGAAAATCACATGTTCAACGAGACCATCGCGCGCAACATTGCCTTCGGCGATCCCGAGCCCGACCTCGATCGTGTCTTGACTGCGGCGCAAGCCGCTGCCGCGCACGACTTCATCATGCGTTTGCCGCTTGGTTACGAAACAAAAATTGGCGAATCTGGTTTGTCGCTGTCAGGTGGACAAAAACAGCGGATCGCGATCGCTCGCGCTATTTACAGCAACCCTCCCGTTTTGATTTTCGACGAAGCCACCAGCGCACTGGACACAGAATCTGAACGAGCGATTCAGGAAAATCTTGGACGATTAATGAGCGGCCGAACTTCAATTGTTATCGCGCATCGTTTGAGCACGATTCGGGAAGCGCACGCGATCGTGGTCCTGGAAAAAGGCAGCGTGGCTGAAATCGGGACCCATGATGAGTTAATGGCACAGCGCGGTCTTTATTACTACCTGTCGAGTCAGCAACTCGGAATCTAATATGCCAGCAAAGTCGGATTCCATCGACACTGAATCGGAGATGTTGCCCCAGGATCCTCCGCCCTGGGTCATCCGATCAACCGGCTGGGTTTTGCTGGCTGCATTTTTCTGCGCCCTATTGCTCGCGATCGCAATGCGCCTTCCAGAAACCGTCCATTGCTCATTTATATTGGTTCCCGCGACCGGTGCCGATCCGATTCAGGCGGCCCACCGAGGCATCGTGAGCCGCATCGCGGTGGTCGAGGGCCAGGTGGTAAAGAAAGGCGCGGAGCTTGTTGTTTTGCGTTCGGAAGAAATCAGGAATTTGGACACGGATCTCCGCAGCTCCGTGGAAGATCTGAAGACAAAGGAGGCAAGCCTGAATCGAAACGACATGGCCTATCAGTCGCAGGTAAAGATCAAGCTCGCAGAAATTGAGCAAGCCAAGAGCGAAGTGAAATTCCGTGAGAACCATACCAAGACGAGCCGTGACCTGGTATCGCGGATGGAGGGCCTCGCGCAAAAGGGCGGCATTTCTGAAGTAGATATGGTCAAACTGAAGCTTGATCTCTCTGAATCGGAAAAAGATCTAAGCGTTGCGCAGCGGACGCTGCAGCAGATGAATCTGGACCGCGAACGCATGGAGACCGAATACGCCAAAGTCCGTCGCGAACAACAGGCGGAAATCGAAAAACTCGGGTTCCGCATAACCGCTTTGAATTCCGACCTCGAGAACGCCAAGGACGACCTGCTAACAGTCCGCAGTCCTTACAATGGCATTGTTATCTCACTCGACCAGCGAACCATTGGAAGTGTGGTGCAACAAGGCCAGGTTTTATGTCAACTCGCGCCAGAAGATGCGACATTGCGAGCGCGCATGGCGATTAACGAAACGGGTCTGCCTCGACTCGTTGTCGGACAAAAAGTCCGTTATTTCTTCGAAGCATTTCCGTATCAGCGATACGGGACCGTGCGAGGGAAGCTTGATTGGGTCAGCCCATCGGCCGTCGCGTCGGGCGACGGGCTGAAATTCGTCGCTCTGGCATCACTTGATCGGTCGACAATGCCGGGCAGCGACAACAAAGTCCTGCCTTTGCGTGTGGGCATGAAGGGAGACGCGCATATTATCGTTGGCTCCCGGACGATGATCGAATACGCCTTCGAACCAGTCCGGCAATTGCGGGAAAGCATGCGCCAGTAAATCGCCGTGTTATGGATGAGCCGCTTTCCACGTTGAAGGTTGAACAGCTCATGACCTCTAACGCGGCCATGGCGAGATGCCTTCGTCTGGGAGCCTTGGCTGCGAAATCGGATGTGCCTGTCGTTTTACTCGGAGAGACCGGCACGGGCAAAACGTTGCTGGCGCATGCCATCCACAATTCGTCGGCGCGAACCCGGGGCCCATTCATTTCATTCAATGCTTCTGCGATGAGCGATACGCTATTGGAAAGTCAACTTTTTGGCCATGAAAAGGGAGCCTTTACCGGCGCCCAGCAGAGAGTAAAAGGAAAGTTCGAACTGGCCGACTCCGGCACACTTTTCCTCGATGAGATTTCAGAGATGAGCCCGCTGGCCCAGGTGAAAATCTTGCGCGTGCTCGAGTATGGGGAATTTGAACGCCTGGGATCCGAAACAATGTTAAAATCGAACGCGCGAATTATCTGTGCTTCCAATTGTTCGCTGCGCGAAAGGGTCCAACAGGGAAAATTCAGAGAAGATCTCTATCAGCGGCTCAACGGCCTCACTTTGCTTATTCCTCCACTGCGAGCGCGCCTGGAAGAACTTTCTGCCCTGATCGCGGCCGAGTTGAAAACAGCCGCTGCCAAAGAAGGTAAAAACATTACGGCGATTCACCCGCACGCGATGGAAAAGCTGATGCGTCACGAATGGCGCGGGAACCTCCGCGAGCTGAGTCATACGGTCCGAACTATGACGCTCTTTTGCGATGGCTCCGTCATCCTTCCCGAGCACGTCGTTTTTCCACCGGACTTGGAGCCGAATCATTCGGTGTCGGCGAACGAGAACCACGCGCACCCAAAATCAAATGACGCGCATGTCGACGAAAATAATATCGATTTATCTCTTGCGGGAGCGGTGCAACGGCATGTCCGCTATGTTTACGAACAGACAAATCGTAATCAACGGAGAACGGCGAGATTGCTCGGCATCTCCCGCGCTACCTTGGCCAGACACTTGAAAAATGCAGCGCAAAGATGATGCCAGGAGTGCCTTAATATGAGCCTGCGATGGCTTAGAAACTAGGCCAGTGTTTTGGATGAAATCTTACGCTTTGGTAAAACTAAGTTTTTGTAAGTCGCAACTAGCCAGCCATATATGAGTCAAATTTTAAGAGCCGGAAAATTGATGGCATGATTGGTGTTAATACGAGGCCAACGTGAGTTTACCGAAGAACAAAAAAAACGCGCCTGCCGGGGAGACAGCCAATCAAAGGCAACCGCGAAAAAAAGATAAAATGATCCGCCTCGACGATCTCATTCCAAACAAGAACGTTCTCGGCGGGCGTCAGTTGTTGTTCGGTGCCTCACAACCAATACAAACATCAACAACCAAACCAAAGCAGTAAAACTAATATGAATAAGTCCAAGACAAAGAAAAACATCAAAGTTCGTGACCTCAAGCCAGCGAAAGATGCCAAAGGCGGCGGCGGCGTCCACAACCTCGGGACCGTCCACAACTTCGGGAGCACCCCGCACGGGAGCACCCCGCACGGGAGCACCCCGCACGGCAGCACAGGGCACGCATAATTAATTAAAGAGTTCCTTTAACCGCACTGTGGTTCCACTCCACAGTGCGTTTTTTTGTACTCAAATAATCCGCGCCCTAGATTCCTCGTCCGTTAGAGAATTGGCAATTCGATCGCAGCGCCTTTCCTCGCCGCGAGCGAACGTCACGGAAACAAGCCACGCATCTGCTTGGCTTTGAGAACGCGTTCAACGCCGATCGCCATTGCCGAGGTACGATGCGAAATTTTGTGGTCCTTTGCACGCCGAATTACCTGGGCAAAGGAGTGTTCGAGTATCCGGAACAGTTTGTCGGTCACCTCCGATTCAGTCCAAAGGAAACTTTGCAATCCCTGGACCCATTCAAAGTAGGAAACGATCACGCCGCCGGCATTGCACAAAATATCGGGGATTACAAAAACCTCGTCCCATCGTTTCTCCAGAATTGTATCGGCTTCCGGGGTAGTCGGACCGTTGGCACCTTCGGCCAGAATGCGGCACTTTATCTTGGCTGCGTTCTTTTCGTTAATCACGCGATCGACCGCAGCCGGCACCAGGACATCGCACGGCATTGTCAGCATTTCATTGGGATCGATGTGATCCCCTTGATCGAAGGCGCGTAAGTTTCCTTTCTTCAGCACGTGCTGCTCGGCCGCCTTCATATCAATTCCCTTGGGATTGTAGATCGCCGCATACGCATCGCTGATTCCAACGACCGTCACGCCGCTTTTGAGCGCCAGCGACAGTGCCGCAACGGAACCGACATTGCCAAATCCTTGCACGATGGCTGTGCATTTCTCGGGATCCATTTTCAACATGTTCATGGCGCGCTCGATCAAGTAAACGACACCGCGACCAGTCGCTTCCCGCCGACCTTCCGTGCCACCAATTGAGACCGGCTTCCCCGTCACAATTTCGTTGACCGCGAAACCTTGATAAACGGAGTAGGTGTCCATGAACCAGGCCATGATTTGCTCGTTTGTGCCCATGTCCGGGCCCATGATGTCGGTATGCGGTCCGACAAATGGAATCATTTCCTGCATGTAGCGGCGCGAAACGGATTCCAGCTCGGTGTGCGACAATTTCGTTGGATCGACCGCCACTCCGCCTTTGGCTCCTCCGTAGGGCAAATTTGCGAGCGCACATTTCCAACTCATCCACATTGCGAGCGCAGCCGTTTCGCCCATCGATAAGGTGGGCGCGAAACGCGTGCCGCCCTTGGTTGGGCCGAGCGCGATGTGATGTTGAACACGATAGCCCTGAAATGCTTTCGTGCTCCCGTCATCCATGTGAACCGGCAGCGTCACCGCTACAGCGCGCTTGGGATACGTCGCCCATTCCCGGTCGTTTTTGTCGATGTTCAGGTAATCGGCGATGATCTGGAATTGATCGCACGCCATCTGGAAGACTTCGTCGTGATAAATCGTCATGAGCTAAGCGCGAATTACAAGGTCCGAGGGAGATTCTATTTGCCAGCTAATCGCATGGCGTCAAATCGAAAACCTTCCGCTACGGCAACAGGCTGGACGCTTTGCCATGCGCAAGGTCGACATTTGCGCTTGAAATTGTAATCTCGCCTTCAAATGAGAATTGAAACTCTGGCCGTGCACGCCGGTCACTCGATCGATCCCGCTACCGGCGCCGTATCCGCGCCGATCCATCTCTCGACCACGTTCGAGCGCGATGTCGAAGGAAGTTATTCGCGCGGTTTCATGTACACCCGGAACAACAACCCGAATCGGCAATCGCTTGAGGAGGGCGCCAGCGCTTTGGAAGGCGGCGCCAAAGCGGCGGCGTTTGCTTCGGGGACAGGCGCGGCCATGTCGATCTTGCAAGCGCTTTCGCCGGGAGATCACGTGCTGGCGCACACCGACGCCTACTACGGAACCTCGCGTTTGTTGCGCGAAATTTTTCTGCGCTGGGGTCTCGAAGCCGATTTCGTCGATATGAGCGATCTCGCGGCGGTCAAAAGAGCGCTGCGACCGAAAACGAAGCTGGCCTGGATGGAAACGCCTTCCAACCCGTTGTTGAAGATTGTCGACCTTGCCGCGGTGGCGAAAATCGTTCACGACGCGGGCGCAGTTTGCGTTTGCGATAATACCTGGGCGCCAGTCTTACAGCGACCGTTTGATCTCGGCGCCGATTTCATTCTGCACTCGACCACCAAATATTTTGGCGGTCATTGCGACGTTCTGGGCGGGCTTGTTGTTACCAGGAGCGAAAACGATTTCTTTCAACAAATCCGCAGTATCCAGTATGAAGGCGGCGCCGTCCCCTCGCCCTTCGATTGCTGGCTGATTCTGCGCGGAATGCGGACGCTCCCGTGGCGGATGCGGGCGCACTCTGAGAACGCTGCGAAAGTTGCCGGGTTTCTGGAACAGAATCGAAAGGTCGAAAGGGTGCATTATCCGGGATTGAAATCACATTCCGCGCACGAAATTGCGCGCAAGCAAATGTCGATGTTTGGCGGAATGCTTTCATTCGAGGTCAAAGATGGCCGCGACGCGGCGATGAAGGCGGCCGCAAAAACCAAGATTTTCACTCGCGCGACGAGTTTAGGCGGAGTGGAAAGTTTAATTGAGCATCGCGCGTCGATTGAAGGTCCGGGCTCAACTTCCCCGGAAGGTCTGCTTCGACTGTCAATCGGTCTTGAGAATGCCGATGACTTGATTGAGGATCTGGAACAGGCGCTTACCTAAGACGCCGTCTGACCAGGTCGACCAGCTCTCTCACTTCGTTGAGACCTAACAAGTAGGCCGCCCCGAAGAAAATTGCCGCGCCGGCAATGATGGTAGCGAACAAGGCACAGGCTTTTCTTAGAAATCTGAGCTGTTCCCACGAGTCGAGATAGAAATGGTTTGCCAGCCAGCAAATGGTCGCGAGAAGCAAACCCGCCAGGCAGATTTTGCCCAGCGCTGAGATCATTTGCTGCGTCTCCAATCGGCGCGTGTGACGCCACATCAGCGCGTAAAGCAGAAGAAAGTTGATCGTTGCAACAATGCTGGTTGAAAAAGCCAGTCCGCGATGCCCCCAGCCCAAACGAAATGTGAAAAGCCAGTTGAGAAAAAGATTTGTGCCAATCGCAAGGAAACTGACGAGCATCGGCGTGTTGCGTTTTCCAATCGCATAAAATGCCGGAGTTAAAACCTTCAATGCCGAATATGCGACCAGACCGATCGCGTAAAATTGCAGTGCACCCGCCGTCTGGCGCGTCATCGTGGCATTGAAGCGCCCGTGCTCGTAGATCACGCTGATGATCGGCGACGCAAGCATCGCGAGTCCGATTGCTGCGGGAATCGTCAGGAGAAACGCGAGTCGCATTCCGCTGGCGAGAATCGTGCGGAATTCGCTTAAGTTCCCCACCGCCGCGTGTTTGGAAACGAGCGGCAACGTGACGGTGCCAATAGCGACGCCAAAGATCCCGAGCGGCAATTGCATTAAACGAAATGCAATGCTCAACCAGCTTACCGGTCCGTCGCCTAAATCCGAAGCGAAGATGCTGTTTACCAGCACGTTCACCTGTACTGCGCTGGCCGCCACGACCGCCGGTCCCATCAGAGTAAGCACGGTTTTTACGCCGCGATCGCGCCAGCGCAAATCCGGACGAAAAACGTAACCGACACGCCGCAGTGCCGGAAATTGAGCAGTAAGCTGCCAAAGTCCGCCGATCAATGTTCCAATTGAAAGTCCGATCAGTGCGCGCGTTCCAAACAACGGATGAAGCCAGTTTTTTTGCGGATCGAGGAGGTATGCCAGCGCGACGCCGCCGATGATCGAGCCAAGATTAAAATAGCTCGACGCCATCGCCGGCGCGCCAAAAACGTGTTTCGCGTTCAAGATTCCCATCACCAGCGCGGCCAGCGACACCAGCAGAATGAACGGCCACATGATCCGCGCGAGCAGAATTGTGAGCTGCGCTTTTTCCGGAGCGAACCCCGGCGCGATAACATGAATCAGTTCCGGGGTAAACAAAACCCCGAGTAACGTAACGCTACTCATGAAAACGATCGTCAACGTCGCGATCTTGTTTGCCAGCCGCCACGCCGACTCGTCACCTTCAGTCGCAATCTTTCCGGAAAATGTGGTGATAAATGCGGTCGAAAGCGCGCCTTCCGCAAATAAGTCGCGAAGCAGATTCGGCAAACGAAACGCCATCAAAAATGCATCGAGATTTTTTCCCGCACCGAAGAGGCCGGCAAAGACTTGCTCGCGAATCAAACCGAGAATTCGGCTGCACAAAACCGCAATGCCGACCACCCCGGTCGCGCGCGTGCTGATACGTCGATCTTGCGTCGAAGCCACTACAGTTGCTCGATTCTGTAACCACGCCCTCGCAACAGCGCCAAAACTCCGCCTGGTCCACCCATGTGCGCCGCTCCCGCGACCACGAAATAGGCTTGGCCGCTGCGTAAATAACCTTCCATTTTCGGAATCCAGTTCCGGTTTCGCGCCTCGAGAATTCGGTCACCTAACGAAGGAAAATCGCGAAAGCCGTCGTGAACTGCATGCCAGATCGCATCGGCGTTGCCGTTGCGCCAGGCGTTCATCAGATTCGCTTGAGAACCGTTGTTGCCACCGCCCGGAATGAAGGTCAACAGCAGTAACGCTTCACTCTGGCTATCGCTTAGTCCCAAAAAAACACCGGCATGCTCGCGCGCAGTTTCCAAACCGATGATCTGTTTGGATTGAGAACGCGCCCGCGAGGTCAAAAATTGCTCGACGCCCAAGCTGGTGGACATGCCTCGGTTGCCGGGAGATTGAAGCGCGAGAGCGATGAACCAGGGCCGGTAATGAACAAATTTCTCCTCCGGTACGTTGAGCATTTCGAACAAGCGCCGAATGTAATTGTAAGTGCGCGGATCGACATGGTTCTTAAAGCTGTCGCCTTTGGGATATAAAGCAGCCTGACTGATGCTCTTGTCGGCCGCGTGCATTTCGTTCGGATCAACTTCCAACGCCAGCCTGCTGGATGCATCAAGCGCGCGATTGAATGCAGACGGGATCGGGTAATCGCTCGCGCGCAGGGCATGCCACGAGCCGCCCAAGTACATGACATGATTGGAGTGGTCGGTCACTTTCCAAACACAAGTCGCGGGTAACGCCGCGACGGGGAAGCCGATCAGGAATCCAGCGAAAACGCTCGAGATTGCTCCTGCCTTGCACATGCTTCGCTGTAACAGCCGATTGCAACCGCGGCAAGCCCGCAAGTTTTTGTTGAAGTCGAAAAGCGATGTATTACAAGCGAGCATGAACCAGTTCCCCGGAACTTGCCTATTGCTTGCGCTCGTCATCTGCTCAGCGCACGCAGCCGACGAGTCGATCGATAGATTAATCAACAAACTGCCGGCTCCTGAAAAATTTGTCGATCCTGCGATCAACGATCCACTAACCAAGCAAATCAAGCCTGCGATCGAGGCACATAATTATGGCATTGCGCTCGATCTGTCTCGCCGTCTCGCCAGTCGTTATCCAAAGAGTCTTAATTCGCAATTGCTCCATGGCTTCCTGGCTTTGGCGCTTCAACAATTTCGCGAAGCAGCAAGTGCGTACAATGCCGCCCTCGCCATTCGGCCTGATTTTCCGCCGGCATATCTTGGGCTGGGAATTGTTAATGCCGCGCAAAATCGATTCGATGCCGCGCTCTCCGATTTTCAACACCTCACTCGAGTTGCCCCGCAAGCGGATATTGGCTGGATTGGTTCAAGCGCATGCGCCGCGAAGCTTGGGCGAACCCGCGACAGTCTGGCTTTTGCCAGAAAAGCAACTGCGGTCGCGCCTTCGTCCGCGGCCGCGTGGACGCAGGCGGCGAAGGCGGAAAATCTCGCCGGCAACGCCCAGGCTGCTAAAGCGGATTTGGCCCGCGCCAATCAGCTTCGTCACAAAGCGTCGCAGTCAAAAACGAGATAGAGCTGAGACCTTCAGGTCTTTTTCGCACCGATGGATAGAAAGCGCTGATAAACGAATGAAGCGACGATCGCGATGATGGCCACCGTCACGAATGCGCCGATGCGATAAAGTTGATTCAGACTATCGAGATCGTGCAAAAATAATTTGGCAAACGCCAGCGCCAGCAGCGCGATTGCAACCAGGCGGACCGGCCGAACGTTCCTCATGATCCCAAGGACAAGGAGCGCGAGCGCAAAAATCGACCACGCAATCGTGTAAGTCATATCCCGCGCAAAATTTCCGGTGAAGGAAAAGGTCAACGTGGGCCCGATCGAAAAGTAATCGGCGATCTCGATGTTCATCAGCAGGAAAAGAACGATGCCGCAGAGCGAATAGAGCAGAGGTCGCGCAGCTCGTTCGTATTCCTTTTCGCGCGGCTCATCGAACCAGCGCGCACTCATGAAAAAGCAAATGGCAGCAACGCCGTAAGCGTAAAGATACCAATTGACGATCGCGGTTGGTGTTCGCGCATGATATTGCAAAACTGCGGGATTGAGCGCCAAACGAACAAACGCAGCACAAAGAACGATGATCGCCGCTGCCCGGAGTCGCCGGTTCGGAATCCAACGAAAGAGAACAATCAGAGCCAGCCCTTCAATCGCCCAACCCACGGTGATCCATTCCCGTTCAAACTGAATCGGAAAAATAAGACTAACGAATGCGAGGACCGCTGCGCCCTGCGCTGCAAGACGTGAATCGGCCGAATCAAGAGCGACGCCTTCCTTTTTGAGAAGATACAAGACAGAAATCGCGTACGGGAGCGCAAAGGCCACCGGTAGCAGCCATTGCCAATCGTGATAGAGATTGCCCTGCAAAAGTTTGTGGACAAACCAAAACTGAATCGGACCAGCAATTGCCGCGATCACCCATGGCCAGACACGCTTCGTCCCGGTTAAGTATGGCACGCCTGCGAAGAGCAGGAAGATCGCAGCGTGCAAAAATTTCACGGAATCGAGCTGTGCGCCAAACGCGAAAGCCGAACGACTCAGGTGAGGCGCAAGGATTACCCTGGTCCACCAGCTCCATTCGGCCAGCCAGGTGAAGAAAAGCGCGAGGCCGACGACGGCGGCCAGACCTTTCGCTTTCTCATCGATATGACGATGCGCTGCCGCGATTGTAATCAGCCCGGCTGCGCTGAGCAATAGGGTCGCGAAACCGCAATCCCAATCGGCCAGGTTGCTGCGCGGATCTTCAATGAAGGCGAGAAGCGGTGCAAAGCCAACGATTGCGGCGGCTGCGATCGTCCAATTGCTGGTTGATCTCCAGGTTGTCAACGCAATGCAGATCCCGACAAAGAGCAATTCCATTGCAAGGAACACAATCCGCACTTCCCCGCCTCCGCTGTTTCCGAAGAAATCAGCCGCCCAGGTAAACTCCATCACGACCGTAGCAATGGCGGCTGCGAAGATGAGATAGTTCCAATGTTTGAGCGCGCTGACGACAGCGATGCCGCAACTCAGGATGGCGAGGTAGCCGAACAACACCGCCGCAGAGTCATATTGCGACCGAACCAAAATCGGGGTGAGAAAACCACCGATGAGACCGAGCCAGGCGACGCTTTGGGCAGTGAGCCCAGTCGCAATAACCAGTGCTGCGCCCGTTACGATCCACATTAACGCAGTCGCCACCGTCAGCGAAATCAAGCCATAAAACGAGTGGGCAGCGTAAATGTCTGCATACAAAACAAGAATACCGGTTGCACAAAGGCTCTGCGCCGGGACTCGGTAACCGCGCACTCTTGGAAGCAAACTGACGACGATCAGCAATGTGCCAACGATCGCGCCGGCGACGATCCGCATTCCCGCGGTGATCCAGTTGTTGTCGAAGGCGTACTTGATGAAAAAGACGACACCGAGAAACAGGGCGAATCCGCCGATCCATGCGAAAAGTTTGACCCCGAGCACCGATTCCCAATTAATCGCCGACGGTGCTGGCTTTGGAATGCGCGGAGTCGGCAACGACACAGACGGGGCTGGAGATGATTTAACAGAATCCGGAAGCGGGGGTGGAATCGCCGGCTTTGCCGTTGCCGGCTCCGCGGCGGGGACGCGGCCGCTAGTTTTGATTTCGGAAAGACGCCGCTTCAACTCTTCGATGCCGGCCTTTAAACTGGAGACCTTTGCCAGAGCAATGATCGACAGAACGAGCGCAGCTAGAGCGAAAAGAAGAGGCCCGGCCAGGTCTTCCATGGCCTTCAATAATGGCCAGTTACAAGCCTGTTGGACAGTCGATAAATTCGAACGGCACTCGAAATCGTTTTGAAAGATGTGCGGCCAGTGCCTTGACCCCGAAGGTTTCGGTTGCGTAATGGCCGCCGAGAAAAAGGTTCATTTTTAATTCTTCAGCTGCAACGGCAGCCCAATGCGGTGCCTCGCCGGTGATGAATGTGTCGATTCCCTCTTCCGCAACCCGATAGATCTCGCCCCCCGCTCCGCCAGTAATTACTCCGATTGCCTTTGTTCGCGGTGGCCCAAACTTGAAAGCCTTCACTCTCCCTTTTAATGAATTCGCTAGTCTTTGCAGAAGTGTGTTGCGCGAGATGACAGCGCGGGCTTTCAGACCGATGAGCTGGCCTTTTTCTTCGAAGAATTTCGTGGTCGATCGTAGTCCGAGAGACTTTGCGAGCTGCACGTTGTTTCCTATTTGCGGATGCAGATCGAGCGGCAGATGTGCGCTGTAGAGCGCGAGGTTGTTTTCAAACGCGAGCTTTAGTTGCGCATGCAACGCCCCGGCAACTGGCCGTAAGCCGGGCCAAAACACGCCGTGATGAACAAGCAGAAAGTCGACCTTTCGTTTCGCCGCCTCGCGCAACGTGCGAGTTGACGCGTCAACGGCAGCGCCAATTCTCGTCACGGCTCCGGAATTTTCGATCTGCAATCCGTTCAGCGCATTTTCCCAGTCGCCAACTTCGCGTACACGCAAGAAGCGATCGAGATATTCAACCATTTTGGTGAGCGAAGTCATTTTCAAACGGCCAGAGATTCCTCGACTACTCTCGGAATGACAAGAGAAGTATGGCATACTTGAGGCGTGCAGCTTGCCAAATCGATCGTACTCGTTGGATTCATGGGCGCCGGCAAATCATCGATCGGCCGCTGCATCCAACGGCTGGCGGGGCTCACTCGCATTGATACAGACGAGCTTGCAACCATGAAACTTGGGATGCCAATTTCAGAAATTTTTTTGAAGCATGGCGAATCGCGATTTCGAGAAGTCGAGACGGAAGTGTTGCGTGAATTGGAATTACGCCGCCCATCTATCGTCGTGACCGGCGGTGGAACTGTTTTAAGGAATAAGAATGTCGACCTCTTGAGACAGTTAGGAACCGTTGTTTGGCTGGACGCGGATGATGAGATTCTTTTCGAACGCGCGACCCGCAAGAGCGGAAGACCGCTGTTGGAGGTAGAAAATCCGCGGGCGAGCTTCAAGGCGCTGCTGGCAGCCCGCCGACCACTTTACGAGGAGGTTGCCGAAATTCGGATCGACACGACGAAGTTGACGCATGACGAGGTTGCCGAGGCGATCTTGAAAAGGATTGAAGAATTGGCGCTGCAAAAATGAACCTCAAAAAGCAACTGCTCGATTTGGCGACCAAACTCGGTTTTGATTCGTGTCGCGTCGCGACCTGCGTTCCCCCAGCTCACATTGCGGAATTCGATGCGTGGTTGGCAGACGGAGCCGCTGGAGAAATGAATTACATGGCGCGCGGCGCCTGGAAGCGGGCGAATCCGCAAAATGTTTTGCCCGGCGCGCGCTCGATGATCGTTCTGGCAGTCAATTATTTTCAAGGTAACGATGTTCGACGGTCGCGGACCGCCGCCACCGGACGGATAGCGCGGTATGCGTGGGGCGATGATTATCACGAAATCGTTGCGGCGAAATTGAAGAAAATCGACGATTTTCTACGGACGGTTGGCGGCCTGCAAAAGTGTTACGTCGATACCGGGCCGATTTTGGAACGCGATTACGGCGCGCAGGCCGGCATTGGCTGGCACGGCAAAAGCACGATGTTGATCAATGAACGCCTTGGCACCTGGTTTTTTCTTGCCGAGATTTTAACGACTCTCGATTTGCCGCCAGATTCGCCGACGCGTGATCGTTGCGGCAAATGTACACGCTGTATCGACGCCTGTCCGACCGGCGCAATTACCGCCGAACATCAGTTGGATGCACGACGTTGCATTTCCTACCTGACGATCGAATTGAAGGGTTCGATCCCGGCCGAGTTGCGTCCATTCATCGGTGACCGGATTTTTGGTTGTGACGACTGCCTCGAGGTCTGCCCGTGGAATCGCTTCGCTCGGGTTGCCCGGGAAGGCGCATTTTCCGCCCGGAAATCGACAAGTGTTTATTCGCTGCGCGATTATCTGCGGCTGACGGACGTTGAATTCAAAAATTTGTTTCGCGCCTCACCGATCATGCGAATTAAACGTCGCGGATTTCTGCGTAATGTTTGTGTCGCGCTGGGCAATGTCGGGACCCTGGAGGACTTGCCAGCGTTGGAGAAAGCGAGCCACGATAGCGAGCCTTTGATCGCCGAACACGCGGCCTGGGCGATAAACCGAATCAACGCCCGATCTAGCGCAAATTTGGCGCAAGTTGGTTGAATCCAAAATGCCCTGTGTTTGCATCCTATTATTGATGTTCTTGAACAGGTTTACTTTGCTATGGTCAAAAATGGGATAATTTCTGGCCGCCTTACCTCACTCCGAGAGGATTTTATGCATCAAACCCTAGCTACTCCCCCAGTCGCGCCGCAGGTCACCAAAAAAAAGCGCTCGCGACGGAAACGGAAGATCATCCTTGGATCGATCGGACTGCTTCTACTGCTGATCGTCATTTCGATCATCAATAGCAAGCGGGAGAAGCCGGTCCCGGTTACGACTGAAAAGGCAGTGCGCAAAACGATCGTGCAGACCGTTTCGGCCACGGGCAAAGTTCAGCCGGAGACAGAAGTAAAAATTTCTCCGGAGGTCGCGGGCGAAATCATCGAGTTGCCGGTTGAAGACGGAATGGCGATCAAAAAGGGCGATTTGCTGGTCAAGATCAAGCCCGACCTGTACAAGGCGCAACTGGAGCAACAGGAAGCGGGCATCAGCGCGGCCAAAGCAATAAATCTCCAGCAAAAGGCGACGTTGGTGAAATGTGATCAGGATCTCAAAAGGGCCGAAGACATGTTCGCGAAGAAAACAATTTCGGCGCAGGAGTATAACGCCGCCCAGGCGGCAGACGATGTGGCCAGGAACACCTATGAGAGTTCGCTCCACCAGATTGAAGTCGCAGAGGCAAGTTCCAGCCAGGCACGAGAGGAGCTTTTAAAGACAACGATCTATTCGCCAAT
>DASPUI010000017.1:0-3095 GCA_035622995.1 Chthoniobacterales bacterium
CATCGCGATTTGTGCTCCGATTGCGCCGTACGACTCCACCCGCAAACATGTGCGCGCCATGATCGAGCCGCTGGGCGGATTTATCATGGTGCATCTCTCCACGTCGGTGGCCGTATGCGAACAGCGCGACCGCAAGGGTCTGTATGCCAAGGCGCGGGCTGGAATCATCAAGGAATTCACCGGCATTTCGGATCCCTACGAGGAGCCTAACGACGCTGAAGTGGTGATCAATACCGCCGAACTCACACCAGAAGAAGCCGCGCAGGAAATCATCCTGCATTTGGAGCGTGAAGGCTTTATCGGACTTAATGAAGAACGCGCCTGAACGCGAAGCGAAACTCGCTCCTAGCACAAATATCGATAATCAAAAGCGCACTGTTCGGCGGCGAGTGATGGTAATTGGACTGGACTGCGCCGCGCCCGAGCTGGTCTTCGACCGCTGGCTCGACGATCTCCCCAACTTAAAATCGCTTTACGATCACGGATTCCACGGCTCGCTTCGTTCGTGCGATCCGCCGATCACCGTGCCGGCGTGGTCGGTCATGATGTCCTCGAAGAGTCCAGGGTTACTCGGCGTCTACGGATTTCGTAATCGCGCGGATCATTCCTACGACCGCTATTCGATCGCCAACTCACTGGCGATCAAGGAAGATCGACTCTGGGAAATCCTCTCCGAAAAGGGCAAGCGTTCCATCGTTATCGGGGTTCCAGGCACTTATCCTCCCAAGCCGCTCAATGGTACGATGGTGACCGATTTTCTTACTCCCGATATTTCGTGCGAGTACACTTATCCGCCCGAGCTCAAACAGGAAATTGAGCGAGTGGTGGGAGAATACATACTTGACGTGCGCGATTTCCGCTCGGGCAATAAGGAGAAGATACTGGCCGATATTTACGAGATGACCCGTAAGCGTTTTCAGCTCGCGCGGCATCTTCTGGCCAAGGACGATTGGGATTACTTCATCATGGTCGAAATGGGAACCGACCGCATCCATCATGCCTTATGGGATAACATGGACCCTGCCCATCGCTTCTATGAAGCGGGGAACAAATTTGAGAATGCGATTCATGATTACTACCAAGAAGTTGATCGCGAGATCGGCGAGCTCTTGAAGTTCGCCGATGCCGGCACGGACGTGCTTGTCGTCTCCGATCATGGCGCCAAGCGAATGGATGGCGGCATTTGCGTGAATGAATGGTTGCTGGCGAATGGTTATCTCGCGTTGCAGGAGCAACCGCAAACCGCAGTCCCTCTTTCGAAGGTAAAGATCGATTGGCCGCGGACGAAGGCGTGGGGCGATGGCGGTTATTATGCGCGCGTTTTTCTAAATGTCGCAGGGCGCGAGCCGCAGGGCACGATCGCGCCGGAGGATTATGAGAAAGTGCGCGATGAACTCATTGCTGGGCTCAAGTCCATTTTGGATGAAAAGGGACGCAACATTGGCACACAGGTTTTTCGTCCTGAGGAGCTCTACAAGGAGGTGCGGGGCGTGGCGCCAGATCTGATTGTGTATTTTGGGGACCTTTACTGGCGCTCCGTAGGCACGATCGGTGGAGGAAAAATCCACACTTTTGAAAATGATACCGGTCCGGACGGCGCGAATCACGCTCAGAATGGCATGATTCTGTGGCGACCGGCTGGCGGCCTGCCGGCGGGGCGGCAACTTAACGGCACAAAAATTACCGATGTGACGCCAACGATTTTGGAAGTTCTGGGTTTGCCAGTTCCTATCGACATGGAGGGTACGCCAATCCGGACCTAACGATTAGCGCTCAGCGTTTGAATGCACCCGAATCCGAAAAACTTTTTCAGCCAGATCAAAATGGTGCGGGCTCGGACGCCACTCCGTTTAAGTTTTGGCGGTGGCGGCACGGATGTTTCGCCTTACGCGGATACTCACGGCGGTTGTGTATTGAACGCGACGATTTCTCGTTATGTTTACGGCACGCTGGTACCAAAGTCGGAACGCTCCATCGGCTTCCGTTCCTTCGACTACGGGACGGTCGTTTACTGGACACAGGAAGAACATTTTCAGTTCGACGGGCAGATGGACTTGGTCAAAGGAGTAATCAAACGTTTCGAGCTGGATAAATTTCGGACCGACGGTTTCGATCTCTTTGTCCACGCCGATGCTCCGCCGGGTTCCGGACTTGGAAGTTCCTCTACCTTTACCGTCGCGCTTATCGGGCTCTTCCGCGAGCTGCTCGGCCTGCCGATCACTTCAGCTGGGATGGCCAAACTCGCCTACGACATCGAACGTAACGACGTTGGAATCAAGGGCGGCCGTCAGGACCAATACGCTGCGGCCTTTGGCGGTTTTAATTTCATGGAATTCAACGGCGAAGAGGTGGTCGTCACTCCGCTTCGGCTGAGCGAATACCTGATCAACGAGCTTGAGTACAACCTGATCCTTTGCTTCACCGGCAGCCGCGAATCGCAGCCGATCATCGACAGCCAGATGGAGAGCGCGAAAAAGAACGAGGCGGCGCCGTTGGCCGCAATGGATCAGGTGAAAGCCATTGCCTGCGAAATGAAGAAGGCACTGCTCGCGAGCGACCTCGATCGTTTCGGTGAGATGCTCCACGAGGGTTGGTTGCAAAAAAAGCAGATGGCCAAAGGCATTACCACGCCACGAATCGAGGAACTTTACGAAGAGGCGCGCAAAGCTGGCGCAATTGGCGGCAAAATCACCGGTGCCGGCGGTGGCGGCCATCTATTGCTTTACTGCCCATTCAACAAACGGCATATCGTCCGGGAGCGCCTCCACGCCCTCGGAACGTCGGTGACCGATTTTCGCTTCGATCCAGTCGGCATGCAGACGTGGAGAGTTTACAAATGAGGAGCATGCCGACCTCCCAACCAGCTTTACGGAAGCCAGCATGAAGTTTAATTTGTTTGCCACATGAAAAAGATTCCCAAGGTCGTCGTCATTGGACTCGACGCCGCAACCTGGACCGTTATCCGGCCTTGGATGGCGGAGGGCAGCATGCCGAATCTGGCGAAACTCATGAAGGCTGGAGTGTCAGGCAAGCTCGAGTCGATTCTTCCGCCTATCACGCCGCCGGCCTGGACCTCATTTATGACCGGAAAAAAT
>DASPUI010000018.1:0-6729 GCA_035622995.1 Chthoniobacterales bacterium
CCTCGCTCACCCGGTCGAGTGGATAAATTTCATTCATTGATTGGACAGCATTTGCAACGCTGAACGCGAGCGTGTCCTGCGAATCGATTGAAACTCCCGAGTACCAGCCTTTGACCGCCCGTTGTCCGTTAATCAGCATGATGGAATCAACGGAGAGTGGGCCCGCTGCCCCGATAACCACCAGGACGCCGTTCGGGGCAAGACCGCCTATCACTGCCGTCATCGCGTCGCCATTCGTTACGGTCGCGATCACAACTTTTGCGCCACCCAATTTATTCAGCTCCGTCGCCGGATCGGAGGCCTGACTGTCAACATAGTGAGATGCTCCGAGCTTCTTTGCGAATGCTTCCTTATCTTTCCCGCGCGCGATTGCGACCGTCCTGAATCCCATTTTTGCAGAGAATTGGACGCCGAGATGACCAAGCCCGCCGACGCCAAGAACCGCGACGACATCTCCTGCGCGCGCCCCGCTGTTGCGGAGCGCGTTAAAAGTCGTTACGCCGGCGCACATGAGTGGAGCGCCATCGATTGCGGACAACTCGTCGGGCGCAAGCGCGACCGCCTCAGCCGGAGCGATCAGGTATTCGGCATAGCCACCGTCAAAATCAATACCCGTTGTAAGAAGAGAAATGCTGCACGCGAAAAACTCTCCGCGCCGGCAGCGGTCGCAAAAACCGCAGTGTCCACCATGCCAGCCGACGCCGACTTTTTGGCCGGCTTTCCACTGCTTCACGTTTTTCCCAACGAGATCGATCGCGCCGATCACTTCATGTCCAGGCACGCGTGGGTATTGAATTCCAGGCCAGTGCCCCTCTTTAACTAACGAATCGCTGTGGCAAACGCCGCACGCTTCGACTTTGATTCGGACCCAGCCGTCCGGCGGTTCGGGAATATTCCTTTCAACAATTTCAAATGGACCTCCCGCCTTCGGAACTTGAACCGCTCGCATTTTAGCCATATCTCGAAAATACAATGAAACCGATCCGAGTCGAAGTGAACGATCGGATGCAAAAACGCTACGTTTACTACCGGACAAAATCGATCGGGCGCGAGTTTCGTCGTGGCTTCAGTCCCGATCTTTCGCCGAAACAAATGCTCCGGCTCGGCGTTTTCAGTGGAAAATATCTGAATGATTGCCGGGACGAATTTCCGGCCGACTGGTTCGAACACGCCAAACTTTGCCGAGATCGACACCAGCCCAAACTGAATTTTTTCGGGGTGAACGCTTCGCAGCCGCTTTCAGAATGGCGGAAAAAAGGCTGGATCTATCATGAAGATCCGCGCGGGTGGTTTCAGTGGTACTGCCGTTATTACATGGGACGCCGTTGCGTCGATGACGACCGTCAGATCAAACGTTGGCGAGCAGTCAGACGGCACATTGCGCAATTGAAAAAGAATTGCGCGCGCGGCGATCTGAACTGCCGACGCAAACAGCGACAGGCCCTTTTACATTGGGCTTACGATTCGCGTAAAATCTGAGCTAAACGTTTTCTTAATTCGTGATGGTCGCCGTCGCTTTAGCGGACTTCGCCAATTTGTAGCCGACACCAGTGTTCAGAACCATGATCGCAGTCTTACTTTTTGGCTTCCCAGTTGTGTTCGCGTGCAAAACAACAGAAGTCGAACTTTGTCCGGCAGGGATCGTTGCCTGACCGGGAGTGCCGCTGAGAGTGTAATCAATTCCGCTTTGAGCGGTTCCGCGCATAAAGTAGTTCACGGTAATTGATGCCGAAACAATCCCGGAACTTGAAAGCGTAAACGTTGCGTCGTTCCCCCGATGGACCCGGACCGGCGAAACCGAAACGGTAACGGTTGGGGTTGCTGCCGGCGTCGGCGTCGGAGTTGGAGTCGCCGTTGCGGTTGGGCTCGGCGTCACGGTGGGTGTGGGAGTTGGAGTCGGAGTAGAGGTCGGCGCAGGAGTTGGTGTTGGAGTCGGCGAACCGGTTTGAACATTGACGATCATCGCGTCGTACGCGACCGCGTGAACTTGATCGTCTGCGCTTAGCTCAAACGTGTAAGTGCCAGGTTGATCAAATGTCACTGACGTGACCGACGAATTTTGATTCGCGACACTCACTGAAGCCGGGCCGGAATATACCTTCCATAAAATTGTCGCTATTCCGCTTGGATCGATAACTGTCCCGGTGAGCGTCGTGCTCAAAGTGTTGATGGTTTGATCCGCACCGGCATTTACCGTTGGCGCACCCGCCGAACGCGGCCCTTCCTCAGGCCCAGTGGTTTGAACGACTTCGAAATTGCTGACGTCGATGGTGGAGAGGTTATCGAAAGCGTTGGTCGAAAATCGATCGTCGGGACAAACCGAGATGGAAAAAAAGCCGCCACTATTGTCCGCCACGATCGCCCCATATTTCTTCAACGCGTAGCAAACGGCTTTCTCTTCGATAGTCCACGTGCTCGGGACGACGAAACTCGAGCTCAACCGGAAGCGTTGACCCATCGCCGGATATTGCGTCGATGTCGCGGGAATCGACGAGGCATAATGGTTGGCCGGGTAAATATATTCCTTTCGTGTTTTCGGAACGCAAAGTCGCAATGCGTGCTCGACCTTGCCGCGTTCGCATTCATCGTAACGCGCCAGCGCGGCAAACATGGGAAGCCCGGCCGCATCGCCGGAGGTCCAGCCGGCAGGACGTAACGTGTTTGAATTAAGATCGAACTTCGCGCCGTTTGAAGCCTGCCAGCCACTCGTGGTCAATATCATCTGCCACGTTTCCCAAATGGCGCCTGCTCCCGGCGCTACTATGATCCCGTGGCGATCGCCCCCGATCTGGGTCACATCCATTTGCCATTGTTGCAAAGTCAGGCTGCCGGTTTCGACCGGCCAGCTTTCGATCGGCATATTCGACGGAATCGGGTAACTCCCATTCGGGTAAGTGCCGCCATCGAGATCGGACTCGTCCGGATAATCGACGAACGGAATGGTGACGCGCGGTTGATTGTCGGGCACGAGCACGTAGTTCATTTCGTAAAAAGCACGCAAAGTTTGCCGGCTGGATGACAAATCGGATTTCAGCTGCGTAATCATTGCGCTTGAGTTCGACAAAAGCGGACGCCGCGAAATGTCTTCGTTCCAGGGATTCGTTACCGGAAAGATTTGCATGGCCGAGACAATCGCGTCGGCCTGCGACGTATTGAACAGAGTCGGCGTCGTTACCGTCGGCGCCGGCCCCAGAATTCGTCCCTCCTGGTTAATCCGCTCTGATTGTGCTGCGACCGGCGTGATCGCCGATGTTACAAAGAACGCAATCCACTGCGTCCACACTCTGCCCTGTCTTTTAAGCGCCATTTAATCGGTATCATGTTGCGGAGAAGCTCACTCGATTTTGCAGCAGGATTTGCGCTAAAAATCAAATAACCTGCACCCAGATTGTTGCGTTGGGCGGCGGCGGCCAGCAGGTTCTGCACCGGAAAGACCGGTCCCAAGCTCTGATATTGCCATTTTGGTTCCAGTTTGCTTTTCAGTTCCGTACAATTTCAGAATGACAGCGAAGCTCGGTCGACTTTTTTCTTTCTTCATTTTCCTGCTTGGACCCGCGGCGCCGTCCATGGCTGACAAGGGTGATGTTTTCAATGTGAATCCGCACGCGCGTTTTTATGCGGAGGCTGTCCGACGACGAACTGCGCGAAGCAAAAGATCAGCTAAGTCGTTACCAGCGGCGCGAATATCTCTGATCCTTGTTCGCCGTTGCCTTCAGCGTTGCCTTGTTCTCAGGCTGGCGCCAACAGGGAGGGGCCGATCTCGCTCAAATTTGTGCAACCGCAGAGAAGCATCGCTTCGTCGAGCTCCCGTTTCAAAATTTCAAGAACGTGCACAACCCCTTGCTCGCCGGACACGCAAAGTCCCCACAGAACCGGACGGCCCACCAAAACCGCGCGTGCCCCAAGCGCAATCGCTTTCAGCACATCACTGCCACGCCGAATTCCTCCATCAACATAGATTTCGCAAAGATCTCCCGCCGCCTCGACCACATGCGGTAACACTTCAGAAGTAGCTGGAGCAGTGTCGAGCTGGCGCCCGCCGTGGTTGGACACGACCACTGCTTTGGCCCCATGCTCTGCCGAACGGCGAGCATCGTCACCGCGACACACGCCTTTCACCACGACCGGCAATCGGGTAGAACTGCATAACCAGGCCAGATCATCGAATCCAAGGTCTTGTTTGAAGTTTTCCGCGACGTACGCGGCCAGGCCGGACCCTCTTACTTCGGGAACGTTGGCTTTGCCAGCCGCCGCAAGGTTTTCAACTAAAAGACCCTCTGACAAATGGAAACTGTTTCGCGCATCCCGCTCCCTCGTTCCGAGACCCGGGGCGTCAACGGTAAGGACGATCGCCTCGGCCCCGGCATTTTCAGCGCGCTTCACCAGCTCCAAAGTGATTGCCCGATCTTTGTAGACGTAGAGCTGGAACCAGCGCGGGCTCGCCGCCTCGGCAAAAACCGATTCCATGGCTGTATTCGAGAGCGAGCTGAGAACAAACAAAGTTCCCACTGCCCGAGCTGCGCGAGCGGTCGCGATCTCACCCTGCTGGCATGCCAATCGATGGAAGGCGGTGGGTGCCACCAAGATCGGCAGGGAAACCGACTGGCCCAGGACGGTTGTGCTCATCACGCGCATCCCTACTCCAGCAAGAACTCGATAGTAGAGTTTGATCCGTTCCCAGCCAGCGACATTCTCACGAAGCGTGATTTCATCCAACGCTCCGCCTTCGTAATAATCGAATACATCTATGGAAAGCTTGTCTCGCGCTGCGCGTGCGTAATCAGCGACGTTGAAAAGCAAATCCGAGTCCATGTTTCTCTGCTATTAACAGCAAAGCACACCAGAAATCGATCCAACAAATCTGTAATTTTCAAAGCGACACCATGTTACGAGTCACAGCAACCGCATTGCAGCTCACGTCGGCAATGCGATGATGGGTAATGAATAGCGTTCGATTGTTGTGCGTACTTGCTAGTACGTGCTGGATGACCGCGACGGCGGCGGCGCAAGCCTCGTCGCCCTCTCCTTCCGCGACGCCGTCGGCATCGCCCACGATCGCACAATCGTTCTCGCAATTATCCGCGCAAAGTGCCGCTGCGGAGCGTTCAAAAATCTATCGGGGAGGTGTCAGTTACAGTCGCTGGCTTGACGCGGTCGCCAAAGAATCCGGCAGCGAATTCTTACAGCGAACCGTCTTCGACCGCGTTACCTGCATGCGCCTGATCAGTTCTGCGGCGGCAATCGGGTTGCTCTCGCTGGTCGCCTGCTGGCTGCTTTGGATTGTCAGGCGAAACGCCGGTGAGATTCAATCCGAACGACCGCAATCATGGCTCGCGCTAAGTGCGTCGACTGTTCGCAAGCCAGTTGCGTTGTTCCTTTGGATGTCCGGCGGCGGCTTCGCCCTGATGCCGATTGTGACCGGAATTAAATCGCGGCCAACCCGCGTTTTTTGGGCCAGCGCGCTGACTGCGATTCTTTACGCGGGATGGATCATCGCTCTTCTCTGGCTCATTTTTCGCGCAATCCGCGCAATCGAAAAAAGAATGCACGCGTGGGCGGAGCAGTCAGCCAGTTTGTTAGGCAAAGTGATTGTTCCAATTGTCGGCCACGCATTGCGGCTGGCGGTGCCCCTGCTCGGCATCATTTTGCTCCTGCCTCTGCTGAGGCTGCCGCAGGACTGGACGTGGATAACCCAGAAAGGGTTCGGCATTCTACTCATCGTTGCGCTTTCTTTTCTGATCGTTCGAGGCATCAATGCGGTCCAAACCGCGGTAATGAGCCGCCACCGCCTGGACGCGGAGGACAATTTGTCAGCGCGCCGGATTTACACGCAGATCTCGGTGATTCGAAAGATCCTGGTCTCGGCAATCGTGATCGTTGCGACCGGTTCGATCCTGATGCTATTCGATCCGGTGCGGCAATTTGGGACGAGCATTTTGGCGTCGGCCGGGATTGCGGGAGTGGTGATCGGCTTTGCCGCGCAAAAGACACTGGGCAACGTGCTCGCTGGCATTCAAATCGCGCTTACTCAACCGCTGTTGATTGACGACATCGTCGTGGTCGAAGGCGAATTTGGCCAGATCGAGGAGATTACACTCACTTATGTAACAGTGAGAACGTGGGACCTGCGGCGGATGATTTTACCGATCACTTATTTTGTCGAAAAACCGTTTCAAAATTGGAGCCGGGTTTCGACCGAGTTATTAGGCACGGTGGTTTTGTATCTCGATTATCAGGCCCCAATGGGCGAATTGCGCAAGGAATTGAAGCGCCTGGTTGAGAACAACCCGAAGTGGAATCGCAAAGTTTGCGGCTTGCAGGTGACCGATGCCAAGCAAAATACAATCGAAGTGCGCGCTCTCGTTAGTGGCGCCGATGCCGGAAAAACGTTCGATCTTCGCTGTGAGGTCCGGGAAGGTTTAATTGAATTTTTGCGCCGAAATTATCCAGAAAGTTTTCCCCGCTCCCGCGGCGTGACCGAACCTTCCGATGAAGAAGTTGCGAAAAGAAGAATAAAGCAAGGCGAAGAAACAAGCGGCAAGGAACATGAACGCGGCCCAAAAAGTCCGGGGGTGCACGCGGACGAGAAAACAAACGGTGTTTGACTTTTCAACCCGGCGAATCAGTGCAAACTGTTGCGCAACGTACCATTGTCTAATCTAACGGATTTCCTTTTTAACTGAAACGACGCGAATTGGGAAGCAGCAGTCAATATGTCTGAAGAGAAAG
>DASPUI010000019.1:0-4294 GCA_035622995.1 Chthoniobacterales bacterium
CGAACTGCGTCCGGATGAAAAAATTTCCGCAACCATCCGGGTTCAAGCCAAGAAATCAGGAACCGGTCCGAGTGCGGTCGATCAAACCTGGGATGAAAATCTGCACATCGTTTTTGCGACCCAATCAGGCATAGTCAAGAAGTCGAACCTCGCCGATTACGCGAACGTTCGCAAAGGCGGCATCATTGCGATCCAAATCGAGCAGGGCGACCGCCTGATTGACGCGAAACTGACCGGCGGCAATAACGAGATTGTGCTGATTACGAAAGAAGGCATGAGCCTTCGCTTTCACGAGGAGCAATTGCGAGATCAAGGCCGCAATACGGTCGGTGTTTGGGGAATCCGGCCGGACAAGAAAGACCATGTCGTTGCGATCGCGATCGTCGATCCCAATTCCATGCTGCTGGTTGCTGGCGAAAACGGAATTGGTAAGCGGACGCCGTTTGACGATTATCGGCGGCAGTCGCGCGGCGGGAAAGGCATTATCACAATGAAGACAGGCGAAAAGACCGGCGATGTGGTCGGTGCCCTGACCGTTCGCGAAACCGATGAGCTCATGCTGATTACCACAAAAGGGCAAATGGTCCGGACTCGCGTGAAGGAAATTCGCGAAACCGGGCGCAACACGATGGGCGTGAAATTGATGGATTTGCGAGGGGGCGAAAAGCTTCAGGCAGTCGCGCCCGTGGTAAGCAATGCGCAGGAAGAAGCAGAGACGGAGCAACCGGCAACGCCGGAAAAGTAGACTCCACTGCCCGCAGGACACGCAGGATCTAAACGTTGATCCGCAACAATTCAGTAACCGCGCGTCGTTGTGGTGGTTGTTTGAGTCGCCGCCGGTTGGGTCACAGTCGTCTGATGCGTAGTCGTGGTGGTAGATTGCGCCGGTTGGTCCGAAGCGCAAGATGCCAGCAGCGCCAGTGCAAGGGTCGAAACGCAGGAGGCAAAAATGAGTTTTTTCATAGTTGTTTTTCAATCATTTTCGCCGGAAGTCCCTTTGACGGATGTATTAAACATCGAAAACTTACCCGCCATCAATGATGCGTAGTTGTGGTGGTCGTTGTACTGGCTGGCGGCGTCGTCACAGAGGTCTCGCTCGTCGTGGTTGTTGTGCTCGTCTCAGTCGGGTGACTGGCGCACGAATTCAAAATTATTACGATCACCGAAAATAACGGGGCGAGAATCGTTAGTTTTTTCATACCGCAGAATTTCTCCAAACGAAAAGTCGATGCAAGGAGCGACTCGCCGGCGGACGCCGTGATCGGTATTTTTACGACCTGCTTCACTTCGAAGCAGATAAAAGAATGCGCTCCACGGCGAATCAACGAATTCCCGGCATTGTCGCTGAGCGCGAGGCCGACTGCACAGGCACGGCTGGAACAGGCATGGTCGTAGAGGTTGTATTGGTTTTTGTTTCGGTCTCGGTCGGATGACTCGCACACGAGCTGATCATCCAGCTAACGATTGAAAGCAGGGCAGCCAGAATCATTAGTCTTTTCATAAGGAACAGCTTGGATACTGCGCCAGCGCGACGCAAGTCAGGATCGTGGCCCAGAGTGGACGATTGGCACCTCGCGACCCAGATCACTCGATGCATAAATTGCATCAATCATTTCCATCAGTGCCAGCGCCTGGTCCGCGTTGTTGATCAGCGGGCTCCGACCGCGAATTGCGTCCAGGAAATTGGTCAACTGTAATTCGAATCCACTCGACTCGATCTCCGGCACGTCGAGATGAACTTTTGCAATCTCCCCCTGCCGATCCTCAAACAAGGCAAGCGGATTTAACCGCAGCGAACCTTTCGTTCCATAAATTGTCGAATTGACGAGCTCTTGGCCAAAATATTTCCGCGGGGGAACGTCGTCTGTCAGATTGCCGGCCCATGACGTTTCCAATTGAACGATAGCACCGTTCGCAAAACGAATGAAGGCGTAGGCAGCATCGTCGACATCGAAAACCGCGGCTGTCGTCAGGTGCGCAAAATTGCGAAAAACCTTCGCGCTGATCGATACCGGCCGCGGCGTTCCCATCAGATACCAAACTGCGTCGAGCGCGTGGATCCCGATGTCGATCAACGCTCCGCCGCCGGCGCGTTTTTTCTCCGTAAACCAATTGCCGACGCCAACTGGAATGCCGCGAGAGCGAACAAAGGTGGCTTGTGCGTGATAGATTTCTCCGAGACGGCCATCGTCAATCGCTTTTTTTGCAACGCGCATTCGCGGCGTAAACCGAAACTGGCGACTGAATGAGTAAATTAGATTTCGCTTTCTTGCCTCTTCGCGAAGCACCGTCATTTCCGCGCCGTTCAGGGTCGGCGGCTTTTCACAAAGAACATGTTTGCCGGTTTCGAGCGCCGCGAGCGACACAGGAAAATGCAGGAAATTCGGCAGACAAATGATTACGGCGTCGATCTTTCGATCGTGCAGAAGATCTTCGTAACTTCGATAGCTCTTTATCGGAGTGAATTCGCTTTCGAAGTCATTCCGCCGTGTTTCGTCTGAATCGGCACTGGCGTAAACATTCGCTCCTTCGATTGCCCGGATTGCGTGCGCATGCATTTGACCGGGCCAGCCCAGGCCGATGATCCCCAGATTCAGTTTCTGCATTTCAGTCTTGTCAGATGTCGAACTTTGCCCGCTGCCGCTTTAGCTCGCCACGTTTTCGTTTTGATTCCAGAATTTTTCTTTTTAATGCCGGCGGTCGCGGAGATTTTCGCCGTCTGATCTTTTCGCGTTTTGAAATTTCGGCCGCGCGACGTCTTTCGATCTCGTTTTCAATTGCATCCAACAAACGTTCGCGCGCGAGCTTGCGGTTTTGTGCCTGCGATCGCGAGTCCTGCGCTGTCACGCTGATTCCGCTTGGCCGATGCCGCAACGTCACGGCAGTTGAAACCTTGTTTACATTTTGCCCGCCCGGGCCGCCAGAACGGGCGAAACTCTCTTCCAGGTCCTCATTGCGAATCCCCAGTCGCATCATCCGCTGCTCGATTTCGCGATCACCCATAATGGCGGAATTTTCTCCAAAACTCGGGCCAGCTTTCGCGTAAGTGGCGACAGAGGAAAATGTCGGGATGATCGACCGTTTCCTCATTCGCGACACCAAACGAGTTCCAGGAATGCGCAACCACTTCCGAGGAATCAAAATAACTCGAGACAAATTCGCGCGAAAATCCCACCACAATCAAAGTCTCCGGCGGCGGTTCGCCGTAACCGCGAGCCCAAAACGAATTCGTTCCACATATTACTGGCGGCAGTGCGTAGGCTGATCCGTATAGGTTGATCGCGCCGGCTTCTCCGTAATTCCCGGCGAGAATTGCGAGATGCGCTCGATCGGCTTCGCCTAACGAATCGCGAATCTTCGCAATCGTTTCCACCAATTCGGGCCAGCCGATTTGCTCGCGAAAATCGTCATTGATCTTGAACGTACGCTGGCCCCACCGCGAATTGACAGGCGCGAGCGGCAGGAAAAAGGCCGAGACAAGAACGACGTTGGTGATCAGGGCGATCGTCGTGATCCATTGAACAGGACTCCGCCAGCTCTGCCGCCATTTATCGATTAATTGAGCCCCGAATACGCTGCCGCCCGCATACAAAACAGAATAGGCAGGCGCGAGATAATAGCCGCGACCCTTGGCAATCAGGAAAAATAAAAGCGGAATTAGATAAAGCCAGCCGACGGCACGAAACCGGCGCCCGGTCTGCGCAATGAAATAAAAATAAAGACCGAGGATCGCGAGCGGAAAAGCGAACAGGGTCAGCTTCAATTGATCGGGCAGAAAATCTTTAGTCCGGCCAATGCGCACATCGCGCTCGTGGATGTGCCGCAGAAAATCGAGCGAAATAAAATCGTGCCGTGATTGCCAGATAAGATTCGGCAGGAAAATGATCAGCGAAATCGTGACGCCCAGCCAAAGCCATTTGTTTCGCAGGTGCTGGCGAAGAGGCGTTGATACGACGCCCACCACGATTCCCCCAACGCAAACGATCATGCTATATTTGGTCAGCATCCCAAAACCGATGCATCCGCCAATCGCCGGCCACCAGCGTGGGTCACCCGACTTACAAAGTCGGATAAGGAAATAGCCACAGGCAACCCAGGCGAGAAAATCGAAGGAGACATATTGCATCATGGTCCCCGCAGCCAGGCAAAACGGAATCGCCGCGGCGGAAGCCAGCAATTGGGTGCCGGTGCCCCCACCGAGCTCGCGCGCCATCAATCCGGTCAAAATCACGGCAGTCCCGTCGGCCAACGCGGCGAAGAAACGAAAACCAGCGAGCGAAGTTCCAAATAATTT
>DASPUI010000020.1:0-7658 GCA_035622995.1 Chthoniobacterales bacterium
GCGCCTCGGTAAATTTTCTGTGGTTTGTCAAACCCGGCCCAAACCGCGCACGTAAAATTACTGTCGTAACCGGCAAAAAGCGCGTCGGTAAAGTCGTAAGCGGTTCCCGTTTTCCCTCCCGCTGGAAATCTCTCAAGCCCGAACTCGGTTCGAGCGTTCTTCCCGGTTCCAGTCTCAAGCGCGTCCACCAGGCATGAATGCACTTCATAGGCGGTTTCCGGCTTGATCACGTTTTGTTTTCCGTAATCGCGTTGAGCGTGCCAAACGGTGCCATCCTTTTCCTCGATCCGTTCCAGAATGTGCGGCGCGGCGGCACGCCACCCGCCATTTGGAAAAATCGTGTAGGCGAGCGCCAACTCGGCTAGCGTGACCTCGCTGCTGCCAAGAAAAGTTGCCGGATACGGACGAAGAGGCGAGCGAATTCCGGCGTTTTTGCAAAGCTGGAGCACATCGTCTAAACCGGCGTCCATTCCGATTCGGACGGTTGCGCCGTTTTTCGATTTCGCGAGCGCCTGACGCGCAGTCATCGCTCCTTCGTAACGATTGTCCGCGCTCTCCGGTCCCCATTCACCAAGAATTCCCGCTGTTCCACCGATCATCACCGCGCGATTATCGAGCGGCGAATCTTCCACCACCGACCCCGGATATGATCCGTTGTCAAAGGCGGCCGCGTAAACCAACGGCAACATCGCCGTGCCCGCCGGACGACGCGCCTGCAACGCGCGATCATATTGGTTGTGCTCGAAATCGCGGCCGCCAACCAGCACCAGAATGCCACCGGTCTCGTTGTCCAAGCCAATCACTGCGCCTTGCAAATACTCGGGCGCTGGTTGATTCACTGGCGTTTTCGTCTTGCGAAAGTCTTTTGCGAAATCGGCGTAGGTTTGATGTTTGTAATCCGGATGCTGCTCAGCCTGGTCGAGATGTTTGCGCAACGATTCCTCCGCTACCTTTTGCAGATCAGAATCGATTGTAGTGTGAATGCGAAAGCCTTCGTTCATCGCCCGGTCCCAGCCCACTGCGTTGATAACTTGCTGCCGAATGTAATCGACGGCGTAGTTTTGCCCCTGGGCGTTTTGGCGATTGCCGGTCACGACTTCTTCAGCTTGCGCGGATGCGGCGCGCGCTTCATCGATGAAACCAAGGTCGCGCATCCGGCTAAGCGCGTAGTTACGCGCGTCCCGTGACGCTGCCCGGTCGCTCCACGGCGACAAACGATTGGGACTCTTAATCAGGCCGGCCAGCGTGGCGCATTCGGCCAATGTCATTTCGTTCGCCGTCTTTCCAAAATATCCGCGCGCTGCCGCCTCTGCTCCGTAAAGACCGCCACCGAAATAAATCCGGTTCAAATACAACTCCATGATCTTTTGCTTGCTGAAATTGCTCTCAATCCGGCGGGCCACAGCAATCTCGAGTAGTTTCCGGCGAAATGTTTTTTCTTTCAGGGCAAAACTGTTTCGCGCCAGCTGCTGTGTCACCGTGCTGGCGCCTTGCCGGACATGGCCGGCGACCAGGTTCTTCAAAGTCGCGCGCACAATTCCAAAAAAATCGTAGCCGTGGTGCTGATAAAACTTGCTGTCTTCCACCGCCACCACCGCGTTGATCAAATCAGGCGGCAACTGATCATACGGAACCGTTTGTCGATTCTCGACGTAGATCTGGCCGAAGATTTTTTCATTCCGATCCAGAATCACGCTCGCCGATTCCATTTGTTCGAGCTTGCCCAGATCGAATTCCGCCGCGCGGGCATTCAGTTCCGACGCCACCATCGACAGATAGATTCCGGATCCGATGAGCAGCGCCGCCAAGAGTGCCGCCGGAACATAAAACACCGGTCGCTTGTACCAGGGCGCGCGAAACCGATATCCCGGCGGCGGCAGCAAATGGGTGTGACTAAAGTGCGCTCTCACAACGAGGGAGCAAACACTCAACGCTCAAAGCTCAACATTCAACGCACAATTGAGGTGCGATGTCGATTGGATGAAGGGATGGGAAGCCGCATGGGAGAGCCGTGCGCAATCGGGAGATTGCGAAGCAACGCTGAAAGCCCGAGTTTTTCCGATCCAAACCGAACTCGTCCAATTCATCCGAGAGGCAATCCGAACTCGCGGTCCACAACCATTCAGTTGGTTCATGGAACAGGCACTTTATCATCCGGCCCACGGATATTATCCGAGTGGCCGCGCCGCCATTGGCCGGCGCGGTGATTATTTTACGAATGTCAGCGTAGGTCCATTGTTTGGAACCTTGCTCGCGGCGCAATTCATTGAAATCTGGGAGTGCCTTGGACAACCCAATCGCTTCATAATTGTTGAACAGGGCGCGCATGACGGTCAATTCGCGCACGATCTATTGAGCGGAATTCGCTCGCGAGCACCGCAAATGTTCGAAGCGATTGGCTATCGCATCGTCGAGCCGTTTCCTGTCTGGCGAGACCGGCAGCGACGAACGCTTTGTAGCTTCCCCGAAGAAGTTGCATGGCATAATTCGCTGACCGATCTCGGGACATTCGCCGGCGTTCACTTTTCGAACGAACTTTTGGACGCGCTTCCAGTGAATTTGCGGGATAAATCGGTCGGACTCGACCACGACGAGTTCGTTTTCGTTGAAAATTGTAACGATCGATTGCCTAACGAATCCCAGTTGACGTGGATCGAGACAGTCGCTGCAAAGTTGCAGCGAGGATTTGTCATCGCGATCGACTACGGGTTCGTCCGAAACGGTTTTCGCGAAGTCGTTCAGGCGCGCGCACGCCATCAACATCTCGATTCACCATTTGAACAAATTGGGGAGGCCGACATCAGCGTACACGTCAACTGGACTGACCTTGCCGAGCGCGCGGAAGCAAGTGGGCTCCGAGTCGCCGGCTTCACCGATCAACATCATTTTCTCACTGGCATCGCTTCAATCTGGCCCGATCTCCTGTCAGCCCCGCTCTCGAACTCGACTTCCAGCAATAAAGCTCACTCTGTTAATGATAACGCGAAAACAAGGCGGGCGCTCCAAACGCTCCTCCATCCGGAGATGCTTGGTCGCGCCTTTCAGGTTCTCGTGCTTGAGAAAAACGCCGATTTCGCGGAGCCGCTCGCCGGTTTTCGATTCGCGCGCGACTCGCGCGGTGCGCTTGGTTTAAAGGCGTGAAATGGCGGCAAAAATTAGCGCAGTGCTTTTGGCCGGCGGTGAATCGCGCCGGATGGGTCGGGACAAGGCCACGTTCGAGTTTTGTGGCAAAGCGCTCTGGCAAAATCAATTTGCGCTCCTGAAAAAACTGGACCCATTCGAAATTTTTGTTTCCGCGCGGACCAATCCATTCTGGCGGCCTGACGAAACTATTTTTGCGGCAGACGAGCCGCCCTCGCGCGGGCCGATTAGTGGAATTGCCGCGACGTTCAAGAAGATGCGCACCGGCCATTTGATCGTGCTCGCGATTGATCTTCCACTAATGAGCGCAAACTATTTGCGGTTGCTGTGCGCTCAGATCGCAAAAGGCCGCGGCATTGTTCCAATGATTGGCGATCGTGCGGAACCATTGGCTGCGATTTACCCGATCGAAGCGGCCGACGATTTTACGGCCTCGCTTTCCAAAAAGGATTACTCGCTCCAAAGCGTAATCAAAAATCTTGCGGCCGCGAAAAAGGTGCGGCTGCTACCAGTGGCGACTGAAGATGAAAATCTGTTTTGTAACCTGAATTCGCCGCCGAGTTAATTCCTCTCGGTTAGAGGCAATGCATCGCGCGAGGCGATTGATGGATCGCAAAACGCAGTCAGCAAGTTTACCGCGGGCTGTTTCTGGCCTAAGATTCGCTTCTGGTTTACTGTTATCGTAATGAAGTTTTCCCTCGGCCGGTTTCTTTTGCTGCTGCTTCCAGCTTTTCAATTTTGCGCCGGCGCCACCAACAGTGTGCTCAACCTGTCGCATTACGATCTGCTGCGCCCGGATTTTGTTACGATGAAGAATGAAGGCATCGTGGGAGTCATTCACGAAGCCACTTTTCCACGGCTCAACCGCGACTGGACCTACGGCGACCGGGAAGAAGCCGCGCTGCAGGCGGGTTTGCTCTGGGGCGCATATCATTTTGGCGACGGAACAGATCCAATCCGGCAGGCCGATCATTTTCTGAGTGTCGTTGCGGGGGAGCGGCCGCCCGTGCGGCCAAATGATCCCGAAAAGCAGCGACCCGGCGTTTTACTTGTTCTCGATTTTGAAAAGAACGGCCATTATCCGGGCGGTAGCATGAGCACGTCCCAGGCGGCTGCTTTCGTTGAGCGAATCAAGGAACGAACCGGAAAATATCCGGGGCTTTATTGCAGCGAGAACCGCTTGCGGCAGATGTTGTACGGGCCCGGTGCCAGCCCAACTCATCGGGCGATTTTATCGAGTTGCTGGTTGTGGATTGCGAACTATCACGCCGCTCCTCGCAATACTGCGCCGTGGCCCAATTGGCATCTCTGGCAATATACCGGCGATGGCAAATGCGCTCTGCGCCCGCGCGGAATGTTTCCGATCGGAATTGCCAACATGCGCCGGGCCGAACGCAACATTTTTAACGGCGACGATGTTTCGCTCCAAGTCTTCTGGAAACAGAACGCCTGGTATCCGAACGGGTAGCCAATAGAAGTCAGAAATTAGCGGTCGGGAGTCAAATATCTCAATGCCCTGTTGGGATCCCGCGCCGGGTCGTTAGGTAAACCGCGAAACTGCCCAGCCAATGTCCACCTTCATAGTGTTCACCGGTCACAGCCGCTAATCCGGCGTGACGATGCGCGTCCGCGGTCGCCTGTAACGCCGCGCGGCGCGGGTCGTCGTTAGGCAAGGCCGACAAAATTCCTTCCAGCATCCAGGCCCTGCTCAGATTTAATCCATCGAGATGCGCGAGCTTCGGATCACTCGGATCCGGCGAGACCGCGACCGGCAGCCAATCGGTTGGTGTGGTTCTGGTCGGATTTCCGCTTGGAATTTGCGGCATGAAATCTTTCAACCATTTCGCAAACTGGTCAGGCGGCAGGACCCGGCGCATCACGTCGGCTTCACCCAGCGAAGGCGAGAGGAAATCTTCGCCGGATGGTTCGTAGGCGAGCGGGCAATTTTTGTCCGACAGAAAAAACTTCTTAGCCGAATCGCTCACCAATTTCGCAAACGCCTCGTCGTGGACGGCCCGCGCATAATCGAGCATCAATCCCAGCCCGAACGCGGTTTGATCGTGCTCGCCAATCCGCACCGGGTTTAACAATTTTGGCAACCATGTCTTCAGCCGTTCGACCGCGATTTCTTCCAGCGGCCTGAGGTTCGCTGACCATTCGCGCGCCTGCGGATCGTCCCATTCGTGCAATTCGGCGCAAAGTTGCAGCATCCAAGCCAATCCATACGGCCGCTCAAAGCTCGCGCGTCCTTCGCCGCGCAGATACGTTGCTTCCTGTTTCAGATTTTCCGCGGTCAAACTTTGTTTCAACGCTTCACGCGCGGCTGAGGCAAATGATGCCTCCGGGAACGTGCGCAGCAACCTGACAAGCAACCAGTGCCCATGCACCGACGAATGCCAGTCATAACAACCGCAAAACGCCGGCGTCAATTTGCGTGGCGGCGCGACATCGGCATCGCTGTTCAACACGTGCGCGATTTTGTTCGGATATTCCTTGTGCACACAGGCCAGCGCCAGCTTCGCAAACCGCTCGGCCGCCTTCGCATCGAATCCAGCGTTGGCCGGGACCGTGGGCACACTATTTCCCGCGGCAATCGAAACCAGCGCAATCAGCGTCAGCAGAGGCGAGAGCCACTTCATGATTAGCGCCGCCAATTTCCGATTTCTGATCTCCGATGTTGGGTTTTGATTCTATCCGTCAAGGCTTTGAGCCGGTCGCTTTGTTCGCTTCGGCAAGGTCGGCTTCAAGCTTCTGCTCAGCTTCCTTGGCTTGTTGATCGAGTTCCTTGAACACGGCGTAGTGCGCGGCGGTCGGCCGATCGTAAGAAAGATCTATGTCCGAAGAAAGGTAGGCGAGATGATCGCGCAGCTTGGTCTCATGCAGCAGCTCGCCTTCGCTCGCCCGCATCTCCATCTGCGCGAACGCGTTAATGTCGCGATTCAGTGCGGCCAGCGCAGAAGCCTGCGACTCGGGCGCGCTCTTCGACGCAGTCGCTTTTTGCAAGTTTTCGCGCGCGGCAATTGCCTGGTTGATGTCTTTATCGAGCGTGTCCAGATCGGTATAAATCTGTAAATCCAGGTCAAGTCGCGCCTGCAAATCCTCCTGCGTCGCTTTCAATCGCGGATCGAGCGCGACCTTCAATGTCTGCTGCGTTTTTTGTCCGCCGTAATCGAGCGTGACGGTGTAATTGCCGGGCGCCACCACCGGACCGGCAACCGAATCGTCGAGGCCGCCGGCCGCGATCGGCGCGTAATAATTGGTGACTTCGGTGGCATACGGATAACGCAAATTCCACTGAAGCCGATTCATTCCCGGCTCAATTGCGCTGAGCGCCGCCTCCTTGTCCCGGATTTTCTGATCGCTCGGATCTTCGCTGTGATCTTCTTCCGCCGCCGGATTCTCCAAATGCATCCCAACCAACGCCGCGCTTGCTTTCTCTTTGTCCTTCTTTTCCTTTTCGGTGGCCAGATGCAACGGAATGTTGCGAATCACTTTTCCGCCGGCATCGGAGATTTCCAGGGTCGCGGGAGTTTTGCCATCGTATTTCTCGGGAATGTGAAAGAAGATGGTCGCGCCGAAAGGCGGATTGTATCCCGCATCGGGTGGACGTCGCCGATCGGGGTCCGGCGCGCCGTAATCATGGGTCAACCACGCCGGCTGTGGCGCAAACAAGTACGCCTGGTCCGATTGCACCGCCGGATTTTTGGTTAGCTGCTCGAGAAAAACGAGGTTACTCAGTACCCAGAACGATCGACCATGGGTCGCGGCAACGACTTCACCCTGTCGCGTATTGATCGCCAGGTCACGCACCTGGGCGACGGGCAGATTTAATGTCAGCGCCTGCCAATGCGCCCCTTCATCAAGACTGAAGTAAACCGTGCCGCGCGTCCCGAGAAATAGCAGCTTCGATTCGTTAGGATCCTGGCGCAGATCAAAAACGTATTCGTCGTCTGGCAAACCAGTCGTCATCTGCGTCCAGCTTTTGCCAAGATCCGTGGTCTTGAACACGTACGGCTTGAAATCATCCGACATGTAACGGCGCGCACTGAGATAGGCCGTCTGCTTATCGGTATGCGACGGCTCGATGCAGTTAACCCACGAGAATTCGGGCAAGTCTGGCGGTGTAATTTTTTGCCAGTTCTTGCCACCATCGGTGGTGATATGGACAAGGCCGTCGCTTGATCCGGCCCAGATTACATTGCCGTCGAGTGGCGAAATGCCGACCGCTGACACAAGCGGATAAACCTCCGCGCTGGTTTGATCGAGATCGACCGGACCACCGCTCGGTGCTTCCGTTGTCGGATCGTTGCGAGTCAGGTCGGGAGAAATTTGGGTCCAGGTCGCGCCGTAATCGTCGCTTCGGAAAATGAACTGCGCCGAGGTGAACAACTGTTTCGGGTTGGCCGGCGAAAACAAAATCGGACGCGTCCAGGAAAACCGGTTTTTCAGCTCGGCGGCCGAGGCGCCTTCCTGATAGTGCGGCCAGGGAGCGACACTGCGCAGTTGATCCGTGCGCC
>DASPUI010000021.1:0-4458 GCA_035622995.1 Chthoniobacterales bacterium
AGGAGACAAAACTGATCCGGCCGCGCTCCCAAGGCGGCGATGGGCTCGACGGTTTGTGGAATGACGATTTTCATCACACTGCGATAGTTGCGCTTACCGGCCGGGCGGAAGCTTATTACAGTGACTATCGCGGCACTCCGCAGGAATTTATTTCCGCTGCGAAATATGGATATCTATATCAAGGCCAACCCTACATGTGGCAGGAAGCCCCGCGCGGCATGCCTGCCTTTGGCGCGCCACCGGAGGCGTTCGTATGCTTTATCGAAAACCACGACCAGGTTGCAAACACGGCCACCGGCGACCGAATTCGTTTTCAAACCTCGCCCGGACGTTACCGCGCGCTGACGGCGCTTCTCCTGTTGGGTCCGTGGACGCCGATGCTTTTTCAGGGAGCGGAGTTCGGCTCCTCCAAACGGTTCGCATATTTCACCGACGTTGGTGATGAGAAACTCCAGCAAACAATTCGCAATGGCCGTTTTGAATTCCTGACTCAATTTCCTTCGATCGCTCACGAGGACACGCGAAAACTTTTGCCGGACCCGTTTGATGCGAAGCTGGTCGATAGTTACCATCTCGATTTCGCTGAGCGCGAAACGAATTCTGAAATTTACGAATTGCATTGCGATCTGATTCGCCTTCGGCGGGACGATTCGCGCTTTCGCGAACAAATTCCCGGCAGCGTCGATGGCGCAGTGCTTGGACCGGCAAGCTTTGTTCTTCGTTTTTTTGCAAAGGACAGCGGCGATCGGTTGCTCGTGGTAAATCTTGGCCGTCAACTAAAACTCGAGCCTGCACCTGAACCGCTGCTTGCGCCGCTGCCCGGTTTTGAATGGGAACGAGTCTGGTCGAGCGAACTGCCAAAATATGGCGGACCAGGCGAAGTCACGGTCGTTACGCAGGACAATTGGATTTTGCCGGCGGAAGCAACCGTTGCGCTTCGGCTCGTCCCAGAAACCGCGCCGCGCAAAAAGCCACAACGTCGCCGGTTGAATGGATAAGAATTATCAACCCTTCGTCGTTAGGAAATTATCGCGAAATGAGACGGATGATCCGGGTGCATTCCTGCTCAACCGCGAGTGGCTGGTCACCAATGGTCTGGGCGGTTTCGCCTCCGGCACGATTTCCGGCGCGGCCACGCGACGTTATCACGGTGTCTTGATTGCCGCATTACCCGCTCCGCTTGGCCGCGTCGTGATGTGGAACCATCTTTCCGAATCGCTCCGATTCGATGGCAGAGATATTGTGCAGTTGAGCGGAGAAGAACGCGCCAAGAAACAAGGGAAGGTGCCGGGAGCTGACTATCTCGTTGAATTCCGTTTGGAAGACGGGATGCCGGTTTGGATTTATCGCGTGCGCGATTTGCTCCTTGAAAAACGAATTGTGCTCCCCCATTTGCAAAACACCGTGCACGTCAGCTATCGCCTGCACGAAGGAAGACACTTGGTCCGACTCGAGCTACGGCCGGCGTTTCACTTTCGTCATCACGAAGCGCAAGTGGACGAAGGTGGCGCCGGTCCCTACAAATTTAGCGCGGTCGGCGATCGCTATGAGATTTCGCCCGCCCGTCCCGGATTTCCGACATTGCGCATGAAACTTTGCGGAGTCGAGCCCGCCTTCACGATTTCGAACAAGCGAATTCGACAGGTTCTTTATCGGACCGAGCAAAGCCGCGGTTACGCCTTTGAAGGCGCCTTATGGAGTCCCGGATTCTTTCACGTTGATCTTGCCGCCAACACTTCGGTCACTCTGGTCGGTTCGACGGAAAAGTGGGAAATCGTCGAGGTGCTGGGCGCCGATCAGGTTTTGAATTTGGAACGGGAACGCCGCTCGCGTTTGATCGAGGCCACCAAAGTAAATCAGCGCGACGGATTCGCCGCCGAACTGACTTTTGCAGCTGACCAATTCGTCATCACGCCGGCCGGGCGATTTGAAGAAACGGCCCGCGCGCATGCCGCAGGCGATGAAGTGCGCACCGTGATCGCGGGTTATCACTGGTTCACTGACTGGGGACGCGACACCATGATCAGTCTCGAAGGACTGACCCTCGCAACCGGCCGCTGGCTCGAGGCTGGCTACATTCTACGCACTTTCGCCAGCTACGTTCGTGACGGTTTGATTCCGAACATGTTCCCGGATGGTTCAAGACAAGGTTTGTATCACACGGCCGATGCCACGCTCTGGTATTTCCATGCCCTTCATCGCTACTTCGAATTCTCCAAGGATCGCTCCACTCTGAAGCTTCTGCTGCCGGCCCTGATTGATATCGTCGAACACCATTTGCGCGGAACGCGGTTTAATATTCGGGTCGATCCGGACGATGGTCTGCTTGCGGAAGGCGCACCTGATTATCAACTCACCTGGATGGATGCAAAAATGGGCGACTGGGTGGTTACGCCGCGTCGTGGCAAGCCGGTTGAGATCAATGCCCTGTGGTACAATGCGCTGAAACTTCTGGCCAAGTGGTTAGGCGACAGCGGCGATTTCGCGAGTGCGAGTCGTTATGACGAACATGCTCAACGAGCGCGCGCTTCGTTCAACCATCGGTTCTGGTTTGAGGAAAGCGGTTATCTTTACGACGTGGTCGATTGCAACAACGAACCGGGAACGTTCGATGTCTCCTGCCGGCCGAACCAACTCTTTGCCATCTCGCTCGATTATCCGGTGCTTGATCCGGAACGCTGGTCCTCAGTGGTGGCTGTTTGCCAGAAAAATTTGCTTACGCCGGTCGGGCTGCGCTCGCTGTCGCCGGACGATCCCGAGTACAAACCAATTTACTCGGGTGATCTTCGTTCTCGCGACGGCGCTTACCATCAGGGAACAGTCTGGGCCTGGCTGATCGGGCCATTCATTGACGCCTGGTTAAGAGTTCACCCTGCCGATCGACCGGGCGCACGGAAGTTTCTGGCAACGTTTCCAGTTCATTTGAGCGATAACGGGATCGGCACAATTAGCGAAGTGTTCGATGCGCGCGAACCACATCACGCCGGGGGGTGCATCGCTCAAGCCTGGAGCGTCGCGGAAGTGTTGCGGTCCTGGCTGAAAACCGCGACGTAGCGGTAGCCGTACCGGCCGCGGCGCGTCGTCCCCGCCGCAGCCGAACGATGTGAATCGAATTTTGCCAGTCTATAATGGAATTAGACCCAAAATTCGGGCATAATCCTCGTTAGACCTCATGACCACACGTGGTCTCCCACTGATCTTGCTCAGCATGCTCTCGCTTTCGTCGTGCGCGGTATTTCCAGATGCCACGGGCACTTACGCGAAGACGTGGACAGCAGCGGACAACGAGCAGTTGCTCGCTCTTGTTCATTCACGTTCCGACATCGAGCGGACTATTCGTGACATCGAGATGTTAAGCCCTGATCGCGCACACATCGTGACTACGAAAGGCAACGGCTCAGGATATTTTAACGCGACCGAATTTACGATTCAGAAGAAGCAACAGAGTTGGACGGTCGTTGGCGCAGTCGATCGCACGATGATCCTGTATTATTCGTGCATTCCATGAGGTCTAACCAAACGCTGAAGCCAATCGCCCCATTGCGCGGCATCTTCAGTGTGTTTGCCACGACACCCTCGCGTGGCTTATCTCTTTCTCGTTAGATGGCAGGGCGCGATCCCAAAGTTGACTTCAACGGACCTTGTCCATTTTGTGCGAGTTCAGCAGAGGAGTCGGAAATTAAGGGCAAGGTGAGGTGCAAGGATGCCACATCGAAGATTATCGGTAACCGTTCTTGGTAGCGGCGGCCCGATAGCCACTGCGGATCGCGTCTCATCTGGATACCTCCTGTCCATCGACGGAAAGCCGCGGATTCTTTTAGATGCAGGTGGCGGAACTTTCGAGCGCATCGGACGGAGTGGGCTCGATATTTCTTCTCTTGAGCAAATTCTCCTTACGCACATGCACATTGACCACACGAGCTGCCTGCCGGCGATCATCATGCATCTATATATGTGTGACCGGAAGAGACCGATCGCTCTAACTGGTCCAACCGGACGTCGTGGAAACGACCTTGCGCCTGAAAATGCTGCGCCGCAGCCCGGGGTGATCGAATTCGTTCGATTACTCTTCGGACCCGATGGGGCCTGGCGCTATATGAATACGTTTGAAGGTTTCGGCATTGATGTGCGCGAGACCCAAAGCGCTCCATCAGATTCAACGGTTCACACGGTTCCAGTTGACCAAGTGCTCGCAGATCTTGGCGTATCGATCTACGCAGTTGGTGTTCCACACGGAATGATGCCTGCAGTAGCGTTTCGAATAGAATGCGGCGACCAGTCAGTCGTGTTTTCGGGTGACATCTCAGAATCGACTGCAGCGCACATCGCACTCGCTAAGAATTGTTCCATGCTCATTCACGATTTTGCCTTGCCCGAGCGGGACGTACCGCATGGAAAGTTACACGCCAAGCCTTCCGCGGTGGGCAAAACGGCCGCTGAAAGTGGTGCTAAGATACT
>DASPUI010000022.1:0-5664 GCA_035622995.1 Chthoniobacterales bacterium
GATCGGTCGATCGTTTCATCTTCGCCATCAGGAGCGCGCCAATCCTCTTCCATCAGCGCGTCTACTTCTTCGCTCCAACCCTTTTCGCCGACCAAATCCGACCATCCCATTTCGCGCGCGATGATTTCGTCCCGGCGTGGATCGTCCAGATATTTTTCCAGCAGCTCCATGTATTTTTCCGTCTTCTGATCCTGTTGTTGGAGAAAACGCTCCCAATCGTATTCATCCCACGCCCGGTCAGGCTGGCCCTCAAAATCCGGCATGCTTTGACTAAACGCGACTTCTCCGTGCGCGCAAAAGATTTTGGATTGCAATCTTACCTGAGTTGCAATTCCCGTCTGGTCTGCAGGCGCAGCTGGCCGCAGGCTGCATCAATATCGTGGCCCTTTTCTCGTCGCAAGGTCGCTGGCACCTCGTGTTCGCGCAGGATCGCCACAAATTTTTCCTGTCGATCCCGAGATGGCCGAGACCACGGCAGTCCCTCGACCGTATTGTACGGAATCAGATTCACTTTTGCTCTGAGTCGGCGGGCATGTTTTGCCAAGAGGTGAGCCTGCTCTTCGGAATCATTCACATTTTCAATCAGGATGTATTCGAAAGTAAGACGCTGCTTTTTGCGAGAAACGTAATCATCGCATGCAGCCAGCAAGGTTTCGATGCTGTATCGCCGATTAATCGGCATGATCCGGTTTCGGACCGCATCAGTTGCGCCATGCAACGAGATAGCCAGTCGAATTTGTAATGGCTGATCGGCGAGCTTCCGAATTTGAGGCGCGAGGCCGCTGGTCGAAACGGTGATGTGTCGCGCACCGATGCCGAGGCCCCAGGGCGCGTTAATAATTCGAATCGCGCTCAGCAAGTTATCGAAATTGGCGAGCGGCTCGCCCATTCCCATGAAAACGATGTTGTCGATTTTCTCGCTGCCCTCGCGTTCAGTTGCGATGATTTGATCGACGATTTCGTTAGGCCGAAGATTGCGGGAAAATCCCTCCAGTCCGCTCGCGCAAAACTTGCAACCGTATGCGCAACCAACCTGGGTCGAGACGCAAATTGTTCGCCGGTCCGAACGGGATCCGTAAAGCGCGGGCGAAGCCGGGATCAAAACAGATTCGATTAAACTATCGTCGCCCAGCCGAAAAAGAAATTTTCTGGTTGTGTCGCGCGATCCGAGCACGCGAACAATCTCAATCTTGCTCAAATTAAACCGCTCGGCCAGTTGCTCCCGCAAATCGCGCGGCAAATCGCTCATTTGGTCGAACGAAGTCGCGCGCTTTTTGTACAACCAATCCGCCAGCTGCCCGGCGCGATACTGGGGCTGGCTGAGTTGGCCCAGGGCTTGCCGCAGCTCGTCGAGCTCAAGCGATTTAATCTCGGGTCGTTTTTCGACTGCCACCCAGCAGCTTACCGATTGGATTATGCCGGTTCAAACGCTCTGCATTTTTGCTGGAGAATTGCCAATCCGTCGTTACATTTTTGCCGTGACACGGCTTTTGGTCATTAGACTTTGTCCTTTGTTGGGCGCCGCGTTGCTCGTTTGCTCCTGTGCTTCGAGCGATACCGGTGCGACAACGGAACAGCCTGCCGCCGCTGTCCCTGGCGAGACAAGCTCCAGCGGTACCACCATGTCGCCAACTGTGTCAGGCGCTGGCCCGAGCGCGAGCATCGGCTGGTAAGCACGCCACTTCGCGGCGATGCAAAGTTCGCGCACGCCGCTGAGCATTGGTTGGCAGGCAGCGCGGGCCAATGCCGCACCCGGCTTCACTTTGCAGGCCGTGATGCTGGCAATGCTGATTGCCTACTATCGAAGCGCGAAGTTTTCAGGCTGGCTCGATCGGCTCGCGCATTTCAAGCAGGAACATGGTCTCGTCTTCGTCATTGTTGCGGGAATCCTGGCGGGTGCGCTTTTGCCGGAACTATTTTTGATTTTCTTTTTTCAGCGAGGAAAACTGAATCAGCAAAATTTCCGAAATCTTGCTTTCACCGTTCCAACCTGGGCGATCGACGCCGTGCTGGTCGATCTGATGTATCGCGCGAACATGATTTGGTTCGGCGATGTTGTCACGGTACCGGTTGTGTTTGCGAAAATTTGCGTCGATCAACTCGGGTACAATCCATTTTTCGCCGCTCCGGCCGAGGTGCTGATCTACGAATGGAAGAATGACGGCTTCTCGACCGCTTCAGTAAAGCGGTTGTTCAGCTGGCGCCATTATCGCGACAAAATTGTCCCAACTTTGCTCGCGACCTGGGTGATGTGGGTCCCGCTCATGGCGATCATCTACGCGCTACCGTATCCGCTCCAGTTTCCGCTCTTCAGTCTCGCGCTCACATTTTGGGTCTTGCTGCTTACCTACATGACGAATCGGTTTGCCGGTAAGCTTGAAGCCGACGCTCCGATTGCGCTGGCGGTCAGATGATTCGCAGATCCGGGATTATGATTTCCCGTTGAGGAAATGCAGGAGCGCTTCGTGAACGCCGGCCCCGTGGTTCTTCCTCGCAACGTATCCGCTCGCCTGTTCGACTGCGGTTTTTACTTCCGGAATCGCATTTGACGGACAGGCCGGCAGCGCCGCCACCTTGCCGTCGAGCATCGAGAGATCGTTGTGATGATCGCCTGCGGCGAAAATATTCTCCCGCGGGATTTTGAGCAAACGCGCGAGTTCGGCCAACGCGGCCCCTTTGTGATAATCAGCGTGGCAAAAACGGAGATAAACCGTGTTGCGCTGAAAATGAAACTTCGGGTGTCGCTTGCGCGCGCGATCGATGAACGCGGTAATTCGCTCCATCTCTTCGTCGCTCGCCGCGACCAGACCTTCGAGACTTCCTTCGGAGTGATAAATCAAACGCGCTTTGGTTTTTTGGGTCACGAAATCGATCACTTCGGCAAGAATTGACTTCGTCGAACTGAAAAGGTCCGCGTGATCCCGCGCGCACTGCGCGTTCCATTCCCCAAACGGCTCCCACTTGTCGCCGTTCGAGCCGGGCCGAAAGACGTGACGCTCGCTTGTCAGAATGAAGTCGGGCCGAATCGGCACTTCGAAGTTCGTCAGGCCCGATTCCAGCAAATCGACCGACCGGCCGGTGTTGATTGCCCAAACCGCCCCGGCGCTTTGCAGGTCGCGGATTAATTCCATGCATTGTCGATCCAAGACCGGTTCGCTCACGTGCGACACCAGTGTGCCGTCGAAATCGGTGCTGAGCAGTTTGATGTCCATGGTCACTTCTATTAATTACCTGCCACGCCAAAGCCTTCGGCGGATGCGGGTCCATCTTACGATTGATTCATTTGACCGCGGGAGCAAGAGTAACAGTGCAATGAAGTCGGCTTACGAACTGGCAATGGAACGGCTGCAGAAACAGCAACCGAGCGTTTCCCTGACCGACGAGCAAAAAAAAGAGCTCGCGGAGATCGACGCGACATTTAAAGCGAAGATCGCGGAAAAGGAGCTGTTCTTGAAGGACCAGCTTCAGAAAGCCCAATTGGCTGAAAAATTCGATGAGGTGGAGGCGATTGAGAAGCAACTCGCGGCTGAAATTCGGCGACTGCAGGCCGATTGCGAATCGAAAAAGGAGAGACTGCGCGCTAATTTCGCAAAATAGTGGAGGACGCCGCGTCCCTAAAATAATTCGACAGAACGAGACAGGCTCCTCCGGGCCTTCAAGAGGCCGATCTCACCGCGCCGTCAACCGGCACGTTACCTTTTCGTCGCTTCGGCAGATTGGGATCCAGGAAGCCGAGCATGTGCGCGTGTTCGATGACGCGAACACCTTCCTGCTTCTGCAAATCTTCGATGCTCTGGCGAAACGTCTCCATTCGCGTCCAGTGCACTTTTGGACGGAAATGATGCTCGGCGTGATAGCCGTTGTAAAAAAAGAGCCAGTTATAGATTTTTCCGTAGCTGCTGACGCCCCACGCGATCGGCTTGTCGGGGTTTGCTCCATAGTGGCGAAAGTAGCCGTTCAAAAAACTGAAGCAGTGGCCGAGGTAGAAAAAGGGCAGAAAATAGAGCATGAAACGCCAGTTGTTGAAATGAATCGGTCGGGTTGGGACAATCACCGCCATCGCAATCAAAACCCCGATGAACGCGACCAACTCGATGTTGCCCCAGCGCAATTCGGCTTTGCCGCGTTTGGCCAGGTCGCGTTTGATCACTGAGGCCGAGTTGTCGCGAAAGAAACTGAGAAAAACGTAACTCCACGGATTTTCCGCTTCGCCGTCGTGGCCGTGTTTGTAAATCGAAATCCAATCGACCGTCTCGCCATTTTCGTCCGGCAGATCTGCATTGCCTTTATGATGCTGCATGTGAACGACGTCGTAATAAGTTTGCGAAAAGCAGCAGGCGACCGATTCCACTACACTAAAAAGGCGATTCGCCAGCTGGGAACGAAAAAACGGATTGTGAATGAAGTTGTGCGAAACGCCATTGATATTGGCGTTGATCATCAGCGCGTAAATGAAACCGAGGATCAACATCACCCAAAGCGGCGTATATGGGAACAGGAAATACAAGCCGAGGAAATAGGCGAGATGAAACAACCCAGCCAGCGCCGGCAGCACGTCCCAGCGGGTGTGGGCGAAGATTCTCGAATCGGTCGTAGGACGCTCGATTACGATCGGATCTGAAGGGCTCATCAGGGAAATAAAGCTCCAATACCTGTCACGGAAATTCAAGCAGTTTGCAAGTGGGACCGAAAAAGTAGATCTTCAGAGCATTCCCGCTTCAGACAGCCTTTCATCGGGAAGCCGGGAGCCGAGACGTAGTCGAGGAGGTCGTTGGCAAACACTCTGCGTTCGCAACGAATCGAGCCATTGGCTTCACCGATTAGTTAGGTCTCTTTCTCCTTCTGGCAGCGTTTCGCCAACTCGCATGCCCGCTGCCGCGTATTCACTTGAATGCTCTTCACCGTACAAGGACGGAGTTCCAGCCGCCGCTTGTCGTTCGGCGATAAACTTGCGAAATCGATCGCTAAACCAATGTGAGCGCGTTCGCCACCACGCTTGAACGCCAGGATAAGCGTTCATGTCGCGCATGATCGCTTCGAATCCGCTCCACACGCGCGGGTCGAGGCGCCTTTCGAGGTGCTGGTAGTACATGTCCTCGTAAATCCGAAACAAGTAATCCATCAGCGCACTGAAACGCAGCAAGCTGCCGCCTTTGTTTGCTCCAAAATCGTGCATGCCGCGATAGAAAAAATCGGCCAACTCATCGTCCTGGGCTACCGTCCTAAAAAATTGATTAATTGACTCGGAAAGTGAACGCATCGACTCGAGTCGCGTTGCCCGAGCGGTGTTGCGCACCTCATGTGCCAGATAAATCAGGGAAATCACGACGGCAACTGCACCGACGACTTGGCCAATCGCGCTAACAGCTTCCCAGTTTACCACAAGAAGAACACTCATGGACCTAACGAGAACAAGCTGAGCCGCGCCTGGTGGAACCGAGCGTGGCAAGAATCGCAAACTGTTTCATAAACTCAAAACTGGGATTTCACGACGGTCAGGCGTTGGCTCCAGAGTTTGGTTAGGCGAGTTAATGGCAACGGTGCAATAGAAGAGATATGCTGATGCTGCCATCAGAAAAGGCGAGGAACAAAGTCCCGGCATAATGCGACGACGGTACAATGACATGAGGATGTGTCCAAGCCCATTGGTGAACATGAGGACAG
>DASPUI010000023.1:0-3151 GCA_035622995.1 Chthoniobacterales bacterium
CCGGCATCATCGTCAAACCGCGAGCGCGAATTCTTCACGGGCACGACTGGGTGTTTTCGAGCGAAGTCCTGAAAGTTTTTGGCAATCCGGGAGACGGCGACGTGATTTCCCTCAAGGACGGGCGCGATAAACTGATCGGCAGCGCGATTTACAATTCAAAATCGCAAATTGTCGCCCGCCGGTTCTCGCGACAACGGCAGGACCTCAACCTCGACTTCTTCAAACGGCGGATTGCACAGGCGTCCGAATATCGTGATCGCCGAAAGCTCAATTCGACATTACGACGGGTCGTTTGGAGCGAAAGCGACGGATTGCCAGGTGTGATCCTCGACCGCTATGACAACTATTGGGTTCTCCAGACTGTGACGCTGGCAATGGATCAGCGGAAAGAGCTGATTGTAAAAGCAATCATCGATGTCTTCGACGCGAAAACCATTATCGAGCGGAACGATTCGCCGGTCCGCAAAGCGGAAGGGCTGGACATTCAGGCCGGCGTTTTGGAAGGTCCCGCTCCGCTTGTCACGCCGAAGCCTCTCGGCGAAGGCGGATCGGCGCCTATCACCATCGAAATCGAGGGCTTGAAGTTTGAAATAGATCTGTTGTCCGGTCAAAAAACCGGATTTTATCTCGACCAGGCGGCGAACTACCGAATTGTTGCGTCATTTGCCAATGGCCGTCGAGTCTTGGATTGCTTTGCGAATCAAGGCGCGTTTGCGCTGGTTTGCGCCCAGGCTGGCGCCTCCGATGTCGCCGCGGTCGAGGAAAGTTCGGACAACGTGGCCGCGGGAAAGCAGAACTCGGAACGAAACGGACTCAAAGTGCGTTGGATCGGGCAAGACGTATTCAGTTTTCTGCGCGGCGCCGAAAAAGCCGGGGCAGAATACGATCTGATTGTTCTCGACCCGCCATCATTCACAAAAACGAAGGGCGGGCTTGCCAACGCGGTCCGGGGTTATCGAGAGCTCCACCTCCGAGCGTTCAAGCTTCTTTCAAAGGATGGTCTGCTCGCCACCTTCTCATGCTCGCATCATGTGAACGAAGCTGCGTTCGAGAAGACAATTGTGGATGCGCTGGTCGATGCCCGCCGGTCGGCCCGTCGTCTCCACCGGTTCGAACAAGCGCTTGATCATCCCGTCCTGCCAACGATCCCCGAAACCGAATATTTCAAAGGCATCCTGCTTGAAATGATGCCGGGCCGCTAGTGCGTGCTTGATATATTTGTTGAAGATAGCCCAGCGCTTTAGCGCTGGGTTCTTCGATGCAAATGACTCAAGTCCCGGGAAGGACGAAAGAGTTGTTGTTTCGTCCCTGTCGGGGCTCTCTCAAAATTATATCAACACCCAGCCTTGAAAGGCTGGGCTATTTTTCCAATACATCCTCAAATATTCTTGCTGAAAAATCTGGAATTTTGCTGGCGCGTCATTAATGTGCGCCCAGCCCCGAAAGTTTTCGGAGCGAGCGGCAAGCCTGTGAGGTGACGGACGAGTGAAAAAGTTTGACATGCCGGAAAAAATTCGACCGATCGAACAAATGCTGGAGTTGAGTGAAGAGCAGTCGCTGTCCCCCGAACATCTGGATTCGCAGGTTCAAAAAGCGCAGGAGCAACTCATTCAGCTCAAACGCCAACAGGACCAGATTGAGAAGCAGAAGCGCGAGCTCGAAGAGCTGAGCCGAAAACAGGAGGAGCTCGAGCGCGGGCGGGCCGAAATGTCCGACAAACTCACCCGATCCCTGGTTGTCTTGGAACGCGAAGCCTACGACGCCCAAAAGCGGCTCGAGCAGCTACGCGCGATGCGGGAAAGTTTTGGGCAACATTTGGAATTGATCGAGGCGATCGATCCGAAAAGCTGGAGCCCAGGGGACTTGCACAAGGAATTGAGCCGAGCGCTGAGTACGGTCGAAGGAGCGCGGGTTGAGTACACTCAACAGCGCAGTCGTCTGCCGGCGACTGAAAACAGCGACGGCGGAGAAGCCTTACCGGAAATGGAACCAGTTTTTTCCGCCGGCGGCCGTTCTATCCTGCACTGGATGAAAATCGGATTCGCCTTCAGTCTGCCGCTGATCGTTTTCGGATTCATCGCGCTGTTCCTCTTTTTCTGGATGGCGTCAACGGGCCGGTGACGCCGCATGCTTCGTCGTCCGCTTAGATCGACAACGCCGCTCGATCAAACCAAACAAGAATTGGCGCGGCAGGAATCGGAGCTGCGCGAGCAAATGCACAAACTCGAAAGGATGATTGCCGATGCCCCCCGCGTGGCCGAGGAAGCGGAAAAGCGTCAGCGCGAAGAGTTGCTCTTGCGCGCGAGCGAAGGTGGGAGCCGGTTGGACGTTTCGCTGACGTTGCAAGATTGGCGACAGGGAGAGGCCACGCCAGCAAAACGGCGCGGGTCACTCCGCAAAGAGAGGCGGGAAGGACGAATCCTTTTTGTCGTCCTGGTGATTGCGCTCTTGGCCGCGGTAATTTGGTTGCTCAATCATCTTCATTTTTGAGCCATGGCCAGGACAACCGATCTCGACGTTGGGTATATATCAAAACTCGCCCGCCTGAATTTGAAGGACGAGGAAACGAGGCTTTTTCAAAAACAATTGGCCGACGTTTTAAAATACGCCGAAAAATTGAGTGAAGTCGACGTCAGCCATGTTGAAGCGTCCGCACATGCCGTTCCAATGTTCAACGTCTTTCGAGAAGACGAGCCGTGCGATTGGTTCACGGCTGAAGAGGCGCTGAGTAACGCCCCGGTCAAAGCCAATCAGCTCTTCGTCGTTACCAAAGTTGTCGAATGAGCCGATTTGATCTGGCGGCGCTGACAATCGCCGATTGCCAATCCCGTCTTCGTCGCAAGGATGTTTCATCACGCGAAGTAATCGAATCGCTTCGAGCGCGCATTGAGGACGTCGAGCCGAAGATTGACGCCTATCTCTCGATCGATTTCGATGCCGCCTTGAAAGAGGCCGACGAGGTCGATGTTAATCTTCCACTCGGCGGAGTGCCGATTGCGGTAAAAGATCTCATCAATGTCGCAGACCAACCGTGTACCTGCGGATCAAAGATTCTCGGAAGCTATCGCGCGCCTTACGACGCGACTGTGATTGAGAAACTGCGCGCGGCCGGCGCGATTCCGTTGGGAAAAACCAACATGGACGAGTTCGC
>DASPUI010000024.1:0-2939 GCA_035622995.1 Chthoniobacterales bacterium
GCAGTCGCCACCGTGAAAGACGTCGCCGGCCCGGAGTTTACATTGCGTTACAACGAATATCGCTCGGCCCAAATCAATGGCGCCGCGGCACCGGGTTACAGCTCGAATCAGGCGATCAAAGCGCTCGAGGAAACCTTCGCCCAAACCATGTCTAACGAGATGGGCTACGATTATCTCGGCATCTCATTTCAAGAGAAGAAAGCCCAGCAAGGTGTGTCTCCGGCCGCAGTCTTCGGAATGTCACTCCTCTTCGTGTTTCTCATTCTCGCCGCGCTCTATGAGAGCTGGTCGTTGCCGTTCAGCGTATTGTTAGGTACGCCGGTCGCAGTCTTTGGCGCCTTCCTCACGCTGTGGTGGCGAGGAATGCAAAATAACGTTTATGCGCAAATCGGTCTGGTCATGCTCATCGGTCTGGCCGCTAAGAATGCCATTCTGATCGTCGAGTTCGCTAAAGACGAATACGAAAACGGCAAACCGTTGCTCGACGCCGCTCTCGAAGGCGCGCGTCTGCGTTTGCGGCCGATCCTGATGACATCGTTCGCTTTCATCTTCGGATGTCTGCCGCTTTGGTTCGCCACCGGTTCGGGCGCGGTTGCCCGGCGCGTCCTCGGTTCTACCGTCATCGGTGGAATGATCGCTGCCTCCGGCATCGCGATTTTCTTGATTCCCGTAACATTTTACGTCATCGAACGATGGTTTGCCGGGCACGAAGCCAAAGGTGCGGCATCGGCGCCGGCAGCGCCAAAACCCGCGGCATGATCAACAATTTGCCAAGGCCAATCGCCCTTTATGTCGAGGCCGACAATACGGGCGACCCGAATTTGCTGGATCAGTGCTTTGCCGAAAATTCCACTGTGCGCGACGAGAACGAAACTTACAAAGGACTGGCCTCAATCAAAAAATGGAAAGCAGAAACGAAAACGAAATATCAGCACACTGTTGAACCGCTTCGTCTCGTCGAACAAGACGGAAAGTTTGTCCTGACAAATAAGCTCGCGGGAAATTTTCCGGGAAGCCCAATCGAGCTCGATTTCGTCTTTACCGTGCAAGGCGACAAGATCATGGCGATCGAAATTCTCTCATAAATCTAAGGAGTAACTATGATTCTACAGATCTACACAATCGTTCACACGGCCCTCAGTTTGATTGCAATCTTTACTGGAATCGTTGTCGTGCTCGCAATGCTGGCAGGAAATCGAGCGGACGTTTGGACGAAATGGTTTCTCATCACGGCAGTCGCAACGACCATCACCGGATTTTTCTTTCCTTATCATGGATTCACTCCGGCCATTGGCCTCGGAATTATCTCTCTACCCTTTCTGGCGCTGACGATCTTCTCGCGCTATCCCAAACGATTGGCGGGAGCATGGCGATGGATCTACGTCGTAGGCGCCGTGATCTGTCTCTACTTCAATCTCTTCGTCCTGGTTGTGCAATCGTACGAAAAGATTCCCGCCTTGCACGCGCTTGCGCCAACGCAAACTGAGGGGCCATTCAAAATCACCCAGCTCGTGGTCTTGGCCGCTTCAGCACTGCTTTGCATCGTCGCAGTGATTCGATTTCGTCCGGAACCAAATCGCGCGACTTGAGACCACAACCGGATTTTATCCACGAGTTTGCTCCGGGAAAATCAGAGCGGACTCTCCTGCTCTTGCACGGGACCGGCGGAAATGAGCGCGACCTGATTCAACTCGGACGCGAGCTCGATCCGAACGCTGCGCTACTCAGTCCACGTGGAAAGGTTTTGGAAAATGGAATGCCGCGCTTTTTTCGGCGTTTGGCCGAAGGTGTCTTCGATCTGGAAGATTTAAAAGCCCGAACGGATGAGCTTTCCAATTTTGTAGGTTCGGCAGCAGAGCACTACGGGCTCAACAAGAATGAAATCGTTGCCGTCGGATATTCCAATGGCGCTAACATCGCCGCGAGCATCCTCTTGCTCCGGCCGACGGTTTTATCAGCGGCGATCTTGTTCCGCGCGATGGTCCCGTTGGCGCCCGAGGTCCAACCCGATCTTGGTTCGACATCCGTCTTCATTGGCGCTGGTTCTCTCGACCCGATCGTCCCGGCGTCGAACACGAAAGAGCTGGTCGATTTGTTGCGAGCCGCCGGCGCCGATGTAACGATTCGCTTTTTTCAGAGCGGGCACGAGCTTACCGGTAATGATGTAGATGCGGCGCGAGAATGGTTACAACATTAGAGACATGCGAGCAACGACTGACGAACAAGACGAGCAATTCTATCGGGACACCGAAAGTGTCGCGTTTCCCAAGCTCGACGACTATCAGGTATCTCTTTTAGAGCCGTTAGGCCAGCGGCGCACGATGAAGCGTGGAGACCTGATTTTCAAGGCTGGTCAGCGTGACCTCGGTTTGACGGTGGTGATGGGTGGCGAATTGGAGGCCTTCGAGCTACGGGACGGGACCGAGCAGATTCTCGCCACAGCACATGAGCGTGATTTCCTCGGCGACGTGTCGATGTTGCAGGGGACGTCCGCTCTCGCCAGCGTGCGAGTTACGTCTGATGGCGCGGAAGTTCTTCACGTCCCCGCTGCCGAGCTTCGACGCGCCCTCGCGGAAATACCCGCCGTCAGTTCCACGATCGTCAATGCCCTGATCATGCGACGGCGGCGGTTAAAACGAGATCGCGAGTTTGCCGGCTTTCGAGTTCTGACGACAGCAAACGATCGCGACGGACGTCGGATGGATGATTTTCTGGACAAAAATCACATTCCGCACCGAGTCGTAGATGTCGCCCACCAGCAGGGTCAGGAATTGACCAAACGTTTTCGCCTGACGAATCGCGATTTGCCAACGCTGATCGCGCCGAATGGTTCACCATTGCGCCGGCCGTCGCTTCGCGAAGTGGCAAATGTCGCTGGACTGTTGCGTCCGCTGGCCCGTGAGGATGAAACTGAGATTTTCTCCGACGTCACGATTGTG
>DASPUI010000025.1:0-13461 GCA_035622995.1 Chthoniobacterales bacterium
GACAAAAACCATCGTGGTGAGCAGCGGGAAGACGATCAACATTACTGGAATTGAGATGACCAGATCGATCGCTCGCTTAAAAAATTGATTGAGCGGATTTTCGAGCGGCTCCTCGCGCAGTCCAATGAATCGGAAACCACCATCTTCAAAGTGCGTGACCGAGTGGCGAAGTTTTTCTTCGAGGTCGCTCAGGATAAAAAGGCGAATGCCGAGTTGGTCGCAAGTGCGGATGATGCCCTGGTTTAGCTCACTGAAAAGTGGAAATCCCAGCAAGAGAACCTGGGTAATCTGATGTTCGCCGATAATCTGCTGGAGCTGGTCGGGGGTGCCGAGAATCGGAATGCCAGTTTCATTGCCATCGATTTTCTCGTCGCAGAGCAGACCGACTGCACGCAAACCAATTTCTGATTTTCGCCGTAACCAATCGCGCATTTGGATTGCCTTGTTAGCCGGGCCGATAAGCACGGTCTTTTCTTCTCGCCAAAAAATTCCGCGCGCCAGTAACGATGGAAGATAATAGTGCGAAAAAAGTAGCGCGACATAGAGCCACGGAACGAAATTGAAGAAAAATATTCGCGAAATAAACGCGTCTTTCGCCGCGATCAGATAAAGCACGAGCATGCCAACGCTTGCGACCGTTTGACGAAGACTCAACCGATGTGGGCGGAGCAGTTCGTTTTGCAGAAAGTGATTCTTTGATCGAGTCAGCGACTCCAACACCATTCCGAGAACGAGAACTCCGCAATAAATGCTGTAACGGCGCCAGGTTAGCTCAGCGCTGGGCGAATAAAAGGTCACCATGATCCAGACACCGAGCCAGAACAATCCCGCGACCATCAGAATCTGGCAGAGGAGAAAGAGACGGTAGAGACCTTGCGTGCGTTGCGTAACCATCTTATTGCGCGTGCGCCACGGGCAGAGTACGCGATGGCCACCCAGCTTCAACTCGTGCTAAATTAGTCGCAGACATGGAAAATCCTTCCGCTCGGCCAGAGATTTTCGTCCTTACTAGCGATTCGCATACCAGACCGATTCATTCGCGGTGATGGAAGCAGGGACACCAGAGATTTCGTTACACGAGCGCGAACCTGAGGCTTTGGGAGTGCGCAGCCTGACCAATCTGGCCTTCGCGTTCCTGCCGGTCCTGGCCTGTCTTCTCGGCGGCGCAACGCAGAAATGGGCGGAAGGAATCGTGGTGGCTCTTCTCGGAATTTATTTGCTGGCGTCGCCACCACGTTCGTCGCTCGGTCTCGCTACAAATCTGGTTTTCTTCGCGTTCTTGATTCTTGCGTTGCTGGCCTTTGTGCCCGTTCACTATTTTTTTCAGTCCACTTGGCGCGCCGCCATGGTCCAGGATCTCAACATTGCGCTGCCAAATACTCTTAGCGCACAACCTTGGATCAGCGCCGGATGTATGGTCAGCGTCGTGGCCGGTTTGGGCTGGCTCTATCTCGTTTGTACCCGTGAGCTCGAGTTGCGTTCGGTTCGATCTCAACTCCGCCTGTACGCGATCGGAGTCGTGCTGCTGGCCTCATTGAGCATTCTGTTTTTCCTGGTGCACTTCGCTTTTCCAATTTGGATCAATCAGCGCGGTTTTGGCCCATTTCCGAATCGAAATCAGACCGGCGATCTGTTTGGGATCACGGGAATTATCATTCTTGCGTCCGGTCAGGATGACATCCGCAAAGGCCGGAAACGCTGGGTCATTTGGCCGTTTGCATTCGCGATCATCGTAACGGCAGTCATCTTAAATTTTTCTCGCGCTGGAATCGTGCTCCTGGTGATCGGGTGTGCGCTTTGGCTCGGCGCCTTTGCGCTACGACAGCGATCAATGCCAAAGCTGGCCCTTGCTTTCTCGGTCATTCTTCTGTTGCTCACCGTTCTGCTTCTCTTCGGCGGCCAAGCACTCGAGCGTTTTCATCTCCACAGTTTTGGCACCGGCGTCGCAGCTGATTTTCGCTGGCGGATCTTCCACGACGCCTTCCAGTTAATTCGCGATTCGCCCTGGACCGGCATTGGTCTCGGGAATTTTGAGCCGGTGTTCGCAATCTTTCGAAACGCGTCAATGGGCGACACTCGCGCGCTGCATCCCGAAAGCGACTGGATTTGGCTGTGGTGCGAGCTTGGCTGGCCGGCGGTCGCACTCGTAATTATCGGGCTTGGATTGCTCGCCAGGCGACTGTTTCCGCTGGCCGAGGGGACGAACCAGCGTTATCGGCTGGCAACCATCATTTGCGTGGTTCTGTTTGCCTTGCATGGGCTGGTCGATGTTTCGGGACATCGAGTTGGAACGGTCCTTTCGGCGATCCTGTTACTCGGACTTTCTCTCCATCGTCCGCTCTGTCTCAAGCCGAGTCGCTCGATCTCCGTGTTGTTTCGACTGCTCGGTCTGTGTCTATTGATTGCCGGTGCGTCGTGGACGATCGCAGCCCATGACAAAATGATGTTGCCCGGCTCGGTGGGCGCAGCCAATGCGTACGAGCTCGCCACGGTTGCCAACCGCGAACGCGATTTTGTGAGTGCTTCCAATATCAGCACCCGCGCGCTGGAATGGGCGCCGCTCGGGTGGCAACTCTATTATCTGCGTGCTGCTGCCGAAGTCGGCCAGAGGCAGCCGGACAAGGCGCTTGACGATTTTCGCCGCGCCCGCTTCCTCGAACCGAACGCTTACGAGGTTCCATTGGGCGAGGGAGATATTTGGCTCAACTCGCAGCCGTTACTTGCGGTCGCGGCCTGGCGCGAAGCGTTACGCCGGGCCGGTCCACAACGCACGGAAGTCTATTCTAGAATGTTGACTGATGCGTCTCTCCAGAGCCCGCAAGTCAGCCAGATCCTTGAACAAGTCGGACTTGGCGAGCACGATTTGGCACTGGCATATTTGAGCCGGGTTTCCGCCGCGCATTTCGACGCCGCGCTGGTCGAATTTTTGAAACATGACCCGGATCTTGAGACGTTGACCGAAGAAGAGAAGCTGGCGCTGTTTTCACTTTGGTCGGAGCACGGCAACCTGGATCGATTGGCAGCGATGACCCGGCAACATCCCAAATGGCTCGAATACGCCTGGCTGGGAATGGCAAAATATTCAGCGCAGAAAGGCGATTTTCGCGCGGCCTATGAACTGACCCAACGTTATGGCGAGCCAGTCGCATTGCCGCGCGTTGAAATGAAATCGTCGATCGAGGATTTGCAAAAGCGACTTTACTCTACTCCCGATAATTATGGAGTTGGATTCGCGCTTTATCGCGCCCAAAAGCAGGGTGGCCGGCTCGATGACGCGCTCTTAACTACACGACATTTTACCGAACGCGCGGGCGCGCCAGCTTATTTTCATTACCTGGAGGCGCAATGCTGGGCGGAGAAAGAACATTGGGATCGGGCGTGGGCCGCGTGGCAGGCGTTTCACGCTGCCAGGACCAAAGGTGGCGTCCCGTAATCCGCAAAGCACTTTGATGGCGCGAGGGGGCGAGCTGTTTTAGGAGGCCAGTCCGGCTCGGACCTAAACAACTCACCTCTACTGTTTCATTATTTTGATGCTCGCTTTAACCAGCTTCTTCACCAATGCCTTCGGTATCGCTCTGTCTGCAGGGAAGCTGATAATGGCTTTTGTCGTGGCGTAATCTGCAAGGTCCTTTTTGTTGTCCTCTAACGCTGGAGGGCGAACATGCAAGCGCACATAAGGTGACTTAAAACTGAACCAGGCGAACATTCCGTTGTAATCATATCCTTCATAGAAATATCCTGGCATTTGAAAATAACTGACTGTCTCAGTGAATCCCGGCGCCGCGGTCTGGATGGCAGTTCGAATGTCTCTCAATCGGGGCTGTACACCTTTCGGACATTTTTTAATGTACTCGTCAACACCGCCCGCTACGATATTCTTGGATTTGCTGTTTGCTTTTCGTGCCATGGTTTAGCTCCCAGCCCTAAGGTTGTCGTTCGTGACGGCAGGATCTTGTCCAGGCTGTCCCGAACATCGTCTCGCTCCATCGCATGGTTAGGTCTTCGTCAGTACGGCGTCGACGTCTGAGACGAACGCAGGAGGGAAGCCGATCTGTTTGGCCTCGCGCCACCAGCTCTTGCCGATTGCTGTGCCAAGCAAACCGCACAGGTGTGCTCCACAGGACAATTCGAAAGTCCCCTGCGGAAAGATACCGCGCTGCGTTCTCTCCCAAATGTGGAAGGACGCCCATGCATTCTCCTGCAGCAGCTGCTCCAGCCGGAGCTGATCGGCAGGATCGAGCGCGCGCTCGCCATTCAGCCCACTCGTCATCAGTTCGGCAATGTCGCGATTCTGGGCGATCGCCTGCCGGATGACGGTCCACTGTTCCATAGTGGAATTGTGCTCGGCGCGCTGCAGGGCGCGGGTATTTTGCCTGATCTGTAAGCCGACGAAGATCAAGGATATAATCACGCCAACCGAAGCGACGATCTGCGCGAGATAGGATATCTGCTCGAACGACATGCGGTCCTAACGGGAGCTACTCAGCCAATGCGGCTTGAGCTGCGGCCAGACGTGCGATCGGCACGCGAAACGGACTGCAACTGACATAGTTCAGCCCGATACGATGGCAAAACTTCACGCTCGACGGTTCGCCCCCGTGTTCGCCGCAAATGCCGAGTTTGATATCCGGCCTTGTCCTGCGCCCGCGATCCCGCGTTATCTCCATTAATTCGCCTACTCCTTTCTGGTCGATTGAGGCAAACGGATTTGTTTCGACAATGTCACGCTCGATATACGCCGGCAGGAAACTGCCGGAATCGTCGCGGCTCATCCCAAGCGTCGTTTGGGTGAGATCGTTCGTGCCAAAGCTGAAAAATTGCGCATCGCGCGCAATCTCGTCCGCTCGCAATGCCGCGCGCGGGATCTCGATCATCGTGCCGACGAGATAATTGAACTTTGCGCTTTTCGCCTTCGATACGTCATCGGCCACCCGGCGAACAATATCGATTTGTAACTTGAGCTCTTTCGGAAATCCGACGAGCGGAATCATGATCTCGGGTCGCACCTTAATCCCTCTTTTTTGAACTTCTGCCGCCGCTTCGAAGACCGCTCGTGCCTGCATTTCGGAAATCTCCGGGAAGGTTATACCAAGCCGGCAGCCGCGATGGCCGAGCATTGGATTGAACTCGTGCAACTCATCGACGCGGCGGGCGATCTCGTCGGTAGTCACGTGCAGTTTATGGGCGAGATCGAGCTGCTGCGCTTTTTCCTGCGGAAGAAACTCGTGCAGCGGCGGATCAAGAAAGCGAATTGTCGCCGGAAGACCGTTCAGTGCGGTAAAGATGCCGACAAAATCTGCCCTTTGGTACGGGAGCAATTTCGCGAGGGCGGTCTCACGCGCGCCTTTCGTCTTTGCCAGAATCATTTCCCTGACAGCGTCGATCCGATTGCCTTCGAAGAACATGTGCTCGGTTCGACAAAGCCCAATTCCTTCAGCGCCAAATGCAATCGCGTTCTTCGCCTGTTCCGGAGTGTCGGCATTTGTCCGGACGCCAAGCGTTCGAAACTCATCCACCCATTTCATCAATTTTTCGTACTCGCGATAAGTGAGACTCTGTTTCGGCTGCAAAGTGCGGTCGACCAGAACCTGAACGATTTCCGAGGGTGCAGTCGTGACTTCGCCGGCAAAGACGTCGCCTGCTGTCCCATCGATCGAAATGTAATCGCCCTGTTTCAGAGTGGCGCCGCTGGCATGAAGCTCGCGCTTTTGATAATCGATTTGAATTCCAGTCGCGCCGCAGACGCACACTTTTCCCATTTGCCGTGCGACTAATGCCGCATGCGATGAGACGCCGCCGCGCGCCGTAAGAATTCCTTCGGCTGCGATCATGCCGCGCAAGTCTTCCGGAGAGGTTTCGATCCGGGCAAGCACGACCTTTTGACCCTTCTCTGCGCGGCGGACTGCCTCTTCCGCGCTGAAGACAACATGTCCGCTCGCCGCGCCAGGTCCGGCGGCAAGTCCGCTTCCGATCTTTTTTGCCTTGCCAGCTGATTGCCGGTCAAATATCGGCGCGAGCAAATGTGCGAGCGAATCGGCTGGAATCCTCTTCACCGCATCTTTTTTAGTAATTAATTCTTCATCCACCATGTCTACGGCGATGCGGACGGCCGCATGGCCGGTGCGTTTGCCATTGCGCGTTTGCAAAATGTAAAGACGATTGTCTTCCACCGTAAACTCGAGATCCTGCATGTCCTTGAAGTGCTGCTCGAGTTTGTGGCGAACCTGCATCAGCCCTTCGTGTGCTACCGGCATCTCCTTCGCAAGCTGGGCAATTGGATGCGGCGTGCGTACGCCCGCCACCACGTCTTCGCCTTGCGCGTTGACTAAATACTCGCCATAAAAAACCTTTTCGCCACTGGCCGGATCGCGGGTGAAAGCAACTCCGGTTGCGCTGGTTTCGCCCATGTTTCCAAAGACCATCGTCTGGACATTGACCGCAGTGCCCCAGTCGTGTGGAATTCCGTATTTGCGGCGATAAACCATCGCGCGGTCGTTCATCCACGAACCGAAAACGGCGCCAATCGCGCCCCAAAGTTGTTCCATCGGATTTTGCGGAAACGATTTGCCGGCGCGTTCGTCGATTAAATCTTTGAAACGCCTGACAAGTTCCTTCAAGTCGCTCACGGTCAGTTTCACATCCGGAAAATCGTGTTTGCCGTAGCGCTCATCTTTTAAACGCTCGATCACGCTCTCGAACGGTTCGTGATCTTCGCCCGCGCGCTTTTGGACGCCCATCACGACATCGCCATACATTTGCAGGAACCGGCGATAGGAATCCCAGGCGAACCGCGCGTTTCTTGTTTTCTTGCCTACGATCTCCACCACCTCGTCGTTCATTCCGAGGTTGAGAATCGTGTCCATCATCCCGGGCATGGAATCGCGCGCCCCGGAACGGACTGAAACCAAAAGCGGACGATCTTGATCGCCGAATCTTTTGTCCACCGAGTGTTCGAGTTTCGTCAGCGCTTCGGCGACCTCCGCTTTCAACTCTGGCGGATAACTTCGATTGTGTTCGTAAAAGTAAGTACAGACTTCGGTGGTAATCGTGAATCCCGGCGGGACCGGCAAACCGATCCGGGTCATCTCCGCCAGGTTTGCGCCTTTGCCTCCGAGAAGAGGCTTCATTTTGCCCGTGCCTTCGGCACGATCGTCGCCGAAATAATAAACGTATTTAGGCGCCTGTTTTTTGGAAGGAGTCGACTTCCGGCTTACGGTCGGTTTGGAATGCTGCCGCGAGTCGCGGCGAGGTGATTTTGTTTTCTTAGCCATGCGCACTGGATTCAAGACGAGCGCGCCACACTAATTCCGCGAATTGAGGTGTCAACGCGCGTGTGCCATCGGCGCACGCAGAATAAGAATCAAGCGTCGCGCTCGACTTGGGATCAGACCGGCGCGCGATCCGCATTCACGACCACTTCGCTGATTGCGGCCGTGAAATCGTCCACCCCGGTGCTCGGCACAATGATCGTGTTCCGTCGGCCGTGGGCTTCTTCTGTGATGCGCAGGAATTTCCCCCGATCGTTCTCCCGAAATTCCACGTGAAAATGCTTACGTTCGATTTGCAGCTGTTTAGCCTCGATGATGTTATCCATTTTCTGCAACCGGGGGAGTCTAGGCACTTCGGCTACGAGAAAGGAAGCAAAAAATTTACGCAAATGTCACCTTCGTCGGATGACTCGGCCTGATGGTTGATCCGCCAGGGCGAAGTCGATCTGCCTTTTGAACGGGTCGACACGCGCAACGAAAACCCGCACCTGCTCACCGATCGAAAACCGCCTTCGCGACCGGCGGCCAATCAAGCGACGCTGGGCGGCATCGAAGACGTAAAAGTCGTCCGTCAGCGACGAAATATGAATCAGCCCGGTCGTCAAAACATCCGGCAGCTCGACCAGCAATCCATAGTTGCGAACCTCCATGATTTGCGCGCGAAAGACCTGCGGGTGTCGCATTTCCAATTGGCGCTGAAAGAATTCCAGCGTTTTTACGCGAACGGCATCGATCTCCGCTTCGGCTGCATTGCGTTCCGTGTCCGAGATGTGCCCCGCGATTGAATCGATTTCGCCGATGTCGATTCCGGATCGGCGCGCAGAGTTGCGGTCGGCCAACGCACGATGCACGACCAGATCGGCGTACCGGCGGATCGGACTCGTAAAATGCAAGTAATTCGCCTTGGCCAGGCCGTAATGGCCGAGCGGCCGTGACGCGTAGCGCGCGCGTTTCAAACTTTTGAGCAATCCGATCTTGAGAGCCTGTTCTTCCGGTTTGCCACGGGTCAAAGCGAGAAAACGCCGGATTTCGCTGCGATTCGAGAGATCGCCGACTTTGTAATTAAAGCTAAGCACGAATTCTCGATACTCAGCCAGCTTCTCCGGATCGGGGTTTTCGTGGACGCGATAAATTGTCGGAATCGCGCGACGTCGCAGCTCGCCTGCGACCGCTTCGTTAGCCGCGAGCATGAATTCTTCGATTAACTGATGTGATTCATCGTTTTCGACTCGTTCGAGCTTGACCGGTACGCTATCGGGGTCGAGGCGCACTTTAACTTCCGGGAAATCAAGATCGAGCGAACCGTGTTCAAAACGCTTTCGACGCAACAACGCAGCGAGTTCCCACGCAAGATGCAAACGCCGGCTTAGTTCATCATTCGGTTTACCCTGCAGAACGGCGTAGGCCTGTTTGTAGGTCAGGCGCCGCGCGCTTCGGATAACCGTTTTTGCGAAGCGTGCATGCCTGGACCTTCCATTTTTATCGAACTCAATGAAAACGGAATGCGTCAGGCGGTCGACCCCGGGATTTAAGCTGCAAACGCCGTTGCTCAACCGCTCGGGCAACATCGGAATTACCCGATCGGGCAAGTAGACACTGTTTCCGCGCTTCCGCGCTTCGTGATCGAGCGGGCTGCCTGGAGTGACGTACGCGGCGACGTCGGCGATATGAATTCCGAGCCGCCAACCGTGGGTGCCGATTTTTTCGACGTCAATCGCGTCGTCAAAATCGCGGGCATCGTCGGGATCGATCGTCACGATAAATTTTTCGCGTAAATCTTCACGGCCCTGGGCCGCCCGCGCCTCGACTGTGGTCGGAATTCGATTCGCCTCGTCGACCACTTTTTTTGGAAACTCGGTTGGCAGATCGTACTTCCGAATGATCGAAAGCATGTCGATCCCAGGATCGCCGGCCCGCCCGAGCACCTCGATGATTTCGCCCTCGGGATTAACGTGACGCGATTCCCAAACCTCGAGTCGAACGACGACTTTGTCGCCCACTCTTGATCGACCATCTCTCAAAGGTTGAACGTAAACGTTGTGAACGAAGCGAGGATCATCCGCGACCACGTAGTAAAAATTGCGAGATTGTTGCAGTGTGCCGACCACCGTATCCCGGGCGCGTTCTAAAATCCGAATGACCCGCCCCTGGTCGAGGCGATGTCTGTCCGCCAGTCCAGCCCGAGCTTTGCCCTTCCCCGAACGAGATTCGCGCATGATTCGCGCAACGACGCGATCGCCGTGCATCGCCGTGCCGGTATCTTCCGCGGCGATAAAAATGTCGGGTTGTCCCAGCCTTTCGTTCGTTAGAAATCCGAAGCCCGCTTGATGAATCGATAGCTTGCCGGTAACCAGATCGGCTTCGGCCGGCAAAATGTAGCAGTCCTTGCGAACGCGCACGATCTCGCCCGCGCGTTCCAAGTCGCGTAACATTTTCCGGAGTGCGCCCGACTGGCCGCCCTTCAAACCGAGCGTGCGCGCGATCTGTTTTTTATCGAGCGGGCGGTAATCGCGTTTGGCAAGCAATGCCAAAATCTTCGATTTTGCTTCGCTACCCTTTTGAATCATTTAGTTAACCAATATCTTAGTGCCGATGAGGTCTAAGGAAATCTGACTGGAAATGATGAAAGCAAATCTTATCGCAGGATTTCTGCTCGCGGCGCTTGGCATTGGCGCGGCACTGATCGCCGCCGAAGGTACTCAATTGAAGATCACAAGCTCGGTTTTTCAAGACGGTGGAGAGATTCCTTCGAAATTTACGTGTGACGGGACGGACGCGAGCCCGCAGTTGCATCTTGATGGCGCACCGCCCGCAGCCAAAAGCCTTGCGCTGATTATGGATGACCCGGATGCGCCCGGTGGATCGTTTACCCATTGGATTGTTTGGAATATCGATCCGAAAACGAATGAGATTGGTCAGGGCGGCGCGCCGGCAGGCGCAATCCAGGGAAGGAATGACTTTGGCAAATCCGGATACGGAGGACCTTGTCCGCCATCAGGAACTCATCGTTATTATTTTCGGATTTTCACGCTGGATCGGATGCTTGACTTGAAATCCAGCGCAAAACGCGCCGAACTGGATTCAGCAATGCGCGGACATGTAATGGCGAAGGCCGAATTGATGGGACGCTACTCACGCGGAAGATGATCTGATGAACGAAAGTCGAATAACAAAGCCCGTGTGTTAGTCTCATTTTATGATGCACGCGATGCAGTGGAAGATCGGCGATAAGGGAATCGATCTTTCACAGCGGGGAATGATTATGGGCATCCTCAACGTAACGCCCGATTCATTTTCAGATGGCGGCGAGTTTTTTTCGATTGAGAAAGCAGTTGCCCGAGGCGTCCAGATGGTCGCCGAAGGCGCGCAAGTTGTCGATGTTGGCGGGGAATCGACCCGTCCTGGTTCCCACCCGGTTTCAACGGATGAAGAATTGCGCCGGGTAATTCCAGTGATCGAACAGCTGCGCGACAAGATCAACGCCTTCATTTCGGTTGACACCTCAAAATCTGATGTCGCGTGGGCTGCACTGGAAACCGGCGCCGCGATTGTCAATGACGTGACAGGCGGGCGAGGTGATGAACGAATGCTGTCGTTCGTCGCAAAAAAAAAGGCCGCGGTGATCATTGGGCATATGCAAGGTGAACCAAAAACGATGCAGATCGCGCCCAGTTACGGCAACGTTACCGAAGAAGTGGCGCTTTTTTTTCGACAACAATATGAGCGGGCCATAGAGTGCGGCGTTGAACCCATGGCTATCGCGTTTGATCCCGGAATCGGTTTCGGAAAAACGCTCGACCATAATCTTGAGCTGCTCGCGAATCTGGACCGATTGCAATTGGAGCATCGGCCGATCGTAGTCGGCGTTTCCCGAAAGGGATTTCTCGGCCAGCTCACCGGTGGCGGCGCGCAACAACGTCTGGCTTCTACCATCGCGCTGACGGCATTATTGCGGTCGCGAGGAGCGAACATTTTTCGTGTGCACGACGTGAAAGAAAATGCGGATGCGTTGAGAACGACGGAGGCTGTTCTTGAGCGCTGATATTTTCCAACAACTGCTTCACCTCTGGCTGAAGAGCTGGCGTAGCATTTTTGAAATTATCCTGCTCACGGTCGGAATTTATTACGGCTACCTTTATTTCCGCGGCACGCGCGGGGCAAAAGTGCTGACTGGACTGGCGATCGTCTTTCTCACTCTGACCTTGATTTCAACGCTGCTGAACCTGGTTGTGATCGGATGGATCGTGCGAAGTTTTTCAGTGTTTTTGGCGATCGCGCTGGTGGTGATTTTTCAACCGGAGCTGCGACGCGGGCTGGCTGAACTCGGTGGGCATCCAATTTTTTCCCTGACGAGCCAGAAGCGTGAAACCGTGCACGACATTGTGGAAGCGGTCACCCAATTGGCGAACAAACAGTTTGGCGCGTTGATCGCAATCGAGCGCGATACGTCGATTCGCGTTTACGAAGAAACTGGAGTGAGCCTCGATGCGGATTTTTCGGTCGAATTGATTCTGACAATTTTTCACCCAAAAGCTGCATTGCACGACGGAGGAGTGATTTTGCGAAATGGTCGCATCGCCGCGGCAGCGTGCATTTTTCCGGTCAGCCAACGCGAAACGCTCGATCGCAGTCTCGGACTGCGTCATCGCGCTGGACTCGGAATTACCGAAGAGTCGGACGCGGTCGCGGTGGTCGTCTCGGAAGAGACCGGTGCGATTTCCATTTGCCATCGACGGCGAATTGAGCGCAATTTCACACCGGAAACATTTCGCCAGCGCCTGAGCGAGATTTTATTGCACGGACCGTATGAAGAGACTGCTGCTGAAGAACTGGCAAGCGAAGTTGATCTCCCTGCTGCTCGCGACGACCCTCTGGTATCTCATCAAGAAGAACGTCGCAACGACACCCTCGCCGTCTGAGAGCGGCGAAAGTTCGGTCGCGGCGCAAAAACGGTGACGCCTAGCGCAGGAAACGCGCGAGGTTTTGTTCCTCCCATCGGCGTGCCCGGTGGTAGCGCGGGAACTGACGTTCGCGGCGCTTGAACTCTTCGGTGTGAACTCGCCGCCGACCGCGACGAGTCTCGTCTGGCACAACCGAATGCAGCATTTCGTGGTAGAGCACGTACTGCAAAAACCAGCTCGGAACAAACGGCTGATCGAGCCATGGATTGATCCGGATTACGCGATCTTCTTCCTGAATCGTTCCAAAAACAAAATAGTCTTTCGGCCGTTGCTTTCGGCGGCGACCCCAGATCACTTTGTAGCCGCGAAGACGCCGGCCAAAATGGCGTTGGTTCAAGCGGTCAAAGATTTCGTACAGGTCGAAATATTTGCCTTCGTGCTGAAAATTGAGCTGCGATTGCACTGGCAATTCGCAACGCGCAATCTTGCGTTTCGGATGCGCGATTTTCCTCTTCGTTTTCCTCGCCATAAGCCTGCCCTCAAACGATCCAAAGTCGGGAATAATTTTAAGATTGCTTCGACCAACTAACAAGAGAAGCTGTTGAATCGCCTCATTTTTAATTATAAATGCCTATCTATAAAAGAGTTATGTCGACCGCCTCCTTTTGAGGGCTTGGCCCAACGGAACTAAGTCTCGCTCTGTAATTTAGCTTCTAAAGGACGTTTGACAGCGCCCAAAGAACTTCGCGCTTGCTTTGCGAAACCCATTCGCGGCGTATAATCCAACCGCGAAATGACGCCGTTTCTTCGAAAGCTGCTCGGACTAAATTGGCTATTGCTGCTGGTCATGCTGGCGCTGGCGGTGTTCGGCGTGATTGCGATCTACAGCGCCACTTACATGCGCGAAGACCCGGTCGCGGCCGATTTCTGGCGAAAGCAGGCCAATTGGGTGGTGGTCGGATTTTTCGCTTTCATGGTCGCAAGCCTGATTGATTACCACTGGATTCGTTGGGGCGCGTTGCCGTTGTACATCGCCGGTATCTTCTTCTTGATTCTGACGAAATTCATCGGCTCGAAAGTTTACGGCGCGCGCAGCTGGCTTCATCTGGGCCCGATCAATTTCCAGCCCGCACAATTGGCGGTTGTCGCCGGAATAATGGTCCTGGCGCTATTCCTCAGTCAGTTCAAACAGATGCATCCGATGCTGCGGCTATTAGTGTGCGGAGCAATTGTTGGCGCCCCATGTCTGTTGATTTTGATGCAGCCTGATCTCGGCGAATGCATCATTTGGG
>DASPUI010000026.1:0-8591 GCA_035622995.1 Chthoniobacterales bacterium
GATGACAATCGCCTTGTCGAGGTGCTCCAAGCCCCGCAGCTCGCGAAACGCTCCGGGTTTTTCCTTTGAGTTGTAGAAACGGCGAAAGAGCGCGCGCCGCAGAATATCGTCCACCAAACTTGATTTTCCACTGCCTGAAACTCCGGTCACGCAAGTAAGGCAACCGAGCGGAAAAGAGACGTCGATATCCTTCAAATTGTTTTCGGCCGCGCCACGAACGGTCAGCCAGTCGTTAGGCCGTGGCTTGGTGCGCTGTTTCGGAACGGGAATGCGCGCCCTTCCTGAAAGATAATCACCCGTCAGCGAATTCTTGGCTCCCAAAATATCCTCCAATCCACCTTCCGCGACAATCTCTCCACCGCGTGGCCCTGCGCCGGGACCAAGGTCGATAATGTGATCAGCCGCCCGAATTGTTTCCTCGTCATGCTCGACCACAATCACCGAATTGCCCAGATCACGCAGACGATGGAGGGTGCCGAGCAAACGTCCGTTATCTCGCTGATGAAGGCCAATACTCGGCTCATCCAGGACATACAGAACGCCAGCGAGGCCTGAACCGATCTGCGTAGCGAGGCGAATACGCTGGGCCTCACCGCCGGACAATGTACCGCTCTCACGATTAAGAGTCAGATAGCCCAGGCCAACCTCGACCAGAAATTGCAGTCGCGATTGGATTTCCCGAACGACTTCTGCCACGATTGTCTTTTGCTGCGGTGTTAATTCCAAAGAGGCAATGTAACCGGCCGCCGCCGCGATCGTTTGTTCGCTGAACTGATGAATATTCAGTTCCCCTGCATGCCGACCCTTAATCGTCACCGCCAGAATTTCGGGTTTTAGCCGTGAGCCGCGGCAATCTTTGCATGGCACACGCGCCATGAACCCACGGATTCGGTTTCGCGTAAATTCACTGTCCGTCTGCTCATATAGCCGCTGCATTTGCGGGACCAGTCCTTCAAATGGCTTTGCGATCTGCTTCTCGCCGTTGCCGCCAAAATTCATTGCGATCGGCTTCCCGTCCGTGCCGAAATAGAGTGCCTGTTTGAATTCGTTAGGCAAATCGGCGAACGGAATTTCCTCATCGATGCGAAAATGTTTCACCAGCGCGCCTTGCAGCTGCCGATAGTACGCCTGCATCCGTTTCGTGCCTCGACGCCAGGGCGTAATTGCGCCTTCGGCAATTGTTTTCGTTGGATCCGAAATCATCAATTCGGGATCAACCACGAGCTGAGTGCCCAGTCCGTGGCACGCGGGACACGCGCCAAGATGACTATTGAACGAAAAATGTTTCGGACTCAATTCGCCCAAGCTAAACCCAGATTCGCTCGCGTAATCGGTTGAATAACGGAGTTCCTGCCACTTTTCCGCGGCCCCCGCAGCAGCCCGTAAGATCACGAGCTTGTTTCCGCCCCATTTCAATGCCGTTTCAACGGAGTCCGCCAGCCGGGCGCGAATCCCGTCTCGAATGACGAGGCGGTCGACCACCGCCTCGATGGTATGGCGCTCGTTTTTCTTTAAACGGATGGGCTCCGGCCGGCCAAGTTCGGCAATCGCGCCGTCAATCCGGATGCGAACGAAACCTTCGCGCTTCACTTTTTCGATCACGTCGCGGAATTCCCCGATTTGATTTTGAATCAGCGGCGCGAGCAGAATGATTTTACTCTCCACCGGATAAGCCAGGATCTGATCGACAATCTGTTGCGGCGTCTGTCGAAAAATTGGCTGGCCGGTTCGAGGATCGTGCGGTTGCCCGACGGCCGAAAAGAGAATGCGCAGATAATCGTAAATCTCGGTGGTGGTGGCAATGGTGGATCTCGGATTTGCACCGGCGCTCCGCTGCTCAATTGCAATTGCAGGCGAAAGTCCTTCAATGAAATCAACGTCCGGTTTTTCCATTTGATCGAGAAATTGCCGGGCGTAGGCGGACAGACTTTCGACGTAGCGGCGCTGGCCCTCGGCGTAAAGGGTGTCGAACGCAAGCGACGATTTGCCCGAGCCACTCAAACCGGTGACGACGACCAGCTTCTCCCGTGGGATTTCCACGTTCAGATTTTTCAAATTGTGCTGGCGCGCACCACTGATCTTGATAACTTCCGCAGGCATCTAGACGAAAAAGGTCGAACCTTTCAGTCAAGCACAGCCAGTCGTTTTCTCCAGCGAAAATCCGCGAATATGAATGATCCCGACAAAAGCATTTCGCTCGAGGAATTAGTCCGTTTGCAGAAGAGGTTTAGCGAGATCAAACACTCGATTAACAATGCGCTTGCGGTGATGATGGCGTTGTCCGAGATGTCGCAGCGCCGGCCCGACTATGCGGAGAAACTTGCCAGCACGGTTTTGAGCAAAGCTCCGCAGATCGTTTCCGGTCTCCAGGAATTTACTCAGGCGCTGAACGAGAAAACCGGTACGAAACCGGACGTGGCGGCCGAACCGAAGTAGTAATGACCGAGGCCTGCGGCCGATGGAAGCATCCCGCAAAAGCATTCTCGTGATCGAAGACGAGAAAGACGTGGTCGATCTTCTCGCACTCAACTTGCGCAAAGTGCAGGGCTTCAATATTTCCACTGCGAGTGATGGAGCCGCTGGACTCAACAAGGCGCGCTCGGACAGACCCGATTTGATCATTCTAGATTTGATGCTGCCGAAGATGTCGGGCCTTGAGGTTTGCAAGATTTTGAAAAGCGATCCCAGCACCAAGCATATTCCGGTTCTGATGTTGACGGCCAAGGCGGAAGAGATCGACCGGATCGTCGGTCTGGAGTTTGGAGCTGACGATTACGTGACCAAACCATTCAGTCCACGCGAAGTGCTGTTGCGTATCCGCGCGATCTTGCGCCGGGGCGCGACGCCGGAGCAGAGCGATGAACGCCTCAGCGCCGGCCCAATCATGATTGATCCGGTGCGTCATCAAGTTTCGGTGGAAGGAAAACAAATCAATCTTACCAGCCTGGAATTCAGGCTTTTAAGAACCTTAATGCAGCGGCGTGGCCGGGTTCAGGACCGCGACCGTTTACTGAACGAGGTTTGGGGTTACGAGAGCGTGATTGATACCCGTACGGTGGACACTCACGTCCGGCGCCTGCGCGAGAAACTTGGTAAATCGGGCGACCTGATTGAGACGGTGCGTGGTTTCGGTTACCGAGTACGAGAAGACTAACGAATGTTTTGGCTCGGACTCGCGACTGGCATCGGCGCAACCGTCATTTTCTCTTACGTTGTCTGGCTAAAATGGGTTTCTCCCTGGCGACAAATCGAAGAGATCGTTAGGCAAATCGCGCAGGGCGGGCGGCCCACGACCTTTTTAGTGGAAGGGGCTCTCTCGCCGCGGCGGGTGGGTCTTGCCTTGGAAGAATTGTTCGTCGGCCGCCAGAAGCTGGGTCAAGAATTGGCTGAACGCTTGGCCGGAAGCGAAACGATTCTCGGTGCCATGCCGGAGGGCTTGCTGGTGGTGGACGCGGAGCGGCGCATTACCCTCCTCAATCGAACTTTTCGCGACTTGTTTGGCTTGAATGACGATTCGTTAGGCCAGCCTTTGCTCGAAGCCGTCCGGGATGTATCGATTGAGCAAGCGGTGGCCGAGACCCTGCAGACGGGCCAGGCGGTTCGTCGCGAGCTGGTGATCTCCAATCGCCAAATGCAAATGAGCGGAGTGCCGATGAAAAACGAACTTGGCCGTACCAGCGGTGCCGTTTTCTTGATTCACGATATTACCGAACTGAAACGGGCCGATGAAATTCGAAAAGATTTCGTGGCCAACGTTTCTCACGAGTTGCGCACACCGTTGTCAATCCTGCGCGGATACATCGAGACGCTCCGCGACGATCCCAATATTTCGACGGAGGAATCCACCCGCATTCTGGAAGTGATGGATCGTCACTCCCGGCGGCTTGGTCGGCTGGTGGATGATTTGCTGGCGTTGGCGAAGTTGGAATCCGGCGGTTCAAAATTGCAAATGAGCCAGATCGATTTATCGAAGTTGTTTGCCGATGTCGTTCGCGATTGGGAAAAAAAGCTGGCCGAGAAAAATTTGAAGGTCACCGTCGATTTGCCGAAATCATTGCCGCCGCTGCGTGCGGACGAAGCCCGACTGCAGGAAGTTCTCTACAACCTAATTGACAACGCGGTCAAATATTCGCCCCAGAATGGCAAAATCGGTTTGCAGGCAAGTCAACGGGACGGCGACCTCGTTCTGTGTGTAACTGACAATGGAACGGGGATTGCCAAGGAGGACTTGCCGCGCATTTTTGAGCGCTTTTATCGCGTGGATAAAGCGCGCAGCCGTGCCCTTGGCGGGACCGGCCTTGGCCTGTCGATTGTCAAACATATCGCGCAACTTCATGGGGGCCGCGCCGAAGCCGAAAGTGAAGCCGGCAAGGGAACCAGGGTCAGCGTCATTTTGCCCATTAAAAGCGAATGAAAGCAAAAGGTGGCCGGCCGTTGCAGAAACGTAACATTTAATAGATTGTGGCCAACGAACTGATCTTCTCTATTTCAAAGGACGTGATTGAATTGAAACGACAGCGGGCTTGGAGGCAAACATCAGCATGATTTCGCCCAAACATATTCTCGCGCCCTTCGATGAGGCGTTGGCATCTCTCCGCAATAACGTCCTAATGATGGCGGGATTAACCGAGCGCAGCTTGGAGCGCGCGATGAAAGGTCTCTGGCAGCGTGATGACACGCTGTGCGCCACCGCCATCGCGGATGATGAAGAGATTGATCAGCTTGAAAAACAGATCGACAAAGACGGCGTAGACATTCTCCTGCGCTTTCAACCGGTTGCCTCCGATTTGCGCCGCGTTGTTGCGGCGATGAAGATGAGCTCAAATCTGGAGCGGATGGCCGATCAGGGAACAACGATTGCGCGGCGGGCGCGCAAGTTGAACCAGCATCCACCATTACCGGAGGTGGAATTGATCCGGCCGCTCTACGAACAAGCGATGTCGATGTTCAAAGACGCCGTCAATGCTTATGTTCGCGAGGATGTTGATCTCGGTCGCGCGATCGTGCCGCGGGACGAAAAGCTCGATGAATTAAATCGTGCGGCCAGCCGAAAATTGATCGATCGAATGGCGCAGGAACCAAACCAACTGCGCGGCTATTTAAATTTGATTTTCATCGGCCGCTGTCTCGAGCGAGTCGGCGATCACGCAACCAACATTGCGGAAGATGCAGTCTACGCGGCGGCCGCGGAGGACATTCGCCACCAGGCTGTTGCTGCATCGGACTAGCCGTGGAGCTCCCGCCAGTTCGAACCATTCGCGCGGGTTTGCCTCCGTCGCTCAATTGTTGATCTTAGTATAATGCAACAGACGAGCACCAAGGAAACCGAAGTAGAAGTGGTGCTCGATCAAACAAAGTCAGTTCGAACCAAGGCGATTGAGTTGGCGCCGGTGCGGGATTTTTCCGATCCGAAGAATTTCATTAATCGCGAGTTGAGCTGGCTAGAGTTCAATCGCCGCGTTCTGGAGGAGGCGCAGGACCCGACGCAGCCGCTGATCGAGCGGGTCAAGTTCGTCACCATCTTTAGTTCGAATCTCGATGAGTTCTTCGAAATTCGAGTGGCCGGAATCAAGCAGCAGATCGAGAGCGCGACGAGTGACGTCGGCCCCGACGGGTTGAGTCCGACTGAAACATTCGATTGCATTCAACGGCTCGTGCGCGAATTGGTCGCGACCCAATACGCTCTTTGGAATAACGAATTGCAGCCGTCGCTCGAGCAAAACGGGATTCGAGTGCGTGAGGTCTCAAAATTAGGCTCGAAAAGGGCGGCGTGGGCCCATCGTTACTTTCAGCAGGAAGTTCTTCCAATGCTGACCCCGCTGGCCGTCGACGCCAGTCATCCATTCCCACACCTGCTGAATCGCAGTCACAATCTGCTGGTGCGGGCTAAAGCACAGCGCGGCGGTGAACCGCTGCTCGCCATCGTCCAGGTTCCGCGGGTGGTTCCGCGACTGATTTTAATGCCGCGCGGCAAAGGCAAAGACGAGCCGTGGGAGTACATTTACCTCGCCTCGCTGATCAAGCACTACATTGCCGAGCTTTTCCCCGGTTTGATCCTGGATGGCGCGCATGCTTTCCGCGTCACTCGCAACAGCGACCTTTATATAGACGAAGAAGAAGCGGAGAATCTTCTGCGGACGATCGAACAGGAATTGCGGCGCTCCAGTCGCGGCGATGCAGTGCGACTTGAAGTCGAAGCCGATTGCCCCAAGGATTTTCTCGAATTGCTCTGGCGATTCTTCGATTTGACCGAAGCCGACACTTACAAGGTCGATGGTCCGCTCACCATGACGCATTTGACGCCGTTGATTACCAATGACGCGTTTGCCAATTTGAAAGATCGTCCGTTTCAGCCGGGACGCGACCCGGCGCTGCCACCGCATGCCGACATGTTCGAAGTGATGCGGCGACAGGACGTCCTCTTGCACCACCCGTACGACAGCTTCGATCCGATCGTCGATTTGATTGAAGAGGCGGCGCAGGATCCGCAGGTGCTCGCAATCAAAATTACGCTTTATCGAACCAGCGGCGATTCCGCCATCGTGGAGGCGCTGATTGAGGCCGCGAACGCCGGCAAACAGGTGACTGCCATCGTCGAATTGCGCGCGCGATTTGATGAAGCGGTAAACATCCAATGGGCGCGCCGGCTCGAGCAGGCGGGTGCGCACGTCATTTATGGAGTGGTTGGGTTAAAAACTCATTGCAAAGCGGTGCTGATTGTTCGGCGCGACGCTGACCAGCTTCGTCGCTACGTCCACCTCGGAACCGGGAATTATCATCCGCGCACCGCCCGGATTTACACAGATTTCGGTCTTCTCACGAGCAATCCCGAGCTAACTGAGGAAGTGGCGACCGTTTTTAACACGCTTACCGGTCTGGCCGGTTATCCAGGTTTAAAAAAATTGATGGTCGCGCCGTTCGATTTAAAAAAGCGACTGATCGGGCTGATCGAACGCGAAATTAAACATGCCCGCGCCGGCAAGCCCGCACGGATCATCGCGAAGTTAAATTCTCTGGTCGACCAGGAGATTATCGAAAAGCTCTACGAAGCTTCTTGCGCCGAAGTCACCGTGGATCTGGTCGTGCGCGGCATCTGTTGTTTGCGGCCGAAAATCCCTGGCTTGAGCGAAAATATTCGAGTCATCAGCATCGTCGGACGTTTTCTCGAGCACAGCCGGATTTATTATTTCGCCAATGCCGGCCAGCCGGAAGTGTTCTTGTCCAGCGCCGATTGGATGCCCCGAAATTTCCTGCGGCGAGTGGAGGTTGCTTTTCCGATTGAAACGCCGGCGCTGCGCGACAACATAATTAACGAAGTGCTGCCGCGTTTCCTGGACGATCGGGTCAAGTCGCGCGAGTTGCAGCCGGACGGAACTTATCGTCGCCTGAAGCCGGAAGGTCTGGAACCGAGATCTCAAGCGCAATGGCACTTCCGCGAACTTTCGCGCGAGCGCGCAAAGAAACAGGGCCGCAAAAAACCTCCGCCGGCCGATAAATTGGTTCCGATCACTGTTGCGCCTCCTCCTCCCAAACGCACGTGAGGAAGAGAATTTTGGTGATCGACGTTGGCGGCAATCACGTGAAGCTGATGATTTCGCGCGCGCAAAAGCGAAAATTCAAGTCTGGAAGAAAAATGACGCCGCCGCGAATGGTTTCCGGCATCAAGCAATTGCTCGATGGATGGAAATTCGACCTTGTTTCGATCGGGTTTCCCTCGCCGGTGGTGAACGGACGCATCGTCGCCGAACCAAAGAATCTCGGCCGGGGCTGGGTTGGATTTAATTTCATCAAAGCGTTCGGCAAACCGGTGCGGGTGGTGAACGACGCGGCGATGCAGGCGTTGGGCAGTTATCGCGGAGGACGGATGCTTTTTCTCGGTCTCGGCACTGGCCTTGGTTCGACTCTCATCTGGGAGAACAATGTCCTGCCGCTTGAGCTGGGCGACCTGCCTTACCCCGATCATCACATCATCGAAGATTTTTTGGGAAGAGCGGGCATCAGCAAATTGGGTGAGAAGCAATGGAGGCGCGAAGTAAATCGGGCCGTCGCGCAGTTAAAAAAGTCGGTCATTGCCGATTATGTGGTTCTGGGCGGCGGCAATGCAAAAAAACTTGACCACCTCCCCGACGGGGTCGAACGCGGTTTCAACCGAAACGCATTCCTCGGCGGGACGCGCTTGTGGCAAATGAATCCGCGAACGCAACGACCGAAATGGAGGATCATGTAAATCGGGGAGATCGACATGTTGCTTTATTTTCTTAGACACGGTGAAGCGGACTGGCCGGATTGGAAAAAACCTGATGACGAGAGGCCATTGACCAAGAGCGGCAAGAAAGAAATGCGCGAAGTTGGTAAATTGCTGAAGAGGATCAAAGCGAAACCATCGTTGATTTTGACCAGCCCGCTCCCCCGCGCCGCCCAGACGGCGGAAATTGCGGCCGAACATTTGAAAACGAAATGCCGCCAGGAAAAACTGCTCGCGCCAGGTTTCGGCAAGCGAGAGCTGGAATCTTTGTTCGAACGGTACTCGAACGAGGATTTGATGCTCGTCGGACACGAACCGGACTTCAGTGGCGTGATCGCGGCGGTGA
>DASPUI010000027.1:0-12719 GCA_035622995.1 Chthoniobacterales bacterium
ATCCCCGGCTGCATTGTGATCGGAGCGAATTTCCGGGGACTGGGAAGTCTGTCCCTCACACTCATGCTGGGGATGTTTCTTGGTGGAATCCCAGAAGCAGCTGCCAGCGCTGCGATGCTGACACGGGCTGGGTTTCGGCCCAGGAAAATTTTCTTACTTTGGTCGACCGTTCTGATCGCCGGCATCGTCGCGGCTGCAATCGGCAAGACCTTAATCGGAAGTTCCGATTCACTGATGGCAATTTTTTGCCAGGCTCTGGCGGGCGGAGCTGTGCTGGCGCTGGTTGCCCACGCAATGATTCCTGAGGCGCTGAATGAAGCTGGTTCCCTTGTCGTCCTGCCAACAGTCGCCGGCTTCCTGTTCGCTCTTTACTTGTCGATCGCGGCTACTCTTGCCTAGCCCGGCTACCATACCGAAAGCCGCTTCGAAGGTGCGCCGAAAAAAAGAGAGAGTAGAATCATTAAATGAGCGAGGCGAAAAGGCCTGATCCCGATGCACTTCTTGCGCAACTGAAGCGCGAGGAAGTGGAATCAACTCGGGGCAAGCTAAAGATTTTTTTTGGAATGTCTCCCGGGGTTGGCAAGACCTACGCCATGCTCCAGGCCGCGCGGCAAAAACACGATGAAGGTTGCGAAGTGGTGATTGGAATCGCGGAGACCCATGGCCGGAAGGAGACCGAAGCTTTGCTCGAGGGCCTGCCGATCATGCCCCGAACACAAGTCGACTACCGCGGCACGAAGCTCAGCGAGATGGATTTGGATGCGATCCTGACATGGCATCCGGGTTTGGCGGTGGTAGATGAACTCGCTCACACCAATGCGCCCGGTTCCCGCCATCCGAAGCGTTACCAAGATGTTCTCGAATTGCTCGATGCCGGCATCAATGTCTACTCAACGCTCAATGTCCAGCATGTGGCCAGCCGGAGCGATGTGGTCAGGCAAATCAGCGGAATCACCGTCAACGAAACGGTGCCCGACTCGATTGTCGATCTGGCCGATGAAATTATTCTCGTCGACCTGACTCCGGAACAGCTTCGATCTCGTCTGGCTGAGGGCAAGGTTTACGTTGGCGAGCGTGCGCAATATGCCGCGCAAAATTTTTTCCGTGAGAGCAATCTTACCGCTCTGCGTGAAATGGCCCTGCGGGTGGTGGCGGAACATGTCGACCGCGACCTGCGCGAGATCATGTCGGAGGAAAGGATTACCGGGCCATGGAAGAGCGGAGATCGGCTACTGGTTGCGGTCAGCGCAAGTCCATACTCAGAGCGTTTAATTCGCTACACGCGAAGGCTCGCCTCCTCCATGGAAGCTTCCTGGATTGTGGCCAACATTGAGCAGCCTCGGCAGTTGTCACAGCAAGAACAAACGCGATTGACGCGCTACCTGGCACTGGCACGACAGCTCGGGGCAGAAGTTGTCTCGACAGCGGGGACCGATCTTGGTGAAGCGTTGTTGCGCGTCGCCGGTGAACATAACGTGACCCAAATCGTAATTGGAAAACCGCTCGGCCCGAGCTGGCTTTATTTCTGGAAGCGCGATTCGCTGCGCTGGCTGGTGCGTCACAGCGGCAACATCGACATTCATATCATTCCGTCGGAAGAAACGGCACAACCGCGCCGGGAATCGCTCGGCGAGCGTCTGGCGCGCGCGCCATGGGGCGATTTTTGGATTGCGCTCGCGATTGCCGCCGCCGTCACTGGTTTTTCACTGTCAATTTTGGACCTCACCGGTTATTCGGCCGTTGCGCTCTTTTACTTGTTTGCGGTTGTGCTCGCCGGGCTGCGACTACGGCGATGGCCGACACTTTTTTTGGCGGCTCTGAGCGCACTGCTCTGGGATTTTCTGTTCGTCCCGCCACGTTTCACCTTTTACATAAGTCAGCTGCCGGATCTGCTGATGTTCGGCGCCTACTTCGTAATTGCAGTGGTCGTCGGTCACCTGGCGACAGAGCTGCGACAACGCGAGCAAGCCGAACGCCGACGCGAGGAACGCGCAATAGCGTTGTATCGATTCACTCGCGCTCTTGCAGCCAGTCGCGATCTGGACGAAGCGCTGCCCAAAGTTCTGGAGCTGATCAAGAACAGTTTCAACGCCGAGGTAGCTGTCTGGCTGCGTGATGAAAGCGGCTTATCCAGGCATCCCGCGAGCACGTTTACGCCGTCGACCAAAGATGAAAGTGTGGCAACGTGGGCGTTTCAAAAAAGGGAAAGCGCCGGAAGATCAACCGACACGTTGCCCGATGCCGAATCGTTGCACATCCCGCTGATTACGGGTGATTCAGCCGAGGGCGTGCTGACGATCCGTCTCGAATTCCCGCCAACGATCGAGCAGCGGGAGTTGCTGGATGCATTTGCTGCGCAACTCGCATTATTCGTGAACAAGGAAAGGGCTCTGGATGAAAGCCGGACTGCTCAGGTCGCACGCCAATCTGAGAAATTGCAGAGGGCGCTGTTCGATTCTGTCTCGCACGAGCTGAAAACGCCGCTGGCGGCCGCATCCGTTGCGCTGCAACAGCCGCAACTGGATCGTGCCGAACTGAAGCTGGCTGTTCAGCGTCTGACCCGCACGGTCGACCATCTTCTCGATGCTACGCGTCTGGAATCCGGTTTGTTGCAGCCGGTGCGGGAGTGGTGTGATCCGGTCGAACTCTTGCGCGAATCGGTCAGGCGCGCGGGGCTAAAGGACAAAGCTGTCAAGCTCAGTATCGCCAAAGATTTACCGATGATTTCTGTGGACGCTGGCTTACTAGAGCAGGCATTGATAGCGGTCCTGGTAAATGCCGCCTTGCACGGAGCGAGCAAGCTCCCGATTGAAGTGAGCGTGGCGCGGGACAACTCGATGCTCGTGTTTTCCGTCGCCGATCACGGGCCCGGTCTGGTCGCGGGCGAAGAGCACAAAGTTTTCGAAAAATTCTATCGTCGTCCGGGCACAGCGCCCGGTGGCCTTGGTCTCGGGCTTTCCATTGCCCGTCAATTAGTGGAAGCGCACAACGGCCAAATCGTGGCGCAAAACCGGGTAGAGGGCGGAGCGCGCTTTTCCATCCGTCTTCCGATCGGTGAGCCGATGCGATTGCCAACCGAGGCAAATCAAGCTGTGCTGGCTGAGGCTCGCGCCCCGACATAGTCCTGGCCAGCTGAGTTTTTGCGCCGAATGAGACCCATCGCAGTCATCATCGATGACGAAGTACAGATACGCCGGCTCTTGCGGATGGTCCTTGAAGGGGAAAAATATGAAGTCTGCGAGGCCGAGACCGGCCAGCAGGGCTTGATCGAAGTCGCGGGTCGGCGTCCGGACATTGTTCTGCTCGATCTTGGGCTTCCAGATATGGAAGGTCTCGAAGTTTTGAAGCGTTTGCGCGAATGGAGCGAGGTGCCGGTCATTATTCTTTCCGTCCGCGACGACGAACGGGGCAAGGTCGCCTCACTCGATGCCGGGGCCGACGATTATGTCACGAAACCCTTTGGCACGCCCGAGTTACTGGCTCGTTTGCGCGCGGCTCAGCGCAAAACGCGACCAGCCGAAGAAGTTTCCGTTTTTAAACAGGGCGACCTGATTGTTGATCTGACGGCTCACGCCGTAACGCGCGCAGGCCGCGAAGTCAAACTGACGGCAACCGAATATGCACTCTTACGATTATTTGTTAGGCATTCCGGACGTGTTCTTACCCATCGCCACATCTTGCGTGAGATCTGGGGACCGAAGTCTGAAGAACATCGACAATATCTGCGCGTCTACGTCACCCATTTACGGCAAAAGATTGAGCCGGACCCGCTTAATCCGTGCCTAATCAAGACCGAGCCTGGGATTGGGTATCGGTTTGTACTGGCCGAAGACCAGACCGGTTAAGCCGCGATCAGCAACGTCGCGCTACGACTTTGCGTAAACGCCAAGCAGGGGACGGCGGGAGGGAATCTTCGATCTGAAATCGCTCACGAAACCATCTTTGGTTCGAATCTCCACGTGGCCTGCACCTCTGCTCGCGCCGTACACCAGCACGGCGCCGACCGGCGCTTGGAATGGGTCGTGGACCGCTAATTTTTTAAATCCGTAATTGCTGACTAGCTCGCGTCCTGCCTCTTTCGCGTAAACGCTTTTCGGATAGGAACTGATGATGCCCGAAGCAACCAGGGCTTCTTTCACGTAATGCCAGCATTGCTCGCGCGAATGCGCATGGGCCCGATCCTCGGCAATAGTCGCAGCTCGAGACAACTTCGGGTCGATGCTCGAATCGGTTTTTGGGAAAGGATGCACGATTTTACTCGGGGCATACTTGGTAATGATCTCAGCCGAATCGGTCTTGCCATCGGCGCTCTTAAAAAGAAACTTTGCTTTCGCTTTCGCTGCCGCGAGGACTTGCGCTTGCGAGGCCGTTACGCCGACAAGGCTGCAGCCAGCGACGATCAGGAAAAATCGGGCAAGGGGAGAGGTTCTTCGCATCAAACCGCGACCTATCAAGCAAGACCGCTGCCTTCGCAACTCATTTCTTCGAAAAAATCGGAGGTTTCTTCGTGTCAAGGCCAATCGCCAGAGATTTTATAACGGCTAGAACAAAGTGACAAGTTCTAATACGCGTTGACGCATGTTCGCGTCGGGCATCCTTCCGCGGCCAGCCATGATGTTATCTTGCAAGTGGGTTGGATTATTTGTTGCCGGAATTGCGCAGGTGACTGCCGGCGACGCCAGGATCCATTTCAAAAAAAGCTGCGCCCAAGAGGAGCAATCAAACTCCGCCGCCCAATCCGGCAGCGGTTTTGCACGAATCCGGCCGAACAAATCGCCGCCGCCAAAAGGCCGATTGACGATCGTTGCCACCCCACGGTCCTGCGCGAGCGGAAGAATCCGTTGCTCGGCTTCACGTTCCTGGATCGAATAGTTGATCTGCAGAAAATCCAGCTTCTCGCGGCGCAAGACTTTTTCCACCTCTGCGAACGCGCTGGAGTTGTAATGGGTGATGCCGATGTATTTGAACCGGCCTTGCGCTTTCCAGTCGCGCATGGTGGACAGTTGCGCTTCCACATCGATCAGATTGTGCACCTGCATCAGATCAATGCGTTTTGTTTGCAAGCGCGCGAGCGAGCGTTCCATCGATTCAATCCCGGCTTGCTTGCCCTGCGTCCAGACTTTAGTGGCCAAGAATAACTGGTCCAGCAGTCCTCGACCGGTCGCCAGTTGGCCGATTACTGCTTCGGAACGGCCATACATCGGAGAAGAATCAATTACCCGTCCGCCCAGTTTTACGAAAAGCGCAAGCAAATCTCCGAGCGACTTTTCTTTGTCCGGCGTCAGATCGACATCGAACACTTCCCATGTTCCAAGACCAATGATTGGAATATTTTCGCCGGAAGATGGAATTGGCCGGGTCAAGATCGATGACGATCTGTTTTCTGTTTGCGACTCCACTTTGACAATCGGCAAAACAAGGCCGGCTGAAGTGGTGCCGATCAGCTTAACTGCCTGGCGTCGGGTCATCAGATGTCTTTCGTTATTTTACGGATATTCTGCAACATTCCCTCGACTTCGTTCGGAATGACAAGAAAAGTTAACGACCATGAGCAGAAATCGCCGACAATTTATAAAACTCTCCGTGGCCGCGAGCGCAACAATTGCGTTTTGCGGGAGAACGATCTCGTTATTGGGTGAAACGACCGTCAGGCCAATGCGCATTTTGATTCTCGGCGGCACTGGTTTCACCGGGCCGTTTCAAGTTCGCTACGCTCTAAGCCGCGGCCACAAAGTGACAACGTTCAATCGCGGAAAGACGCATCCGGGCGAATTGCCGAACGAAGTCGAACAATTGATCGGCGATCGCAACGGAAAGCTCGACGCGTTGAAAAATCGGCAATGGGACGTTGTGATCGACAATCCCACGACGTTGCCTGTCTGGGTCCGCGACGCGGCGCAAATTCTAAAGGGAAATGTCGACCGCTACGTTTTTACCTCCACCATTTCCGTCTACGAAGACTCGAAGAAAGGTCCGGACGAAAATTCGCCGTTACAAAAATACGACGGACCGGATCCGTACAAGGAAACGCTGGAATCGATGAAAGCAAACGGTTTCAAGCTATACGGACCGCTCAAAGTGCTCTCCGAAAAAGAAGCCGAGAAATGGTTTCCGGGAAAGACATTGATTATTCGGCCAGGCTTGATCGTGGGGCCACGGGACGAAACCGACCGATTTACTTACTGGCCGGTGCGGATTGATCGCGGCGGCGAAGTTCTTGCGCCGGGCAAGCCCGACGATTCGGTGCAATTCATCGATGGACGCGATCTTGCGGAATGGACCATTCGAATGGCCGAGAATCGCGAGACTGGAATTTACAACGCGACTGGCCCGGCCAAACCGCTTGGCGTCGGCGGGATGCTCGATCGAATTAAAGAAGCTTTGAAATCGAGCGCGAGCTTCACTTGGGCGAGCGAACAATTTCTCAATGATCAAAAAGTCCAGGCGTGGTCGGACATGCCGGTCTGGGCCGGCGCGGACGACGGAATCACGCGAACAAACATCGGTCGCGCGCTGGCGAAAGGGCTCACCTTTCGCCCGTTCGATGACACTTCGCGCGACACTCTCGCCTGGTTCAAATCGTTGCCGCAAGATCGACAGGCGAAAATGCGCGCCGGCATTACGCCGGAGCGTGAAGCCGAAGTTCTTGCTGCGTGGCACAAACGCGCTTGAAAAAGCTCTTCGACAAGGTCGTTGACGTCAGGCCGAACGAAATCCGCGCGTTGTGGCTCGGGTTCGCGTTTCATTTCATTATCCTGACGGCCTACTACATCGTCCGGCCGATTCGGGATAGCATCGCGGCCAGCAATCGGCTCGAAACATTGCCGTGGATGTTCACTGCCACGCTCATCGTCATGCTGATTGCGAACGCAATCTTCGCCGCGATCGTCGGGCGAATGGAGCGCCGAAAGTTTATCCCGTTCGCCTACGCGTTTTTCATTTTGGTGCTGCTTCTATTCTTTGCACTGATGCGAACGGGTTCGCCTGCACAGCAAGTGTGGACCGGGCGCGCGTTCTACGTTTGGGTCAGCGTTTTCAATTTGTTCAACACAGCGATCTTCTGGGCCTTCATGACCGATTTGTTCACGGTCGAGCAAGGCAAACGGCTTTACGGTTTCATTGCTGTCGGCGGATCGCTTGGCGCGATCGCTGGCGCTTACATTACCAAAAATCTAGTGCGCGATATTGGCCCCGCGAATCTCGTCGCGATTTCTGCCACTCTGTTTGCGATCGTTTGTTTCATTGTGCGATTTTTCCCGAGCAATTTTACCGGGCAAAGCAAAACTGCGTCTCAGCAAGAGGAAAAAATCGGCGGAAATATCTGGTCTGGCATCACCCATATCGCGCGATCGCCTTACCTATTCGGATTGGCGCTGGCGATTCTACTCTATACCGCCACGTCGACGTGGGCCTATTTTCAACAGAGCGATCTGGCCCGAGCAGCGCTAAAGACTCCGAACGATCGAACTCAATTTCTGGCCAGCCTCGAGATTTGGGTCAATACGATCACTGTTGTTATCCAGATTTTTTTCACCGGCCGTTTTCTAAAGTGGTTCGGTGTGGCGTTCACTCTGACGGCGCTGCCGTTTTTGAGCATGCTGGGATTCACTGCAATGGCAATCGGGCCGAGTCTCGTGGTTTTGGCGTTCTTTCAAGTGATCCGTCGTGCCGCTGCCTACGCGTTAATGCGACCGTCGCGCGAAATTCTTTTCACCGTCTTGAAACGCGAGGATAAATATAAAGTGAAGAGTGTCACCGATACGCTTGGCTATCGTGTTGGAGATCAATTAGGCGCCTGGTCGTATGGCGGATTGCATGGAGCGGGTCTTAACCTCAATGTCATCAGCTGGATTGCTGTTCCGGTGACTGCAGCTTGGTGTGTGCTCAGTCTCTGGCTCGCGGGTAGACAGCGGGCTATCGCAGATGCGCAAACAAAATTGGATCAATCGACTGCGCCTGGCGATATCCCGGCACCGGAAGCGGCCTGACGAAATATTTTTTGGCCGCCACGCTTGCGCATCTGAAAAAATAGGCCACATTGGCGTCCACTTTTTCATCGAAATCCGAATTATAGGTAAAAAGCTCGGCTTGTTTACCATTCATTGTTCGGTTGACCGGAAATGTTCCGGTCGAAAACAGCAGAGCATTATGAAACGTTTAACTACTTTTTTCAGCACCAGTTTTCTTTTGATCCAGGTTGCGGCGGCGGCTCAGGAGCAGCCTTTGCTGGCCTGCGTGACGGCTTACTGGCGATCCGAAGGTTGCGGTCTCCGCGCGTCGTCAACCGGGGCGCGGTTGCGCGAAGGCGATTGCGCAGTCGATCCGAGAAAGATCCCATTCGGGAGCCAAGTCGTGTTTGATGACGTCGCCTGCAATGCGGTTGACAGTGGTCCGGATGTGACGAATCGAAAGGCCGCGCGATTGTCCGGTCGCAATGCCAGAGAACGGGATGCGATTGTGATCGATCGCTTTTTCGAAACCAAAGCGAAAGCAATGGAATGGTCAGCGACCCATCCAAAATTTGCAACTGTGTGGATTGTTCCGGCCGGGTCCAGGCATCGCCTCGAGCGCAATAAGGTCACGCTCGAGCTAAATCTCGCGAAGAATCCTTCAGAGCAACTCAGCCTGACGAGCGGACGGAAGCACGGCTGAGAACTTTTTCAGCAGATCGTCAAGTTTCGCGGTGTAATAATCGACATTTTCATCGCGGGCCTGCGGATCAAATTCGCTCGCGAGCTTGGCCGCTTCGTAAGCGGCGACCTTTTTTGGGGTGCTCTTAATATAATAGCTGATCTGGTCGCCCGGCTTGTACGGACGCCCGCTGGCCAGGGCGAGCTCGTAAGCCGCGGCACGGTTTCGGGCGGAGCCGGCTATTTTGCCTCGATATTTCTCGAGTGAATCCTGAAGGGTGTCGGTCTTCATCAACATGTCGATCTTCCATTCGCGGTTACGGATTTTTTTCTCAAAATCATTCCGAAGTTCGGCAATCGCTTCCGATCTTCCTTCCATGATCAGCTTGATCATCTGCTCCAGAAAAACCCGCTGGAATTTCTCCAGTCCGCGCGATTTCAGCGCGCCGCCCTTGATGACCACTTCGCCCTTTTTTGTCAGTAGCGCGTAATTCTTGGCTTTGTAGCTGAACATCGCGTCGAATTGCTCGTCGAGTTCGACATCAATTCCTTTCGGCAATTCGTTGGCCAGGCCTTTTTGCAGATCGTCGATCTGGATGTTCGGCGGAGGAACGAAATAAATTCCATCGGTATCGACTTCGATTACTTGCGCGCCGCTCGCGCCCAGCCAGTCGATCATTTTCTTGAGCAGATCGCGTCCGATTTGCGTGACCCGCGCGGCGGCGTCGAAATCGGCGAAATGTCCCTGGGCGAAGCCGAGGTACCCGTAAAAGCTATTGATCAAAATCTTGAACGTGTTTTGCAACGCGTGCAGATGACGTTGCCGCGCGGGATCCTTTTCCGCCCGCATATCTGCTTTGGTTTGCAGTCGAAACGTGCGCAAATCGGTCAGCAGGTGGCGAAAAATTTGCAGTCGATCGCTGGCGGGGAAACAATCGAACGCGAGCATGATCGACGGGTAAAGCGACGCAACGTCACAATGCCACACATTGTGCGCGACCCCGATGAAGAATATATCGGTATAACCGCCCTCAAAGCTGCGCGGGAGGGGTAATTCTGGAATGCTGTGACGTTGCCGAAAGTACTCGCGCAAAAAGAGCGCGTTGATCCGGGTGGCGTTGCCGCGGACGATCACGTCCTGATAATTGTACGGAAAAATTTGCGCCTGGATGAAGTAGCTTGGGCTGAGCAAATCCGACATCGCCCGGGTTTCGCGCACGGCGCAGAACGCGCGTTGACGGAATTTTTCATCCTGATCAAGATAAGCCCGCTCCAGCTCCTTGCCGCGGAGGCCGGAGATTTCCTCACTTTCACAAAATCCAAAATGCCGCGCCACGTCGCTGCGCTCGAAACCGGACAATGCGCGCAGACCGACATCGTAAAATTGAGCGAGCAAAAATGTATCGACGAAGTGCCGGCCATCGATGGCGAACTTGGGATAGTCGATCGTTTTCTCCGCAATCTGAAGACGGGACGGACGGGAGCGCAGAAAACCGCCGCCCCGTCCCCAATCGAGTTTCGTCTTTAATTTTTTCGCTCGCACAACGAGATACGGAAGATCGACGCGAAATAAATCGTGACCTTCAATCACGTCAGGATCGCGCTCTTTTATCACGCTGGTTAGGCGCTTGATTGCGGCCCGTTCCGATTCCTCAACATTCCCTGGGTCGACAACAATGAGTTCCTCCCAGCCGGTGTGATCCGACATCGCGATGCTCATGAGGTGGTCCGCATCCCCGGAAAATCGCAGCAGTTCGATCTGCAGCCGCTTCAATTCTTCGAACGGCAGGTCCTTGAATAATGTCCGCCCGGTGGCGGTCAGATAGTGCTGAACCGGATCTGTGAATGCGAAGAAATCACGCCCTGAATTTTTGAGACCGTTTCGCAGAGCGATGAGTTCCTTCCAACTGTCGACTATGATGCGCCAGTTGTATCGTAAATCGCCTTCGAGCTTTTCTGCTTCGATTCCAAGATCGATGACATCGGAGTCACTCCAGACAAATGGATGAAACGGCTCAACCTCCGCGACGGTGGTCCCATTTCCTTCGCGGCGATAAACCCTGACTGTTCCAGTTTCGCCTAACTCAATCGCGACAATCCGCGGAGTCGAATCGGCCCCAAATAACAGCGTGTTTTTTTCGAATTCCATGAGTCATCCACAGATTGCGCAGATTTTCACAGATTCAAAACCAGAAGAGGAATTCTCAGAAAATAGCTAGTAGACAAAAGCGATTGTAGGTCAGGCGTCGCGCGGGTGACGCAGCTCGATAAGCGTTCGGTCCGGACGGTTGCTCTACAAGCTATTGTGCGGTTATAAATGCGGGATGCAAATGTGCCGCTTTTCGATTTTCACTTTGTTGATCTTGACTGCAGCGCGCGTTCTTGGTGTCCAAAACGCGGTTGATAAGATTGCAGAATCCGAACTGCCATCGTTGCTCGCCATTTACAAGGACATTCACGCCCATCCGGAATTGTCGGGACACGAAGAGCGCACAGCGGCGATCGTGGCGAAGGAATTGCGATCGGCCGGCTGTGAAGTGACAGAGAATTTCGGCAAATACGACAGGCCCGGTTTGAAGTGTTACGGCGTGATCGGCGTGATCAAGAACGGTGAGGGACCAACCGTGCTCGTGCGCACCGACATGGATGCTTTGCCGGTGAAGGAAGACACTGGATTGCCATACGCGAGCAAGGTCACGACAAAAAACGACAGCGGCCAGGAGGTTTGTGTGATGCACGCCTGTGGTCACGACGCACATATCGCTGCATTCATCGGCGTAGCTCGAGCTTTACAACAACTGAAGGATCAATGGACTGGCTCGGTTATTTTTGTGGGTCAACCGGCCGAAGAGGCGCTCGGAGGAGCGCGCGCCCTGCTCAAAGGCGGGCTCTACAATCGTTTTGGCAAGCCGAATTTCGCGCTCGGGTTTCATGACAACGCACAAATGCCGATTGGCCAAATCGGGGTGACCGAAGGTTACACCTACGCAAACGTCGATTCAGTTGATGTTACGGTGCGCGGTACCGGCGGGCACGGAGCCTATCCGCACAAAACGAAAGACCCGATCGTGCTCGCAGCGGAAATGATCAACATGTGGCAAACGATCGCCAGCCGCGAAAATAATCCGCTCGATCCGATTGTCGTGACGGTCGGCTCGATTCACGGCGGGACAAAGCACAACATCATTCCGGATGAAGTAAAAATGCAGCTAACCGTGCGCACGTACAAAGCGGAAGTGCGCGCGCGGGTGCTGGCGGCAATCAAACAAATCGCGGAGGGGATCGCATCGGCGGGCGGCGTTCCGGCCGATCGAATGCCGACTGTCGATGTCCTGACCAGCGAAGGATTGCCTGCGACCTACAACAATCCTGAATTGACCAGACGACTTGTTGCGGTCTGGAAAAGAGTGCTAGGCGACGATAATGTGCAAATGGTCGACCCGACGATGGGAGGCGAGGATTTTTCCGAATACAGCCTGCCCGACCATTCCATTCCGGCGGTTGATTTTCATTTCGGGGCGGTCGATCCGGCAAAAATCGCGGACTACAAAAAAGAGGGCAAAGAATTGCCGACTTTGCATTCAAGTAAATTTGCGCCCGTACCGGAGCCGACAATTCGCGTCGGAATTATTGGGATGACGACAGCCGTACTGGATTTATTGAAGAAATAACCCGCTCATTTCACGCGAATGTTCTTCCGGAGGAATGTGGGGACATCGAGATCCTGACCTTCCACAATCGTCGGCTCGCTTTTTTCAAAGCGGCCGCGCGTCATCGGTTCAAATCGCAGAACTTCTTGCTTGGCGTGCACGTATTTTTCGGTCGGGGCTTTCGGCTCCTTGACCGGTAACGGTTTTTTCTTGGGTGCAATCAGACGCGGCGCCGGAGACGGTTCGATTTCCACCTTTGGTTCGCTCGGTGGCGCGGGCTCGACCGGGGCGGGCTCATCCGGTGGAATTAAATTTTCATCGAACGCTACTGGCTCGGGCCTGGGCGATTCGACCGGTTCAATTTCGATCTTGGTAGGCGATTCCGCGATCGGCTCAGCCGGCGCGGGAATTGGTTCGGGCAAGATCGTCTTTGGCGGAA
>DASPUI010000028.1:0-9834 GCA_035622995.1 Chthoniobacterales bacterium
CAATCCCCTGCTATAATTATCATAACATGAAAAATGCACTATCATTAAAAAAGGGTTTCACTCTGGTGGAAATCATGATCGTGGTCGCGATTATCGCGCTGCTGGCGGCCATCGCGGTCCCTGGCTTCTTGCGTGCGCGAAAACGATCGCAGGCCAGCAAGATCCTGAACGACCTTCGAATGGTCGATTCGGCGGTTGACCAATACGCGGTGGAGACCAACCGCGTGACTGGCAACACAGTCGCCGTCACCGATTGGACGAACTACCTGAAAAAAGGAACGTTGCTTTATAATACGGGCAACAGCGTCCTTGGCAGCGCCTACGGTCCCCAGACGGTGGACATCATTCCGCAGGTGCCCACGGCCGATTACAACGTCTTGTCCGACGTAGCAGGAAGCGGTTTTTGGTCGCCTTACGGCCCGTAAACCGACGGTAGCGAAGTCGGTAGTGTCCTGTAATTTGGGACACTACCGTCGGGGAACGGTGGGCTTGCGTGAACCATCGTTCTGCGTCTACTCGTTTGGATGCTTCAAGCGGAGGATTACAGTGCCCTGGGCGCCTTCCGATATGCCATGCGGAAGTTTTTGCGGTTCAGCAAGGAAGCACTGGCCGATGCAAAGCTTACGCCCGAGCAATACGAGGCGCTTCTGTCGATCAAGAGCTGCTCGATTGGGAATGGGCTGAACATTCGTGATTTAAGCGAGCAGCTTCAGGTCAGACATCATAGCGCCGTCAGCCTGGTCAACAAGTTGGCCGGAAAAGAACTGATCGCAAAAAAACGAGCAACAGATGACCGCCGGGAGGTCCTAGTTGAGCTGACCTCGCTCGGAGAATCGACCCTGGCTATTCTGGCCGAAATTCATCGGCGCGAGATAAGGGCACGCAGCATGGAAATGATCGACGCTCTGCAACGCTTGCAAAAATAGGACCGACGGGAGAAATCATCGTCCGATCAGGCGCGAATCGAAACGGTATTCGATCGGCCGGCCAATTTTAACTCTATTGAAGTCGGGGTGATTTGGGTTCAAAAGAAAATTTAGTTCGCTCGTGCTAAGCAAACTCGGCACGCCCAACACGGCCGAGCGCCTTTCCCGGACCCATCGATCACCGATTTCCTGCGCAGAAGCCGGCGGGGGCTCCGCCTTCCAATGGCGGGGAAGGTTTTTGCTCGGAAAATATTCGGTCAGCTTATCGTCCCACTCAACATGAAACGAGCAATAGCGCTCGCTCAGCGGCAGTGGCATCGTGTGGACCAGGAGCTCGAGTGCGGCAAGAGATTCATGCTCGCTCAAGTAGACGACCGTGGTTCCGGCAGAATTCCATCTTCCGCCGAGCAGCCTGCTGCCTTCTCCGCTGAAGGCGTTTTTAGCGCGCCAGGCGCGAACAATTCGCCAGCCCGAGCGCATTCGATCTTACCAGTAAACGCCGTAATCGATTCGGCCTAACAAGTCGTCCACTTCGCGCGCACCAATCTCGCTGCTCGCGTATTCCACCGGCACCGCTCGACCAAGGCCGCGCTGCGGAAATTTCAGCCACTGGCGCGCACGCTCAACACTGCCAAAAACTTTTGTTGCGTGCTGAAGAATCCGCCAAAAACGCATCACCCGATCCGACTCCTGCGGCGACAGCCGGCGCTCCGCGCGCCGGCGCTGCAAGGTCGATCTTGAGATCGAAAGCTGACGCGCAAGTGACTCCAGCGGTTCGTCAATTTCGCTCCGCAAATGTTCCAACTCGCTAAACGGCAATCCCTTTCTGATCTGTTCGATCATCTTCGCGGGTGCGACCGGCTTTTTCAAAAGGAGCGCCATGCCTTTCGACCCGTACTGATGAACCGGTTCTTCCCGAACAACGCTACCACTGGATTTTTTGCGTTTCGGCGACTTGTTCATTTGGTTATTTTACAATATCCAAATGGGCCTGTCAAAAGACCGCGAGATGGACGAAACCCGCGGATGAGGGAGCGGGAATGCGCGAATCAATCGAGCTGCACGTCACCGCGCTTAAGAAAGTGTCTCATGCGTATCGCATCGCACGAATCCGTTCCCGGCGGGAATCGAACCCACATTTAAGGTTTAGGAAACCTCCGTTCTATCCGTTGAACTACGGGAACCGGATAAGGGAGAAAGTAGAAAGGCCAAAGCAGAAAATCCAGCAAACAGAGCTGGCTACAAGGATTCGGCTACCGAGTTGCCCGTCCGTTTAGCTGGGGTGGCGCGGTTGTTGCTCAGCAATGATTTAACCCCGATGAACGACCGATTTTGTCTCAGTGCATCATTCATCACTCGCGTTGGAGCGGAAAAATAATGAAGTTCATTTTGTCACGCGTTAATCGCTGGTGGGCTGATCTTCCTCTTCGATGGAAAGGCGCTACCGTTCTGCTGATTCCAGTAACCGCTTTGATCTGTGGCTTTGCCTCCGTTTATCTGGTCGGGCTGAAGGCAGATGATGCCGAAACGCAAGTCGCTCAGATCGCGGCCGTGCGTTACCACGTTCGTTCTGTATTTACTTCCATCCTCGATGCAGAGACGTCCGTGCGAGGTTTCGTTATTTCGCGCGACGCACATTTTCTCGACCGTTACAAAGTGGCGCTGCAGAATTTTCCGCGAAGTATCCGTGAGCTCACTAATCTGGCGGCCAACAATTCGCAGCGGAGCGCACGGGTGAATGAAATCAAGACGTTGGCTCATGCGCGGTTGGATTTGCTCTCCGCCGTGGTCAGCCAAGTCGCTGTCAATGACGATGCAAAGTCTCGTGACCGCGAGTCGCAGCTCATTGTGATCGGGGAGAGGCTGATGGCGGAGCTTCGTCCAAAGATTACGGCGATGGACGACGAGGAGGCACAATTACAAGAGATTCGGAGTCGTGCGCTCCAATCAGATCGCGAACTTAGCACCAACGTGATCGGTTTAAGTGCGATCATCGGCGTTCTCGGAGGAGTGGCGGGAATGGTTTTGTTCAGTCACGGAATCGTCCGTCGCGTGAAACACATTCAAATCAATGCGGAGCGGCTGGCAAAAGAATCGCCGGTCGAGGCGATAGCAGAACGGCGCGACGAGATTGGTGAACTGGGACGGCGGCTTCTCGAAGCGAGCAATTTGCTTCGAAGGAAACAGCAGGCACTGCGCGAAAGCGAGTCGCGGCTGCAAGCAGTCCTCGATAATGCGCCGTCAGTCATGTACGTGAAGGACCTTGACGGAAAATTCGTCCTGGTGAATCGGGCGTTCGCGTCGCTACTCGAGCGACCGGCGGAGGAGATTCTTGGGAAGACCGGCCATGACATTTATCCGCCGGAGAACGCGGACGCCTTCGCAGCGAACGATCGAGCAGCGCTGGAAGCGGGTCGTCCAGTCCAGAGCGAAGAGACTTTGCAACGCGAGGACGGAACCCACACGTTCATATCCAGTAAATTTCCGCTGCTCGACTCGAATGGCAAACCGCGCGCGCTTGGCGGAATTTCAACGGACATCACCGAGCGGGCACGCAATTCGGCTGCGTTGGCACTTGCAAAGGCCGAGGCCGAGCGGGCCAGTCAGGCGAAAAGCGAATTTCTTTCGCGGATGAGCCATGAGTTGCGCACGCCCCTGCACGCGATCCTCGGTTTTGCCCAGCTTTTGCAGAAAGAAGTGAAACCGAAAGGTGATTGCGAGTGCGTGGAGCACATTTTGCGGTCCGGTTACCGCTTGCTGACACTGGTTAACAAACTGCTCGATATTCCCCGAATCGAGGCCGGCGAAGTCGGCAACGCGATCGACTCGATGGATGTTGAAGAAGTGCTGCAACCGGAACGAGCCTTTCGGCATGTCGGGCCGGAGCTGGCCGTCCTCGCTGGATAAAATCGAGATCGAATGACCAAAGAAACTTTAGATTCGCTGCTGAAAGCGATGCTGCAAAGCGGAAATGGCATTTCCGATTTCCTGTTTGTCGCGGGCAAGCCGCCGGTCACAGAAGACCATGGAAAATTGACCGAGTTTCCAATCGAAACGGCTGAATCGGTTCTGACACCGCAACTGATCGAGGAAATCGCCACTGTGCTAATCGGTGGCAGCGAGCGGCTGCTGAGAGACTTTGCGACCGAAGGCTCGTGCGACTGCTCGTACAGCCTGCAAAATCTGGCGCGATTTCGCGTCAACGTCTTCAAACAGAACGGCCGGCACGCGATCGTGATGCGGAAATTGGAATCGGAAGTTCCCAGCCTCGATAGCCTGGCGCTGCCTGCCATTTTTCGGGAAATCGTCCGGGAGAAAAATGGGATTATTTTTGTGACGGGAGCCACCGGCAGCGGAAAGACGACCACGCTGGCGGCCATGTTGAACGAACTAAATCAGACCCAGGACCTTCATGTCGTCACGTTGGAGGATCCGATTGAATTCTACCACACCCACAAGCGTTGCGTTTTCAGTCAGCGCGAACTGGGAAAGGATTTTCCGGATTATGCAAGCGGTTTGCGGGCAGCGCTTCGACAAGCGCCAAAGGTAATTTTAGTCGGTGAAATTCGCGATCGAGCGAGCATGGAGATTGCGCTCAGCGCTTCCGAGACCGGCCACGTTGTTTTTACCACGCTGCACACGGTCAATGCCGGGCAAACAATCAACCGGATCATAGGAATGTTCGGCAAAGAAGAAGAGCAGCAATTTCGGCAACGTCTGGCCGACACCGTCCGCTATATTGTGAGTCAGCGATTGGTCAGCAAAATCGGCGGCGGCCGATTACTGGTCAGCGAGATCATGGGAAGCAGTTTGCGCACACGCGAGACATTGCTCTACGGCGAAGGTGAGAACCGCACCTTCCAGGAAATCATCGAAGCTGCTACCGATCGCGGGTGGCATAGTTTCGACCAATCGTTGCTTAAAGCTTACGAAGTAAACCTGATCACGGAAGACACCGCCACCATCTTCTGCACGCACAAAAATAAGATGCGTCGGGACATTGACATGGTGAAGAAAATCCGGGGCGCAGAGTTTGAAATGCCGTCTGGCCTGAAGCTGCAGCAAGTGATCGCGACTCCGAAGGAGGAGGCTGTCATCTGATGAGCAGCGATTCAAAGGATCGGGTGGCTCGACCGACGGCCGATTTGAACAGCGAATTGCGCACCGGGCTGAACGACATTCTCGGTTTTGCATCTCTGTTGGAATTGCATGCGAACGAGAAAGATCGCGAGAGCCTGGTACAAATTCTCAAAGCTGGACGCCAGATGCTCGATTTGCTCGGCGGAAGTCTTCCCCAACCACAAAAACGGGTTGACGTGCAGCAGAACACCCTGGCAGAGGACGTTCTTTATAACGTTCTCTATGTTGAAGATAACGAAGCAAACTTTGTTCTGGTCAGTCGCATTCTGGAATCGCGTCCAACCATCAACCTGCTTCGCGCGGATTGTGGCGCCGCAGGACTGAAATTGGCCGCTAAAATGAAGCCGCAGCTCATCCTGCTCGATCTGAACTTGCCCGATATCTCCGGAGCGGAAGTCTTACGCCAGTTGCGCGCTCAACCGGAAACGGAGCCAATTCCGGTTGTCGTAATCAGCGCCGATGCAACCTCGAGTCAGATCGAACGACTCCTGGCCGCAGGCGCACGCAACTATCTCACGAAGCCATTTAGCATCGAGATGTTGCTCGCAGTCGTGGACGAGGTGCTGGCTCAAAGCGCAGCGTAAGCCGGAACAGATTTTCCAGAAGCGTTCTGCGCGAGGGTCGAACTAGAAGAAGATCGGGATGATGAGAATCGCGACGATGTTCACAACCTTGATCATTGGATTGATCGCGGGGCCGGCAGTGTCCTTGTAAGGATCGCCAACGGTATCGCCAGTCACTGCTGCCTGGTGCGCGAAGGAGCCTTTGCCGCCAAGATTGCCCTCTTCGATATACTTTTTCGCATTGTCCCATGCGCCGCCGCCACTGGTCATGGCGATCGCCACGAACAGACCGGTGACAATCGTGCCAACGAGCAGCCCGCCGAGAACAACCGGACCGAGCGGCTTGATCACTGCGACTGCGATTACGAAAGCGAGTGGCAACAGTGCCGGTATTATCATTTCTCGCAGTGCCGCTTTAGTCACAATGTCCACGCAGGTCCCGTATTCGGGAATGTCCTGGCCGGTAAGAATCCCAGGCTTCGCCTTGATTTGACGGCGGACTTCGCGCACGACCGCGCCCGCAGCCTTTCCGACCGCATCCATACTGAAGGCCGTAAAAATGAACGGCAGTAATCCGCCGAGAAAAAGCCCAATGATCACTTTCGGCTCAGTCAACGAAAACTGAAACGAGAATGCTTCGCCTTTGCCGGTGAGATGCGCTCTCAATTCTTCCACGTACGATCCGAACAAAACGAGCGCGGCCAGTCCAGCTGAGGCGATCGCGTAACCTTTGGTGACCGCTTTCATCGTATTTCCGACCGCGTCCAACTCATCCGTCACCGCCCGCACTTCCTTCGGCAAATTGCTCATCACCGCAATCCCGCCGGCGTTATCCGTGATCGGACCGAATGAATCGAGCGAGATAATAATTCCCGCCATCGAAAGCATCGACATCACAGCCACGGCGATTCCGTAGAGACCGGCGAAATGAAAGCTTAACAAAATGGCAATGCCAATGAAACCGACTGGAAGCGCGGTGGCATGCTGGCCCACCGCCAGACCGGCGATAATATTTGTAGCGTGCCCGGTCTCGGACGCGCGTGCGATTTTTCGCACAGGCGCATATCGCATCGATGTGTAGTAATTTGTAATTAGCACCACGACCGCAGTCATGACCAGACCGATCAGCGAAGCAACGTAAAGCTGCGTCGGTGTCCGCGGCACACCGGCAATGTTCACTCCGTTTGGAAACAACAAATGGGTTGCGGGCCAGAACAAAATTGCCGAGACAATCGCACTCGCGCCGACCGCACCCATCAGAGCACTGGCCGGTTTTGTATTCGTAATGTTGACGAACAAAACACCGCAAATCGCGCCCAGCACCGAAATTCCCCCGAGCACAAATGGATAGACAATAGCTGCCGGCTCGGTCGCAATAGTCAGCGCGCCGACCAGGATCGCACCGATCAAACTGACGGCATAAGTTTCGAAGACGTCTGCTGCCATTCCGGCGCAATCACCGACGTTGTCGCCCACGTTATCGGCAATCGTCGCTGGATTTCGCGGGTCGTCTTCCTCGAAACCTTGTTCGATTTTGCCGACGAGGTCGGCTCCGACATCGGCCGCTTTGGTGTAAATGCCGCCGCCCAACCGCGCGAAAACGCTGATCAAACTCGCCCCAAGGGCAAGACCGACCAGGCTGCGCGCAGCGAGATCAGCGCCGATGATTTTGGAAGCCACAGTGTAAAAAATTGAAACCGCGAGGAGCGCGAGGCCAACCACCAGTAAACCGGTCACCGCGCCGCCGTTGAACGCAATTCGAAGCGCCGAAACACGCGACTGCGCGGCCGCCTGGGTCGTGCGCACATTTGCAATCACCGCAATCCGCATCCCAATGAATCCGGCCGAAAGCGAGCAGAACGCACCGATCACAAATCCGACCGCCGTCGAATGATCTTTAAAGAAAAAGAGCAACAAGAAAATGATGACTGCGATCGCGCTGATAGTGACTACCTGGCGGTTCAAATACGCCTTCGCCCCTTCCTGCACTGCCGCGGAAATCTGGCGCATCCTTTCATTGCCCGCCGATTTCCGAAAAACAACCGTGATCAAAATCAAGGCAAAGACCAGGCCAATGGCGGCGCACAACATCGACAATGGGACACCGGAATCGAGGATCGTTAGGGCGAAAGAAGTCATGTCTCGGAAAAGTTGAGGATATTACGAACAATTGTTGCAGCCGCAACCGGCGTTTTGGATAAATCTCGGCAGTATCGTCGCGGGGCTAGCTATCGCGACTCGCCCAGCTTGAAACGCCGTCGCAGGTATTTTGTAACCATTGCGTCGTCCGGCTCTTTGAATTCGAGAATCCCGGTGTCGAGAGGTTCGGTGATTTGCATTGCGGTTAGGACGCTCCCCTGCCCTTCAACCAGCAACAGGCCGTGAATGTATTTACGGCTCAAGGCAGCAAACGTTTTGGTATCCTTGTCAGTCAACGCTAATGCCACTCCTTTGCCGCCCTGAGTTAATTGAACATTGCGCGCCGACCAAACGATAAGCAGCGGGCGGTTTGAATCGAACGTAACTTGCGGACCAGGACGGGTGGGCTGCTGGTTCTCGGCTTTGAGCGCCAAATAAATTCGAAAAACCGGCGTGCGTGGATCGATCGGTTTAATTTCCGCGGCGAAACTCGACGAAATTAAAAAAAGCGCAGCGTAAAAACAAAGATGCTTCATCCCGTATTGCGAAACCCTCTGAGAATGGCCCGGTTCGTTCATAATTCAAAAAATGTTTTGAGACGCCGGAGAAAGGTCGCCTGATATTCGGTTTCGGTGGCTGTTTGTTCGGCCGACGGCGTCGCTTCTTTGACGATTCCCTCGGTTTCCATTTTGCGAGAAGCCAGAATTTCACTCAACTGGCGAAGACAGTCTGGCGAATCGCGAATGATGCCCGCCATGACCGGCTTGCCGATTTCCATCACGTAACAATCGCCTTGAGCGCTCACCGTTGCGCTTCTTCGCTCGCCCGTAAGGAGCGACATTTCTCCGAAACAATTTCCCGAATTCAAGGTTGCCACCGGAATGACAGTCCCATTTTTGGAAACAGCAACTCGCACCATCCCGCGCAACAAAACGAACATTGAATCACCATCCTCGCCTTCCTCAATCACATGTTCGCCGCGACCAAAATGATTGAGGCTCGATCGCTTGACCAGATTGTCGATTTGCTCTGTCGAGAGACAACTGAAGAGCGGTTCGCCCCGCAAAATCTCTCGTGCTTCGGCATGATCTTGATCCATCGCCGGTGCCGAGCGGCGCTGCACCTGCAAAGTCCGGATCGGATAAGGAATGGTGATCCGATCGCGCTTTAATTCGTACCAAACATTGGTCCGCACCGAATCGTTGGTCTCGTTGATTCGGGCATGATTGCCCATGTAAAACTTAATTTCGTAAATGACCGCGGACTCGGCAAAATCGACCAGGAAGACCCTTACCGGCGGATTGGGTAGAACATTCTTCGCTGTCTGGGCCGCACGAGCCAGCGCATCCTTTACCCGATTCGGCGGCGTGCCGTAATCGACGCCGACCCGGATGCGCATCGCGTGGACCTCGGTCGGATAATGGAGATTAACGATCGTTGTCCGGACGATCTCATTGTTGGGAATATCGAGATAAATATTGTCATTCGTCCGCAGCCGGCTGGATCGCCAGTTGATCTCCATCACTTCGCCATAGATCTCCCCGACTTTGAGCCAATCGCCGACTTTGTACGGACGATTGATCTGGATCGACATCCCGGAGATGATCCCCCCGAAAAGATTTTGCCCGGCGAAACCCAAAATGATCGCGGCGATTCCGGAGCCAGCCAGGACCTTGTTCAGCTCCTGGTCGGCGTGATATCCGACGCTCAGGATAATCAGAAGGGCGACCAGGAAAATGACCAGCGCAACCACTTCGCGCAAAAAATGCGGAACCGGTGTTTGCTTGCGTTGCTCAAAATAAAAGTCCCAGACGTAACGATTGACTAACGCGACCACCAGCGCCGTGCTCAGGAGAATCGCTACCGCACCAAGGTGATTGACCCAATTCGCGCGCACGCCGTAAACCGCCAGCGCGGAATAAAATGCGAGCACGAGACAAAAAAGTTGATAGAGCAGGCCAAGCCGCACGCCGGCGCGCCGTTTCAAAATTCGCCCGAGTGAAAGCGCCAGAAGAAACGTACCGATAAAAACGACAACCGTTACGGCCGCTCTCTGCGTTTCGGGC
>DASPUI010000029.1:0-3328 GCA_035622995.1 Chthoniobacterales bacterium
TTTCTGGCGGATTTCTCGAACAACGTTTCGCCCGAAAAAATCCGAGAGTCGCACCGGCTCGGCTGCGCGGCCCAAAAGGTCCCACAGCTTTTGATCGTCTTCCCGTCTCATGACTTCGGCAAATTAAACCAAATTCCTTGCGAAAAGTCGCGCGGAAACCGGCCCAATAAAGCGGTAAATCAAACCTCGGCAGCTTCGAGAAAGCCTTCGAGCTGGCGGATCCGGGTCGGGTGGCGCATTTTTCGCAAAGCTTTGGCTTCGATTTGTCGGATGCGCTCTCGCGTGACACGGAATTGCCGTCCTACTTCTTCGAGCGTGCGGCTATAGCCATCGACCAGCCCAAATCGTTGTTCGAGGACTTGTCGCTCGCGTTCGGTCAGTGTCTCGAGCACGTCTTTGATTTTCTCCTTGAGCAAAACGATTGCCGTCATGTCGGACGGATTCTCGGCGCCTTTGTCTTCGATAAAATCCCCAAAATTGGTTTCCTCGCTCTCGCCAACCGGCGACTGAAGCGAGATGGGCTGCTGCGCCATTTTTAGAACCGCCCGGACTCGATCTACCGGAAGCAAAATCTCTTCCGCCACTTCTTCTGGAGTCGGTTCGCGGCCATATTCCTGAACGAGTTGTTTTTGCACCCGCATCAGCTTGTTGATCGTTTCGATCATATGCACCGGAATACGGATGGTTCGGGCTTGATCAGCGATCGACCGGGTGATGGCCTGACGGATCCACCATGTTGCATAGGTCGAGAACTTGTAGCCGCGCCGATACTCAAATTTCTCGACTGCCTTCATCAACCCCATGTTTCCCTCCTGGATCAAATCGAGAAACGAAAGACCGCGATTGGTGTATTTTTTGGCGATTGAGATGACCAGGCGCAGGTTGGCTTCGACCATTTCGGTTTTTGCGCGCAGCGCTTTCCGCATCCAATTCTTGAGCGCCTGATATTGCTCGGTGTATTCGTCAAAGCTCAGCCAAAGGATTGCTCCCAGCGCCTGCAATTTGGCTGCGGAAGACGATCGCCCGCTTCCGCGGCGATGTTTTGCCGCTTCAGCCTGAAGTTGCAACAAAGTCCGATAATTCTCGTCCGCCAGATGGACGAACTCCTCCGTTACTTTTTGTTTAAAATAAAACCTCGGATACAACCGCTGGAGGGAATTTAGCCCCCGCTGAAACGCTTTGAATTTCTTGGTCTGCTTCCTGGCCGCGGCGAGCTTCGCATATTGCGCGGTCAGAGAGCGGTTCAACGCTTCGACCTGCTTGCATAACCGCGGCAACATTTTCATGTAGCGCTCCCGGCTCTCGATCTTCTTATCCAGGATCACGCGGTCAAAACGCTCCCGCCCTTCTCCGAGCTTTTCCGCTAAATCGAGATGGGCGCGGGCGATAAAACCAAAGCGGTAAATTTGCTTCTGCACCATGTTCTCCGCCTCCTCGATGCGCTTTGAAATTTCTACCTCCTGCTCGCGGGTCAAAAGCGGCACCTGCCCCATTTGTTTGAGGTACATGCGCACCGGGTCGTCCAGAATATCGAGCTTGGTCTCGGGCTTTTCCTCTTCGTCTTCTTCCGCGTCTTTCTTGCCTTCTTTGTGTCGATCGACTTCCGAGGCCTCAATGATGTCAATCTCCATCCGGCGCAGGCGCGTCAAAATGGCATCCAGCTCATCGGCCGCAGTCACTCCTTCCGGCAGCGCGTCGTTCAGATCGTCAAAGGTTAAATAACCTTGTTCTTTGGCGAGCTTGATCAGCTCTCGCATCCGAACCTGAACTTCCTCTCCGTTGGCCGATTCCCGATAGAGATCGACTGGATCCTGTGAATGACCATTCGTGCTCTGCGCGCGAAGCAGGAAACGGCCTCGCCGTTTTGGTTTCAACGCGGAAATTGTGGAAGACTTCTTCAACCTGACACGTGACTGAGCAGGCTTCGTTCCCGTCCGGACGCGTTTGAATTTCGGCGATCTCGCCGTTGCGCGGCGATGCCCCACCTTTCGTTTCGAATGCCTGGCCAAGATATTACAGTTAAGGATTGACTGAGACGTTCGATTTCCCACCGCAAGATCGACAATTAACCAAATCCTAACTGCCGGCCGTACGGGCGGACGAAAACTGCGCAAGCTCGTGGAGTTGGCCGCGCAGGTCAAGGATTTGTTTCTGCAAATTTACGATCTCCCCAGTGCTCAATTTCGGTAGCCTCATCCGGCTTTCGGCCGCTTCCAATTGCCGGCGAAGCGCGGTCTGCCGGAGTCCCATCCACCAACTCTCGGCCAGAGCACGCGGGTTGGCCGGCAACTTTTGCAAGAGCCAGCCTGAGACCAGGCTTTCCTGTTCCGGCGCCAGCGCTGCCATGAATGAATTCAGTGTCGCGGGATCTTCCGGCCGCAAATTACTCTCGAGAATGCGGACCAACAGCTCGGCGTTTGGAGTTTGCGATAACGCGTCGCCCCAATTCTGTTCCAGAAGAAAATTGCGGGCTTCACTATCGCGCAAAGCCAGCAGGCAAAGCATGGCAATATCATGGCTTGGCGCAACAGCCGGCGCCGTCGCTTCCCGGCGCCGCTCTGGCGAAAATCCCGCCATTGGCGCGCGCGTCTGTTTCGCAACGGCATTTTCAAATTCCGAAACCGGGACGCCGAGACGCGCGCTTGCCTTGCTAACAATTTCTCCGCGCATCATCGGATCGTGCACGTGTGAAACCGTCTCGGCCAGGGTTCGTGCAACCTGCATCTTGGCGCTTAACGAGCCCAGGTCAGTCCCGCGCACTTCTCGTTCGATCCAATAATCGAAAAAATCGCGCGCCCCTGCGATTCGCTTCTCAAATGGCTCCTTTCCCTCGCGGCGAATGAGCGCATCGGGATCCTCGCCCGGCGGCATCTCCACGATCCGAATAATCAAATCGTTCTGCAACAGTGCGTCGAGCGATCGGGCGGCCGCTTTTTGACCGGCCTCGTCCGCGTCAAAGCAAAGGACAACCTCGTCGACAAAGCGTTTCAACAATCGCGCCTGCGTCTCGGTGAAGGCCGTGCCTTGCGGCGCGACCACGTTTGTGATCCCGGCTTCGAACAGCGTGATCAGGTCGAGCTGGCCTTCGCACACAATCGCGCAGTTGGCATCGATCAACGCGCGCTTGGTTTTATTCAGGCCGAAAAGGACATTGCCCTTGCGAAAGAGCGGCGTTTCCGGCGAGTTCAAATATTTCGCGGCGGTGGCGTCGCTTTGGAGAAGCCGGCCGCTGAACGCGATCACTTCGCCGACGTCGTTGCAAATCGGGAACATGATTCGGGCGCGAAACCGATCGTAAACGTCGCCTGCCTGCTTTTCTTCGTCACGC
>DASPUI010000030.1:0-16383 GCA_035622995.1 Chthoniobacterales bacterium
GTCACAATTCTCTGGAACCGTGCGGAACGAGCTGTTCGGATTTTGATCTCTGCGTTACTCGGGCTGGCATTGATCGCCCTTGGAATTTGTACCTCCACGCGGGCCGCCGTATTTGCCAGCGAGGAAACGCTCTGGTCGGACACGCTTTCAAAAAATCCGGGTGCCTGGCAGGCTCATGCGCGCCTCGGCCAGCTTTTTTTCGATCGGCAACAATTCGTGGCTGCGCTTCCGCATTTGCAACGCGCAGTCGAGTTGAAACCAGAATTGGCGGACGATCGCAACCTGCTCGGTCTCGACTACTGCCGGCTTGGGCGATTTGAGGAAGGAATTGCCGAATATCGGACGGCGTTGCAATTGAAAGAAGCCGAGCCGTTGAGTGCAAAAAGCGCGAGCGTCGCGACGATTCGGACGAACCTGGCTAACGCGCTGACGATTACGGCAAATAATCTGAGCGCCGGCGCGGTTGAAATTCCGAACGAAGCGATGCGGCGTTACGACGAAGCGATCGCCCAATATGAAAAAGCGCTTGAGTTAGAGCCGCGGCAGCCTGCAATTCACCGCAATCTCGGGATGCTGTTGGCGAGACTCGGCCGATACAACGAAGCGAAAATGCACCTGCGAGCGACGCTGGAGATTGTCCCTAACGAACCAATTGCCCGGGAAACACTGGACGCGATTGAATCGAAAGGACGTTAGTTATAACAAAGCCTTGGCAGCTTGATCGACATCTTTGTCTCCGCGACCGGACAAATTGACGACGATGATCTGATCGCGTTTCATTCCCGGCGCGATTTTGATGACCTGCGCAATCGCGTGTGCGCTTTCGAGCGCTGGGATAATCCCTTCGGTTTTAGATAGTCTCCTGAATCCGGCAAGCGCTTCATCGTCGGTTGCGTAGGTGTATTCGACGCGTCCAAGATCGCGCAAATAGGAATGCTCGGGACCGATGGCCGCGTAATCAAGTCCGGCCGAAATCGAATGGGTGAGCTCAATTTGCCCATCTTCATTCGCAAGCAAGAAGGTTTTCGTTCCCTGCAACACGCCAAGGCGTCCACCTTGGAACCGCGCTGCGTGTTTGCCGACTCGGATCCCTTCCCCGCCGGCCTCGACGCCAATCATTCGTACTTCCGGATCCTGTAAAAATGGATGGAAGAGACCGATGGCATTGCTTCCGCCGCCGACGCATGCAACCAACAGATTTGGAAGACGTCTTTCACGTTCGAGGATCTGCCTGCGTGCCTCAAGGCCGATCACGCACTGGAAATCACGCACCATCATCGGATACGGATGCGAACCAAGCACGCTGCCCAAAATATAATGAGTCGTCCGCACGTTCGTTACCCAATCGCGCATCGCTTCGTTGATCGCTTCCTTCAAGGTCGCCTGGCCGGCAGTAACCGGAATAACGGTTGCGCCGAGAAATTTCATGCGCGCGACATTCAGCGCCTGCCGCTCCATGTCGATTTTGCCCATGTAAATCACGCATTCGCAGCCAAATCGCGCGGCGACGGTCGCCGTTGCGACTCCATGCTGACCGGCTCCTGTCTCCGCGATAATGCGTCGCTTGCCCATCCGTTGCGCGAGTAAAATTTGGCCGAGTGCGTTATTAATCTTGTGCGCGCCGGTGTGGAGCAAATCTTCGCGTTTCAGATAAATCCTGGCGCCGCCAAGCTCGTTGCTTAAGCGCTCCGCAAAATAGAGTGGTGTCGGGCGACCGGCGAAATCGCGCAGCAAGACCGACAACTCGTTTTGAAACGAAAGATCATTCGTCGCGTGTTCGTATTCCGCCGCCAGTTCGTGTAACGCGGACATTAATGTTTCAGGCACGAACATTCCGCCATACGGTCCAAAATGACCGCGTCGGTCCGGAACTGGTTCCACTTTGTCCACGTGGATGAAGGTTAGGCGCCCGCGAGAAGTTCTTCAATCGCACGCCGATGCGGCGACGGAATTGGAATGGAACCGAGATTTCGAATTGAAAACCAGCGCCGTTGTTGGCCGTTTGTCCCGGGTTCTTTTTTGTGAAAAACGCGTAGCGCCACCCGATGATGGGTAAAGGGAAAAACTGAGGTGTGAATTGGCCGACGCGAATTTAGCGCTTTCAAGCCGTTAAGTTTCAGCCGCGGCAATATCCACATGTTGCGCCAGCGACGATCGGCTTTTTGGAGCAAAATTTTATTTTGCCTAACGACAAGGAAGTGGTCTTCAGTTAGCCGTTTGATTCCAGGACGAGATTTTTTGACTGGCAGACGTTCCGGATCTCGGCTATGGCAAAACTTTCTTACAGGACAAACTGGGCAGCGTGGTTTGCGCGGCAGGCAAACGAGCGCGCCCAGATCGACCAGGGCGGAGTTGAACCGGGCGGCACCGTGTGTCGGCACAAGCTGAGCGGCCTGGCGCCAAAGTTTTTCACGCCCCGGTGCACTGTCGATCGACGTTTGCAAATCAGAAAGCCGTGCCAGCACTCGCGCGGTATTCGCTTCAACGATGGGAACAGATTGATCGAAGCTAAAAGTCGCGACGGCGTGAGCAGTATAGCGGCCGACGCCCGGCAGCGCCCGAATCGCGTTGAGCTCGCGCGGGAATTGCCCGCCATGCCTGCCCTGCACGATTTTGGCAGCGAGATGCAAATTTCGCGCCCGCGCGTAGTAACCGAGCCCTTGCCAGGCATGGAGGACATCGTTTTCGGACGCTCGGCTGAGCGAGGCGAAATCCGGAAAACGACGCAGCCAGGCATCATAATAGGGAAGTGCGGTTACAACTTGCGTCTGTTGGAGCATGGATTCCGAGACAAGAATGGCGTACGGATCGTGTGTGCGGCGCCACGGAAGATCGCGGCCGTGGTGACAATACCAACGCAGAAGAGAGCGGCGGAACGGGGCGAGTTTGGATCGCAGCATCAAGGTTGCGGCCAACGTCGAACATTCAAGATCGAACGTCCAACCGCGAATTGAAGGTTGAGCGTTGGGCGTTGAGCGTTCAGCGTTGATTGTTTCCTGAAATGAATTCGTACACCCACCCGCTAACTAGCGACCAGGCGACAAAACTTCGAGTGTTGCTGACCGACCTAAGTTTCGAGTTTTCGCCAAAACCGTACACGATCTTTTTTGGGAAAAAAAATAAGCTGAGTGTGGCTGTTTACGAAAAAGGACCAAAGGTGCTCATTCAGGGAAAAGGCCTCGAGGATTTCGTCCGGTTCGAGCTCGAGCCAAAAATTCTGGGCGAAGCCAAACTTGGGTACGAGGAGGTCCATTTGCCGAAGATGTTCGAGCCACACTTTGGGGTGGATGAAAGCGGCAAAGGCGATTTTTTTGGCCCGCTGGTGATTGCTGGCGCGTACGTCGACCGCGGAATTGCGAGAAAGTTTCTCGATGCCGGAGTGCAGGACAGCAAACGAATCGGGTCCGACGCGAGGATTCGCGCCCTGGCTGCGGAAATTCGTAAAGCTGCAGGAGGACTCTTCGATATAATTTTGATCGGCCCTGAACGGTACAATCAACTGCACGATAAATTTGGAAACCTGAATCGGCTCCTTGGTTGGGGACACGCTCGCGTAATTGAGAATTTGCTGGCGAAGAAACCAGACTGCGTGCGCGCGCTATCGGATCAGTTCGCCGATGCGCACGTGATTGAGAATTCCCTGCTCCAGCACGGTCGCAAAATCGAGATTGAGCAGCGAACAAAAGCCGAGTCCGACGTTGCCGTTGCGGCCGCCTCAATTCTGGCGCGGGAGGCGTTTATTGACTGGCTGGATCGCAATGGGCGCGAACTTGGTTTTCGGCTGGATCGCGGCGTCTCAGCGCAAACAAAAGCGACGGCGGAGAAGATCGTCTCTACCGGCGGTCCCGATGCACTGCGAAAGGTCGCAAAAGTGCATTTTCGGACGGCTCATGAGGTCGCCCCAGAGCATTTTGGGCCACCCCCGCCGCGTCGGCCGTGGCGGAAGTGATCGCGGGCGGTCAGGGCAAGATTCTTGCTTTTATTCCCATAAATTCCGACATCTGTGGAAACCAGAATCCTCGTCTTAAATGGAGACCCGGTGTTTCAAGACCGGGCGCTGGGCATTTTTGATAGTTTGGACAATTTGGAAACGCGAATTGTCCGAACCCTCGCTGAGGGCATTCAAGCTCTGCTGGCGGAAAACTTCGATGCATTCATCATAGAGGGGGAACCTGAAGCGGCCTTCGACCAGGCAACCCATGCCAGGCAGCACTTCCCATCGCTTCGAATTGCGTGTTTGATTATGGAACGCGGTTCCAGCGAAATGCAAGGCGCGGCCCTACAGAACATCGACCTTATCATTCAATCACGCCGGCGGCACGGCCTTCATTCCAGGCTGGCAACTTTTGTTCGGTCGCTGGAGGTTCATGGGGGACCGAGCACAGAGGGAATCGACCCATGTCATTCGCTGGTCGGGAATCTGAGCCAGTTTCCGGCAGCCGAAATTTTGCAGATGAGTTGCTTAAGCCAGCGCAGCGGACGCTTCACCTTCAAGTCTGGCCGCGGCAACAGTGAAATTTACCTGCAGCAGGGGGCGGTGCGACACGCAACTTTTGGATCGCTCGAGGGCGAACCGGTGGTGGCGGAGATTTTCCGGTGGCGGCAGGGCCGATTTTATTTTGAGGAAGGCGTAATCAGTCAGGTGCAATCGGTGGATCGACCCTGGCCGCATCTTCTAATCGACAACCTTCAAAAGCTGGACGAGACACTTGAGCTCGTCAGCGTCCCGTAATCGCGGCGATGCGCGATCCGAAACTCGAAACCCAAATTCGTTTGCTTACTCTCCAGGTAGAGAACTGGAAGAAGTTGCACGATCTAATTACCTACGGTTTGGATAAGGCCAAACCGATTATTTCCAGCGAGCAAGAGCGGCAATTTACCGAGATTCGAGCGAATCTCTTGCAGGAAACAGAATATGTCTTGCGTGAGCTGCAGATTTTGGACGGCCTTTCTGGCAAAGCCATGAACGTGCTACAGCGCGGGGTATCGGTCCGAGGTGTGCGCGATCTCACGGGCGAGGAGATTCGGCGCCTTGAAACCGAGTGGAATGCGGTTTTCACGAAACTGGGCGTGGTTCAGGGGCAGTTGAAGGCGCGCCGCAAGGAACTTGCGCAGCAAAACGTCTTCGCCTTTTACTTCGATCGATTGTTTAGAAGGCCGGCACTCGCGCGATAACTCCGGCTTGGCTCTAATGCTTTGGGGCTAGGTCGTTGCCGGCTGGAAAATTTCTCTTTCCTTGTTTGATTTTGCGACCACGTTTGCCTTGGCAAACGATTCCTTATTGAAATATGGCAAAACTTACGAAACGCGACATCGTGGTCGCGATCAGTAACCAAACCGGCATGGTGCAGCACCAGGTTTTTGATGTCGTTCAGCGAACACTCGACAAAATCACCGACAGTCTGGCCAACAACGTTGCGGTAGAGCTCCGAAACTTCGGGATTTTTCAGCCGCGTCTTACCAAACCAAGAGTTGGGCGCAACCCAAATCAGCCCGGCAGCAGCTTTGTCATTCCGCCGCGTGTCACAGTCAAATTCAAAGCGGGGAAAATTATGCGCCAGCGCGTTGAGAAACTCTCACGTGAGCTTAAGGGCGCCGCTGAACGCTCTGCTGCAACGCAAGGAAGCGACAGTCGTCGATAAGATGGATTGGGGCACGGTCGAGGCTGCGACCTTTTAGGAGGTTGTTTCGACCCCGACCAAGCTTCGAATCGACTCTTCCAGCCGCTCGAAATTGATCGGCTTGGTTAAATGGTCGGAAAAACCGGCGGCTTGCGCACTGGTTACGTCATTTTCCATGCCGTAGCCACTGAGAGCGATTCCGCGGAGACCTTTCCTTTCGTGCAATTCGCGCATTAAGTCATATCCGCTTCGATCCGGTAAGCCGATGTCACTAATTAGTAGATCGAATTTCTGTTCGTGTGCTCGGGCCAATGCCTGGTCAGCGGAGTGCGCAGTCGCGACTTTGTAGCCATGGCGCTCCAGCATTCTCTTCATCCCGATGCATGTATCGACGTGATCATCCACGAGCAAAATCAGAGGCTTCTGAGCGCTTAAGGCCTGTTCCAATTCCCTCGGCGTCTTTCTACCTGATTTATCTTTCGCCTGAGACGGTGCCGGCACCGTTTTCAAACTTACGGTAAAGGTAGCGCCTCGGTCCTTCCCAGCGCTTGCCACACTCACTTTTCCCCCGTGCGCTTCGACCATCGCTTTTGATATAGCGAGACCCAGCCCCAGGCCGCCAAATTGGCGAGTGATCGACGTTTGACCCTGCTCGAATGCGTTGAAGATTTTGTCGATCTTTTCCTTCTCAATACCGATGCCGGTATCGGAGATTTTGATTTCAACTTCGCCCGTTGAAGAATTGCGAGTAGCAATGGTAAGATGCCCCCTTGCCGGAGTAAACTTCACGCTATTCTTAATTAAATTCCAAAATACCTGCTGCAACCGCGCCGAATCGCCCTCCACAAATGCCTGGCGCGCCGCGAGATCAAAACCGGCTTCAATATTTTTTGCCGCAATATCCTTGCGGCAGATCTCAAAGGCGCGCTCCAGAATCTCGTGGACATCCACCACTTCGAAAGTCAGCTGGAGTTTTCCTTTGGCGATGCGCGTGACGTCGAGCAAATCGTCGATCAGGCGCGCTTCCAGTTCAACATTTCGGCGAATGACCTCGAGTGCCTGTCGAGTTCGTGGAGACTGCGCCGCGGTCTCTTCTAATTCGCCAACCATTGCGATCACTGGAGAGAGCGGATTGCGCAGTTCATGGGAGAGTAGTGCGAGAAATTGGTCCTTGGAGGCGTTAGCTGTGATTAGCTCGCGGCGCGATATTACGTCACCCGTCTTGTCTTCGATCAGATAAAGCACGCCTTCGATGATTTGTTGCGAACCCTGGAGACGCAACAAATTCACATTCACGAAATGAGTGGCGCCGGTTTCATCTTTGAACGGTTGCTCGATCGATTGAAACGGTGTCCCAAACGAAAGCACTTTCTCGATCGCGTCGACCGGGGCGATTTTCACATCATCATAGGTAACCTCCGTGATTTCAGCGCAGCACGGCAGGCCTCCAAAGCGACGCGCCATTCGGTCGAACGCTTCGTTGGCATGGAGAAACTTTCGCGACGTCGGGTCGACAAAAGCGATCCCAATCGGCATGTTCGCGAGAATTTTTTCATTGAAAAGAACTTCGCGCTCGAGCTGGCGAGCCGCCTCCGTTTGACGTTGATAGAACAAGCCGCTGAGCCATGCGAAGACCGCAGTCAAACCCATCAGCCAGCCGGCAAGGACGGTTGTCTTCACGCGCCAGTCGTAAACCGATTTAAAAGCAACGGCTTTTGGCTGTTCGAGGAGCGCGATCCAGGTGGTCGATTCAACCGGACTGAACCAATAAAGGTTGTTGAAGCGTTCGAGATGGCCCTGTTTGTTTCGTAAGACCTCTTTTATAAGTCGCTCTTCGGCGACTGAGAAACCGGACCCGTTGGGCCCTGGCTTGGTCGTAAAGAGGGCCTTGCCGTGTTGATCGACAATTTGACAGGTAGATTGTTCGGCGAACTCAACGGTCGACAAACGGCTACCGATTCGCTCAGCCAGGACAGATACCCCAAGATAGCCAAGTATTTTTTTGTCGGCAGAACGAACCGCTCCGACGATTTCCGTCGCTAGGCGATTGTCGCCCGGACGCTGATGAACCGGCGAGACAAACACTTCATTGGAATTGCTCGTCTGGGCCAGCCACAAACTCGAATCGAAATCTTTCCCGATCATTCCATGATTGGCAGGGATCGATGCGATCAGGCGGCCGTCGCCATCGGTAATGAACATTCCGTCGATGCGAGGATGCGAATAAAATGTCGAGCTCAGCCATTGCTGAGCGGCGGCTTGCGGATTTGTGCTGGCCAAGATTTTCGCAAATTCCGGTGAAGCCTGGTCATACCGAACAATTCCGCCGGTTCGGCTAAGGTCGTCGCCAACCAGATGGCCGACCAATTGAACGAAAGCCTGGCGGTCGCGGACAATCTTCGATTCGAGCGTGTTGCTCAGGATTGTGTAAGAAAGCCAGAGAACGAGGATTGACGGGACCCATCCGGCCAGAAGGATGGCCAGAACGATGTTGAACCGCTCAAACCGGTTGCGTGCGTCTTTTTTGCTCGGGTATCGCAATCGCATGCCGCCGCGGTGGAAACGTAGCATAAACGCCGCCATTCGCAGTCGCCTGGAATGATTTTATTCAACATGCCGAATTGCCTCGTTGGCCGCGTGCGCCTGGCTCTGAATCTCTCTGATGTCAGCAATTGTGAGCTGAGAGGCCGCCTTTTTGTTGAGGATGGCGCCGATCGATTGCACGGCCAAGCGAATTCGGTCAAACATTTGGGCGTGCATAAGTCTCGGCGGGAGAGTGTTTAACTCGTCAGCGAAATAATTTGCGAGCTGCGGCTGTGCTAAAATTTGCGCGCGCTGCGACGAGAAGTTTATTGCAACCGCAGCTGCGCTCATTTCCAAGCCCCGCAACCAACCGCCCAGGCTGATTAAATGCGCCATTTTTTCGTCGCGCAGTGCAATCATCGCTTCCTCGACATCCGCCTGCGTTCCGATCAGCTCTTCGCGCACCGCCTCCCAATTTCCCTGCTGGCCTTCTTCGGTCAGGCTTGCGCTGTGGCGAGTCACCCGTTCCCCAACCCCCAAGCCTCGTGCTTCGCGCAGCAAGACACGACCAAACTCTTCCACTAAATTTTTTCGCTGGGCTTCGACAATGAGGAAGCCGTCTGCAATCAGGCCGCCGAAAATGAGGCCTTTTTGTTCGCGATCAACTGGCGCCGCACTTGGCAACTCGCGTTTGATGCGGTCGAACGGCAGCGGTTTCAGCTTATCGAGCTGATCGAAAACTCGGGCGATCGAAGGTGCCGTGTACTGATTAATTCCGAGTTCTTCACGTTCGTGACCGGGATTACCAAATTGTTCTTCCTGGGCGGAGGCGGTGCTCGCTCCGGCGATAATCAGCCCGAATACGGCCAATAATAACATTTCGGGGAGCGCTTTGGTGCCCGTTTTGAGAGGCGCACGCGCCAATTTTTGATTTGACGCCTGCAACGGAAGGGCCATCATGCGCCCGTGCTGCCTTAACCATCGGCAGTGGCCAGAACCTTTATGCAGGGAAGCCCCGGTTATATTATTTGGACAGTCTGCTATTTGGCGGTGTTGATTGGCCTCTCTGCATACGGAGTTCATCGGTATTTCATCATCTACCTCTTCCTTAAGAACCGGAAATGCAAGGCGCGGCCGGCCGGTCAATTCGAACGGTTGCCGAAAGTCACCATGCAATTGCCAATCTTTAACGAGGTCTATGTCGTGGAGCGGTTGCTCCGGTCGGTGAGCGAACTCGATTATCCGCGGGAATTGTTGCAGATCCAGGTCCTGGATGATTCAACCGATGATACTCGCGAAATTACCGCGTCTTGCGCGGAAGAACTGTCCCGACGCGGCTTCGATGTCCAACTGATTCATCGAACGGACCGGACTGGTTTCAAAGCGGGAGCGCTCGCAACCGGACTCGATCAATCCGATGGCGAATTTCTTTGCATCCTCGACGCTGATTTTGTTGCCCAGCGGGACTTGCTCAAGCGCACGATTCATTTCTTCACCGATCCGAAGGTCGGGATGATCCAGACCAGATGGGGTCATTTGAATCGTGGCTATTCGCTGCTCACGCGCGTCCAAGCGATGTTTCTCGATGGGCACCTTCTCCTCGAACAAACCGCGCGCAGCCGAAGTGGCCGATTTTTTAACTTCAATGGCACGGCGGGACTTTGGCGGAAATCCTGCATCGTGGAAGCAGGGGGATGGCAGCACGATACGCTAACCGAGGACCTGGACCTTAGTTATCGCGCGCAACTTGCCGGCTGGAAATTTATTTTTCTGCCCGACGTTGTGACGCCGGCTGAACTGCCGGTGGACATGAATGGTTTCAAATCTCAGCAGCATCGCTGGACGAAAGGGTCGATTCAGACGTGCAAAAAACTTTTGCCGCGGATCTGGCGCAGTCGACTGCCATTTCCAATCAAACTGGAGGCAACAGGTCATCTGATTTCAAATTTTGCCTATCTCCTTCTGGCTTGCTTGTGCGTCCTTCTGCATCCGGCAGCGGGCGGCCCGCAGGCAGGTTGGCTTCGCACTATTTTGATCGATATCCCGATTTTCCTGACTGCCTCTGTTTCGGTGGCAGTGTTCTATGTTTGTGCGCAGCGCGAACTTAACCCGCGTAATTGGATGAAGCAGATGTTGCTGCTTCCCTGTTTGCTGGCGCTCGGAATCGGTCTTTCATTGAATAATGCGCGCGCCGTGCTGGAGGCTATTTTTAATCATCAATCTGATTTTACTCGAACTCCAAAATACGGAATCGAACGCAACTCCCAGTCGTGGCGTAGTTGCAAATACCGGCCGTTGAAATCGGCGCTTCCGCTGGCCGAATTGGCTTTCGCCGTCTATTTCAGCTATTTCGTGTGGTACGCGGTCATCCATCGCCAATTCCTGTCGGTACCATTTCTGCTAATGTTCCAAGCCGGGTTTTTCTATGTCTCTCTCTCCTCCCTTGCACCGTGGCCAAAGCTTAATTTTGGTGGCGCGCGTGAACCGGCTGCAATTCCAGCGTGACAAAACGCAATTTCTGAGTAAAGGGACGCGGATGTTGCGTCTCTCCCTCGCGCTTCTGGCCCTGTTTTTATCGGTTTCGTTAGGTCGCAGCAGCGATGCCATCGTCGACGATCCTTCCAATCGTGTCATTATTAGCGTGCGGGATCAAAAACTCATGCTGATCGAGAGCGGCAAGAAGATCGCGATCTATCCGGTTTCCACCTCCAAGTTTGGTCTTGGCGATTCGTTAGGCCGCCTGACAACGCCGCTCGGGTTTCTTCAAGTCGTCCAAAAAATCGGCGATCGCGCTCCCGCCGGTGCCGTCTTTCACAATCGCCGATGGACCGGGGAAGTTCTCAAACCTAATGCGCCAGGCCGCGACCCGATCGTGACCCGAATTATTTGGCTGCGCGGTCTTGAAGCGGAAAATGCCCACGCATTCGGACGGTGCATTTACATTCATGGCACATCGGAGGAACGGACAATCGGCCGCCCCGCCAGCTACGGCTGCATCCGGATGAAATCGAAGGATGTAGTCGATCTTTATGATCAGATTTTTCTCGGAACAATTGTCCAGATTGTTCCCGATCATTTACCGGCCCCGAAGACCGCTGTGTCAGATTCACCGACGCCACCAATTCCGCCCATGCCTAACGACCAGTTAATCCTCGCGCGCGGGGCCGAAAAGACCAAGGTCCGGCATTCGTTAATCGCCTCCGGCCGCGGCGCTTGACCGTTCGTCGTTCCGGCGATTGGCTTCTTGACAAGGCCGGTTAGTGCAGCGAGCCTGCACGCCCGTTTAATTTTTTACCGATGGCGAATACAAAATCTGCAGCCAAGCGCGCCCGGCAATCGCTCAGCCGCATGCGACAAAATCGCGCCGTCCGTTCGCGACTGCGCACGTTGCAAAAGCGCGTACGAGGTGGCGAAGCGGCGAATTCCGAAACCATTCGCGCGCTTGTCTCGGCGCTCGATAAAGCAGCCAAGCGCGGCATCATTCACCGTAATGCGGCGAATCGCCGTAAATCCCGGCTCAACAAACTGATGGCAGGATCGGCGGGGACGAAAAAGCAGGCAGCTTAAGCTCGGAAATTTTGCAAGGTCTCAAATCGGCTTTGCATCCTGCTCAGGACAGCTAAATTCTTTGCGATGATTCCCGCGCTTTTTCTTATCGGATTGACCGTTATTTATCGAATTGTCACAGGCTTGATGATTCATTCCGGGGCAGGCTGGATGTCGAACTTCGCGCCGATGGCGGCGGTGGCGTTATGTGGGGCGGTTTATTTTCCGCCCAGGTTGAAATTCTCCGTCCCTTTGGCGGCGCTGCTGATTTCAGATGAGATATTAAATCATGCTTACGGCGCGCCCTTTTTCGATCCGCAAATTCTTTGCCGTTATCTTGCGCTTGCACTGATCGGCCTGATCGGACTCTCGTTGCAAAATCGCGCGTCGCTCAAACTGATGCTGCCGGCCTCGATTGCGTCCTCGACAGTCTTTTACCTGATTACGAATGCTTTTTCATGGCTGAGCGACCCTGGCTACGCCAAAAACTTTGCCGGACTTGTTCAGGCGGTCACGATTGGCCTGCCTCAATACGGCGCGACTCCCAGTTGGATGTTTTTCCGAAACTCACTCCTCAGCGACTTGTTTTTTACGCTTCTTTTCGTTGGCTGCATGATTTTCGCGCCGCATGACAATCGTGCGCGCGCCGAAGTTTCACTTCCTCGCGTCGCGTAAATTCCAATGCAGCAGCCCGACCAACGCGACGAGGTCGAGATGCTCGCGCTCATGTTGCTGATCCGGCGCTTTGAAGAGCGGGCGAGTCAACAATATCAGGCGCAGAAGATCGGCGGCTTTTGTCACCTCTACATCGGACAGGAAGCGGTTGTCGCTGGCGCGGTCGCGGCCACCCGGCCGGACGATTACATGATTACGGCGTATCGCGATCATGGTCACGCGCTGGCGCGTGGAACGAGCGCCGATGCATGTATGGCGGAACTTTTCGGCAAAGAGACCGGGTGTTCGCGTGGCCTCGGCGGCTCGATGCATTTTTTCGACAAGGGTAACCATATGTACGGTGGGCACGCGATTGTCGGGGCACATGTTCCGCTGGCCGCCGGAATGGCCTTTGCCTCGAAATATCGCAATGAAGATCGCGTGACGCTCTGTTTTTTTGGCGACGGCGCGATCAATCAAGGGGCGTTTCATGAAGCACTTAATCTGATTGCACTCTACAAACTGCCGGTAGTGCTCATTTGCGAAAATAATCTCTTCGCCATGGGCACCTCGGTAAAGAGATCGACGTCGCTAAAACAGATCGCCGATCGCGCTGAAGGTTACGATATTCCGGGGGATATTATTGATGGAATGAATTTTCGCGAAGTGCGCGATAAGCTTTCGGAGATCGTCGGGTCGATTCGAAAGGAACCGCATCCGGCATTTGTCGAGATTCGGACATATCGATACCGTGGGCACTCGATGTCGGATCCGGCCAGTTATCGGACCAAAGACGAGCTTGAGAAATACCGACTCGACGATCCGATCATTCGGTTGCGCGCGCAGCTTACGCGCGAGGGAAAATTGACTAACGAACAGTTCGATCAAATCGACAAGGAGGCGAAGGAAAAGGCGCTCGCCAGTGTGAAATTTGCCGAAAACAGTGGCGAACTGCCGGTCGAGGAAGTTTACGATTACGTCTACGCAAAAGGGGCGCGATAGTGAGAGAAATCACTTACCGCCAGGCATTGAACGAAGCGCTCGCGGAAGAGTTGGAGCGCGATCCAAATGTTTTTCTGATGGGGGAAGAGGTTGCGGAATATCAGGGCGCTTACAAAGTGAGCCAGGGTTTGCTCGAGCGCTTCGGCCCCAAACGAATCATTGATACGCCAATCAGCGAAAATGGTTTTGCCGGACTTGGAGTGGGCGCCGCAATGGTGGGATTGCGGCCGATCATCGAATTCATGACATTCAGCTTTTCGCTGGTCGCGTTCGACCAGGTGGTCAACAACGCGCCCAATCTGCTGATGATGTCGGGCGGTCAGTTTAACGTCCCGATTACATTTCGCGGACCGAATGGCCCCGCCCATCAACTTGGCGCAACGCATTCGCACGCGACCGAAAATCTTTACGCCAGCGTCCCGGGATTGAAAGTTTGCACGCCGGCGACTCCACGCGATGCAAAAGGACTGCTCAAAACGGCCGTGCGCGACGACAATCCGGTACTGGTTTTGGAAGCGGAGCTTCTTTACAGCTCGAAGGGATTGGTCGAGCCACCGGATGAAGAATTGCTCATTCCGCTGGGCCAGGCTGAGGTCAAGCGCGAAGGGAGCGACGTCTCGATCATTTGTTATGCGCAAACTGTTCCGCTCGCGTTGACTGTTGCGGCGCAACTTGAAGAGCAGGATATTTCCGCGGAAGTGATTGATCTTCGATCAATCAAGCCTCTCGACGAGGAGACGATTTTCAATTCGGTGGCGAGGACGCATCGCGTCGTGATTGTCGAGCAAGGCCGGCCGTTCTGTGGGGTGGGGGCGGAGATTTGCTACCGCATCCAAAAAAATATTTTCGATGAGCTTGATGCACCAGTGGTGCGCGTTTCTCAAGAGGATGTGCCGATGCCGTACAACGAGCGCCTGGAGCAATTTGTGTTGCCGAACGCCGACAAGCTGATGGCTGCGGTCAAAAAAGTTTGCTACGCCTAACAAATCGCCATGCCGGAAATCCAAATGCCCAAACTGAGCGACACAATGACCGAGGGAACTCTCGTTTCATGGAAGAAGAAAAAGGGCGACAAAGTTTCCACCGGCGACGTGATCGCGGAGATCGAAACGGACAAGGCGACGATGGAATGGGAGTCGCCTGAGGACGGTACGCTCACGGAAATTTTTGTCGAAGAGGGCGGCAAGGTAAACGTGGGCGACAAAATCGCCTTCATTGGCGGAGAGGGAGAAGAAGCGCCAAAGGAAAAGAAAACCGAACCGAAAACCGAAGCCAAAGTCGAACCCAAAAAAGAAACGGAAAAGCCTGCACCGGCGAAAGCGAAGGAAAAGGAAACTGCGCCGGCGCAAGGGAAGAAGCCGATCCAGCCAAAGAAGGCTGCATCTTCGGCGACTATCGAGAAGTCAGATGAAGCACGAGTGAAAGCTTCGCCGGTTGCACGCCGAATGGCGGTCGAGCTCGGCGTTGATCTTTCAACTGTCACCGGAACCGGACCCGAAGGACGCGTTACGGAAACGGACGTGCGCGCGGCCGCGAAATCTGCAACCGCAGGCGCCGGCCGCGGCCAACCATCTGCATCACCCGTGCCGAACCAGTCGACCCGGGTGTCAATACGTCGCGACGACAAGCGGATCCAACTTTCCGGCATGCGCAGGATCATTGCGCAACGTCTGGTCGAAAGCATCGGGCCGGTTCCGCATTTTTATCTTACAATCACAATCGACGCCGGTCCGCTGATGGCGGCGCGCGAAGAATTGAAGTCTGCCGGTGAAGGCGCTGACACGGCAAAGATCACAGTGAACGATTTTGTTTTGAAAGCGGCGGTCATGGCAGCAGTGAACGTTCCAAAGGCGAATGCATCGTTTGATGGCGATTCAGTGGTCCAATATGCCGACGTCGATCTTGGCATCGCAGTCGCGATCGAGGATGGATTGCTGACACCGGTGATCAAGGCCGCGCAAAACAAGTCGCTGCGCGAGATGAGCGTGCTGGCGAAGGACCTTGCCAGCCGCGCGCGGAACAAACGGATGAAGCCGGAAGAATTTCAGGGGGGAAATTTCACGGTTTCGAATCTCGGCGGAATGGGCATCGATTCCTTCAGCGCGATTATCAATCCGCCGCAGGGATTTATTCTCGCAGTGGGCAGGATCGATCGAGTCCCGGAGGTCGACGATTCCGATCAGATCGTTGTCGGCCATCGAATGTCGATCACCATGAGCTGCGATCATCGCGTGATCGATGGCGCGCTCGGAGCAGAATATCTAAAAGCGCTGCGCCACTTCCTCGAAAATCCCGCGCTGCTTTTGGTCTAAGCCGCGGTTGTTTCCCAGGTCATAAAATCATCAAGTGTTTGGCGGGTCTGTGCCACGGCAAAAGCGATGACGGTCGCGTCATCGATAAAACCGAGGAACGGGACTTCGTCCGGAATCAAATCGAAAGGATCAACGAAATAATTCATCGCCGTAACGATCGCCAACAGCGCATCTGGAGAAATGTTGCGATATGCTCCGTGAAAATAAGCGCGCACAAGACGCAGCATTGCCTGGAGGTATGGCCATGAATCATGAAATGGGTCCTTCGGAACGGCAGCGGCTTTGCGAGAAGCTTCTTCAAAAAGCGATCGCAAACGCGCTGGATCCGCCACACACGATTTTGCTTCGACGATCGCCCTTGCGAATGCTCCGCTGCGGAGAGCTGCTTTCTGATAGGAGGGCCGGCTCTTGTCCGGCTGAACGCGAACCTTGGCCGCACGACGGGACTTGTTTTTCGCCGTTTTCTTCATCTCAAGTTTGATCAAAGCATCGCATCGGCCCGCTGAGAAGCCGATTCGTCCGGCTGGTCGATTACGGTTTCGTGGCCAGCACCAGTGGCGATGGTCCGGTTACTTCCAGCGTGCGCGCATCTTTAAAACCCGCTTCTTCGAGCCAGCCTTTGATCTCGTTGAAACTGAAGGTGTCGCCGTGGTCGGTATTGACCAGCATGTTTACTGCGAACATGAGTGAATCCGGGGGTCCGGTGCGTTCGTCGTTCACCAGCC
>DASPUI010000031.1:0-4069 GCA_035622995.1 Chthoniobacterales bacterium
CAAAAGTGATTGGACAAATCACGAAAAACGCGGATGACCCGACCGTTGCGATGGCCGCAACAATGCAATTCATCTACCAACAGCGGTGGGAAGATGCGATCGCTGCGGTTCAGGGGTTGATTGGAAAAGAGCCGGATCCGAGGGCGATTCTTTTGTTGGGTCAATGCCAGGAGTCAGCCGGGAAAAGCACTGAAGCCCGGGAAACATTCTCGCGTGTAATCGCAGCGATTAAACCTTCGAGTGATTCAGTTGTGCCAATCGATGGAAGGCAACTTCCCTGTTTCCTGGCCTGGGCGAATGCCGGGCTCGGCGATAAAAACAAAGCTCTCGAACAAGCGCGACAAGCCGTCGCCGACTACAGCGATGATGTTCTGTCCAAACCATTTACCGAGTTCGTTCTCGCCTCCATCCAGGCGCGCTTCGGAGAAATCGATGCCGCAATTTCGGCCCTTCCGCATTTGCTCGAAGTGCCAAACGGTCTTACGCGCGCTGAACTTCGCATGGATCCACTCTGGGATCCGCTGCGGAACGATCCCCGTTTCCAGAAGCTCTGCCAGGAACCGGGCCCGTAAAGGAAATGTCTTCAGAACCCTCCAATCCCTGCCGAAAATCCTTCCAGTTACAGGAAGCAAAAGAAAGCAGTGGGTCGGTCGGGACTCGAACCCGAAACCAACGCCTTAAAAGGGCGCTGCTCTACCGATTGAGCTACCGACCCGATTGTTAAGTCGTTATTATGACGTGTTTCCCTTGGTAACCAACCCCGAATGCTTTCGCGGCTGCTCTACCGATTGAGCTACCGACCCCGAGCCGGAGGAGTTTTCTAATCCACGTTCAGGTTTGCCGCAACACCTGTAGCGGCGCTCTATGAGCGCCGCATCATTAGTCCGGCGGTCGCGGACCGCCGCTACAAAATCTGAGCAAATCGCGAAGCGAATTTTTGCCGTGCTCCAGTTTGAACACCGAAAGTCCAGCCGAGGTTGCGGCTTTCCAGTCGCGTTCCGGGTCGTCGCCGACATGTAAGGCGTCGCTCGGTTCGAGCTTCATGGACCTCAATGCGCGACGGAAAATCTCCGGATCCGGTTTGTCCGCGCCCATCTCGCTGGATACGAAAACGTGCGAGAAAAATTTGGAAATCCCGAGGTGCTCAAGAATCATTCGCAATCGACCATCGAAATTTGAAACAACCGCGAGCTGAAATTGCGGGTGTAATTTCTCCAGAACGCCGACCACTTCCGGGTAAAGCTCCCAAACGTCGGCTTCAGCGAAGTGTTGGTAAGCGATCTCAAAGAAATTATCGCGATCTAATTCGCCCAGCCACGGCGCTACGTCATTGAGCACTCGCTCGACCACTTCTCGCCACCAATCTTTGTCGTCATTCTTGCGTGGGCCATCGATCGGAGCTCGCGTTGGCATGGAACTCCATGCTTTAGCAAATGCACGGTCTAGCTTTGCCGCGTCTAACTTCAGCCCAATCTCGGTCCCCACTCGCGCGTAATGGTGTCCGACATTGGAGGTGAGATAAAAGAGCGTCCCCATAGCGTCGAAAAAGATCGCTTTTGGTTGCGTCTCGCTTTTGTTTTGTTCAGCCATGAATTCCGCCAATCGATGGAAAATCGCTTTTCTCGTCCTCGCAAGCTTTGTTGCGGGCGCAGTGACCGGCGCATTCTTGATCATGGGCTCGGCGAAGGACGAAATGCGCCGTCAGCGTGATCCGCTTCGATGGTTCACAAATACGCCAGACCGCTGGCGAAGCGATATGAAATTAACGTCGGAGCAGGAGCAAAAAATCAGTCCGATTTTGCAGGAGATCGACACGGAACTGGCCGGCCGGCGGGCGGTTAATCTTCAAGAGACGGAAGGAATTCTTTCGCGCGGAGAAGATCGGATCTCGGCGATCCTGACGCCGGACCAGCGGCCTCAGCTTCATCAGACTTTTGAACAGCGCCGTCAACGCATTCGCGATTGGATGGGGGTAGAGAGTCAGCAAGAGCAATCGGATTCAGGAATGCCCTCACCTCAATCCTCTCCCTGAGGGAGAGGAGGCGCGAGTAGCGGGCGTGATCAACATTCAGTCGGCATCTACCAGAAGAATTGTTTCCGTTCAGGGAGCGCGAGTTGGACAATCTCGTTCGAACATCGGATTAATCTAAATGCTGCCGGTTGAGCACAATGATCCGATTAACGCGAAGATTCTCGCGATATCGGAGGACAAAATCGAAGGCTTTGTCCAGGAACCCTTTGAAGAGATCGCACGTCGCTCGGGAGTGGATGTCGACGATGTGATGGCGCGGATTGCGGCCATGCTCCGCGCGGGCACGATTCGGCGGGTTCGGCAGACGCTTCTGGCCACAAATCTCGCCGACGGAGCGCTGGTTGCCTGGAAAGTTCCGGAGGAGAAGATCGATAGTGCGTTCGATTGGATGTCGCAGCGCGATCCGTTTTCCGGTCACGTAGTCGTCCGCTCCACCGATACAGTCACGGCCGGTTCGGAATACAAACTTTGGACGACGCTAAAGGTTCCGCGCGGATTCTCCCTGGACCAACATTGCCAATTGCTCACAGAAAAAGTTGGCGCCCTAAAATTCCGGATCATGCCGGCGAAAGGAATTTTCACGCTCGGCGTCGGCCACGTTCGCCGGAAAACAATCGAGCCGGGAGAGAAGGCCGCTGTGCCGGCGAAAATGATTCGGGTAGAAGTTGCGACCCTTAGCGAAGACGAATGGAACGTTTTGCTGGCATTGAAGCGCGAGCTGGCGCCGGAAGAAATTCGACCACACCCGTGGACATCTCGCGCGGAAGAAGCCAGCGTTAGCATCGAAGAATTTGCCCGGGTGGCTGAAGATTTAAGCGCACGCAAAATAGTCGGACGCTTTTCCACATTTCTCGAGCATGTGAAGCCGTCGCAAACCGGTGTCCGGGTCACGCGGTTCAATGCGCTCTTCCATTGGGCGGTGCCAGCTGGCCGCGAAGTTGAAACCGGCGGTGAAGTAGGCCGTCACCAGATCCTGACGCATTGCTATTGGAGGGAAGGGGGGCCTGAATTCAAAAACGTAAATATCATGGCGGTGGCTCACGGCACAGACAAGACCCGTTTGCTTGAGCATAAGGCCGCGATCGACCGGCATCTGGCGGCCTGTGGCATTCCGGTTTCTTATACTAATGTTTTCTGGGGCGGCCGCAGCGAGATCAAGCCGTCGGAAATTTCTCCGAAGGTTTATCGCGAATGGCTGGCTGCGAAGACGTGAAAACTCTCATTGAAAAGCTTCGAGCGGAACTCGACCTGACTCCTGCGGATGCTGATCTTGCCGTCGCTGAACTGTTGTCCAATGCGGTGGAGGATGAACTCAAAGCTGAGTTTCTGACCGCATTGCACAAAAAGGGTGAAACCGTGGAGGAAATCGTTGCTTTTGTTCGGCCGCTGATGAAGCGCACGGTCGATCCGATGATCGATCCTGCGGAAATGCCCGGGCCAATGGTGGATATTTGTGGAACCGGCGGTGACGGGCTGAATTTCTTCAACGTTTCAACGGCCGCCATGTTTGTGGTCGCCGCAGGCGGGGCGGTAGTTGCAAAACATGGCAATCGCCGGGTGACTTCCAGTTGCGGAAGCGCCGATGTTCTTGAGCAACTCGGAATCGCAATTGATCTTACGCCCGGGCAACTCAATGAAAGCTTGAAGCGTCATGGTCTCGGTTTCATTTTCGCGCGGAAATATCATCCGGCGTTCGGCACGCTCGCGGCGATGCGCGAGCGCCTGGCCCAGGAAAAAAAGAGGACCATTTTCAATTTACTGGGACCGCTCCTGAATCCAGCCCGACCACAGCGGCAACTGATCGGCGTTTTTGATCCGCGATTGACCAACATGTTTGCCGATGTCCTTCACCAAATGGGCCGCCAGCGTGCGTGGATCGTACACGGGCTAGGCGACGAAGGCGCCGGAATGGATGACATCTCGATCAGCGGCGCCACGACGATTGCCGAATTAATTGATGGAAAAGTGAACTCGGCAGTTCTGGATGTCAGCTGGCTCGGCGTCCCACGCGCCTCGGTAAGCGACTTGCAAGGCGGT
>DASPUI010000032.1:0-14368 GCA_035622995.1 Chthoniobacterales bacterium
CGCCTACCCAAGATGAAAAAATCCGGCCGGCCCCATCAACAGTTCCACTGCCTGTGGAGTTGATGCTGCATTTTACCGCTGCGCCCGGCATTGCGCCAGCTACTGCGACTGCTTCTAATCTATCCTGGCCGGAGAACCGGATGGAAAACCGAAATCTAGAATTGGAAGATTACTGCAACGCTCAGATTGTGTTCGTGCAACTGGGGTGAGCTCGTTCCGACGAACGTTGACTCGGTCGTTTCATGGTGAATGACAAAACTCCCCAAATCGACAAATTCGTATTGCCCTCTCACGCTCCAGTGATCGGCAAACGCGTATTGCAGTCCCGCGCCAACAAACCCGCCCACATCGGTGTTGGTCTTGCTTCCGCCCTGCTTAAAATTGGGAGGGACGTTTATGATCATCTGACTAAAATCGGAGTCCCCTATCGCCAAGCCACCGGTGACATAAGGCAAGAGGTTGCCCCAGGCATGGCCGACGCGGAACCCAACTGTCGTCAGATAGTGTGTCTTGAACGACGTTTCGATGTGCTCGGGAAAAAATTCATCCCCGGGTTCGAATATTCCCGTGTCGCGCGATTTTCGTGCCCAAAGATAACCGCCGTCGGCTTCCAGGCCAAATACCCAGCACTTGCGATACATCCAGTTATAGCCGATGAGACCGCCGAGTTCGCCGCCGCTGTGGTCCAAGTCGTGTTCACCCTCGGATTGGACGACGCCTCTCTCGTCCGGAGTAGCACCCCACTCGCCTCCCAGACCAAGATTGACATCGACGGTGTTGAAAGTGTACGCCCCGAAACCTCCGATGTAGAAGCCGGTCCAGTCGTGGCAGGCGGGTGGCACTACCGGCATTTCTTTAGCGGGAAGTGGCTCCGAACCGGCGAATGTCAGCGCACAAAGCGTAAAGAGAAGTGCGAAGCTTAAGGCGGCGGTCTGTTTCATAGTGGAATGGTTATATTGGAAGGTTCGACCAAGTCAACGCAAATTCATTACAAACTTGTCGTGGATTAGCTCAAAAAAGCCTTGCCGGTTTATTGCAGCTTTGTAATGATCCTCATTCTGGAGATGTCGTTTATCTCACTTAACCGGCAGGAAATACCTGGTAATTTCAAAATGAATCTGCGTATGACTAAAAACACTTCCTTCCATTTGGCCTGGCGGCCAATGATTCCCTTAATCATATCCGCGCATCTGGCTTTCCTTGTCGCCAGTCATTCCATGAATGCGCAGACCCCTACCGAGCAACACGTCGTGGTCTCCGGTGAAGAGATTTCCAGCACACAGGTGCCCAGTGCGTATGGCGCACCATCGGCGTTTTCGCAGTCGCGTTTCGCTCCTTTGACTAACGCTTACGTGCTTCCGGCAGGCGAAATTTATACCAGCGTGATTTTCGAGGATGACGTTGTCCATTACCGCAGCCCTGATTACCACTGGACGGAAGAGTGTGAAATGGGTCTGCCTTATCGCATCAACCTTGCCTTGGAAACCGATATCCAGCACCACGACGGCGATTCTCAAGTTTCGACCTTCAGCCTGGAAGGTCGTTATGCACTCGCCGATTGGGACAAGATTCCGCTAAATCCAACCTTCTTTACCGAATGCAAATTTGGAATTGGCCATATTCTGGTCGATGAAGGCGCGCCCACGCCGTCGCAGAAATTCGGACCCCATGGCTTCGATACCTCCGACACCTTGCCCGATTCAGTCGAAATGCGACTTCTGCTTTCGGAAGACTTCTTCGACCGGATCGAATGGGCGATGAACACCTTCTTCGAGCAGGAAATCGGCGGCGATCGGGGCCGCGAATGGGGTATTGCCAACAGTATCGTCACCCCGATCACTCTTTTTGGCTCTCGGCCTGCGTCGCCAGCTCCCATTCCTCAAGATAAGAATGTGCAAAGCAAAAATCCTCCACCTGTCGCTGGAGCGAGCAATTTATCGGAAGCTCTGAAGGCGGGAATTGAATTTCAGTTCCGCAGCTTCAGCGACGTGGAAAGTCGAGGAACGCCGTACAACAGCTTTGTCATCGGCCCAACTGCATCCTGGAAGCCGAACCGCGCCATGCGGTTCGATGTTTCTCCGCTGTTCGGCGTGAATCATAAATCTCCCGAGATGCAATTGTTCTGTGTCTTTTCCTATCTCTTCGGTGGCGGAGGGGGACCTGAAGCGGGCGGCGAAGCGCCGGTCTCCACCCGCAATCGTTAACGATCTCGCCGCGGCCATAAGCCGCTTCACAGAGGTTAATTGACTGACGCGGCCGCGGTTTTTTGCGAGCGAACGTTTTCCGTATCCCGGCAGCCGGTAGCGCTTTTGAGATTCAGGTAGTGGAAAACTGCTCCGTTCCAAAATAGCGGTTCGGGAAACTGATCGTGAATTTTGTAATGGACATCCACTACATTTCTGTCATAAATCTAATGTCTTTTGAGTAAGGTAAATCTTGACGAAAGACCACTTTTCATAGAGGTGACCGACGCGGTCGCGGTTTTAATCGCGGCCGCGTCTTCTTTCATTAAACAAACGGTTTCACGCCCTTCGTTTCCTCTTGCCGGTCAACTTCTGTTGCCGCTTCGGTCTCTCGGGACCTCGCCATCCGCCGTTCGATTGTTGACCGTTCTGTTCCGCTTTCGTACCCTTTCAGGGAAGAAAGGAGTTTAGGTGAAGACCGAAGTCTCGATCGAATATTGCGTGGTCTGAAACTACACGCCCAAGGCCGTCAGTTTGGCGGCTAAAATTCTCGATCTTGGCGAACGCATCAAGTCGCTCACCCTCATTCCTTCAAGTGGCGGTGCCTTCGAAATACGCGGCAATGGCCATCTGCTCCATTCGAAACTTCAATCCGGCGAGTGGCCAGATTTCGACGCGATCGTCAGCGCGATCAAGAAGCTCAAGTAAATCTCTAACCGGCTCTTCTTTTTTGGCTCGCGACTCCTCATCGCAAGCGATGCCGAATGCGGAACACCGAACCGCGAACGTCGAATTACCTGCTGCATCTGAAGTTCGACGTTGGATATTTCGAGTTGGAAATTCGGCATTCTCTTTTCGCCTTTCCCGGAGAGTGAAAGGTGCCCGGTGGCCCTCGCGGTCTTCAAAACCGTTGTCGCTGCGCAAGTGGCGAGACAGGTTCGATTCCTGTCCTCTCCGCCTAAGTTAAATCGAATGCTGAAGCTTACCTCGTTGTCATCCTGCGCAGGCTGCGCCGCCAAGTTGCCGCAACAGGCATTGACCGAAGTCCTGCGCAGTCTCCCTCAGTTTCGCGACCCCCGCTTGCTTGTTGGCTCCTCCACCGCTGACGACGCCGGGGTTTACCGAATCGATCGCGACCGGGCCCTTGTGCAAACGGTCGATTTTTTCACACCAATTGTGGACGATCCATTTTCCTACGGCCAGATCGCCGCGACCAACGCGATCTCCGACGTTTACGCGATGGGTGGCCGTCCCCTTACAGCGTTGAACCTGGTCGGAGTTCCAGCGGATAAAATCCGACCGAAAACGATCCGGCAGATTTTGTGCGGCGGCTTGATGAAAGCGAAAGAAGCGAAATGCGTTGTTCTTGGCGGTCACACCATTCGCAGCCCCGAGCCAATTTACGGAATGGCCGTGACCGGTCTCGTCTCGCCAAAGAAAATGCTGACGAACGCAACCGCGCGTCCTGGCGATTTGCTTGTGCTCACAAAACCGCTCGGAACCGGCGTCGTAACCACTGGGATAAAACGCGGTGTCGCGTCGACCACGATCGCCCGTCGAGCGATCGGCCTGATGTCGCGTTTGAATTCCGTCGGCGCCGCTTTGGCAGAGTCTGGCCTGGTCAGGGCAGCGGTTGATATTACCGGTTTTGGTTTGCTCGGGCATCTCGCCTCGATGTGCCGGGCCAGCGAAGTGAGCGCGGAGATTTATCCGGCGCAGGTGCCTGCGATCGCCCGTGAGATTTTTTCATTGATCGAACAGCACTGTATTCCGGGCGGGAGTCTTCAAAATCTCGAAACGGCAGACAAAGAAGTGCGATGGAATGGAACGAAAGAGGCATTGCGAATTCTTTTGACCGACGCGCAAACCAGCGGCGGCCTGCTTCTTTGTGTAAACGAGAAGTCCCTCACAAAAGTACTGGGCGTTTTGAGAAAAGCTCGAACGCCGTCTCTTGCAATTGTGGGCAATATCGTGCGCCGGCGCTCCGATCTGATTTTATGCACGACAAAGTGAAATCACGGACACGGCGCGCGATTCCGGCGGTGCATAAGATTCTCGATTCGTTAGGGCAGATCGACCTGCCGCGTCCGGTCGTCGTCGATCTCGTTCGACGCAAGCTCTCAGAAATCCGGACAAAGGCCGAAATTCCCGAGTTTGAAAAGATCGTCGATCTTGTTCGTCAATCGCTGGAGCGGTTCCGTTCAAGTCAGCTTCGACCGATTATCAACGGAACGGGAATCATCATTCACACTAATTTGGGACGCGCGCCTCTTTCCGCAGAAGCCGCTGATGCCGTCCACTCGGTCGCTTCCGCTTACGCCAATCTCGAATACGACTTGGAGAAGGGCGATCGCGGAGATCGCGGCAGTTTCGTCGAGGAACCCCTGGCCCATCTCTGCGGCGCCGAATCGGCGATGGTCGTTAATAACTGCGCGGCGGCGTTAGTCCTGATCGTTCGCCATTTCTCAAAACATAAACCTGAAATCATTATTTCCCGCGGCGAATTGGTCCAAATAGGAGGCGGCTTTCGGGTTGGCGAAATTCTGGAAGCGAGTGGTGCCAAACTGCGAGAAGTTGGCGCGACCAACAAGACGACGCTCTCCGATTATTCGCGCGCGATTAGCAAAGAGACGGCGCTCATTCTCAAAGTCCATCGCAGCAATTTCTCAATGAGCGGTTTCGTAGAATCGCCGATCTCCGCGGAAATCGCTGTTCTCGCCCGAGAAAAACGTGTTCCGTTCATCGAAGATCTGGGCAGCGGCGCGATGATCGATACCGAACAGATCGGCTTGTATGATCATGAGCCCACGCCTAACGAGGCGCTAAAAAACGGTGCCGACCTGGTTTGTTTCAGCGGCGACAAACTTTTCGGCGGGCCTCAGGCCGGGATTATTGCCGGAAAACGGCGTTTGATTTCGGCCCTGAAGGCGGAACCACTCTTTCGCGCTCTCCGCTGCGACAAATTAACTTTCGTTGCTCTGCAGGCGACGCTGGATCTTCATCTGCGCGGCGCGACTTCGGAGATTCCGGCAATTGCGCTCCTGCAAATTCCAAAGGATCAACTGCGCGCGCGCGCGGCCACGATGATCGATCGTTTGCGCGGGTTGCCGCTGCAAGTCAACGTCGGTCGCGGCAGCGCGAAAGTTGGCGGGGGAGCTTTGCCAAGATCAAGTATTTCCTCGATCACGATCGATATCCTCCCGAGGCTTTTAACAGTCCAGCAATTTGCCGCCGAGCTTCGCCATTCGACAACGCCAATTATCGGCTACATCGCAAACCAACGATTTAAACTCGATCTACGAACGATTTTTCCCGCACAAGACGAGGCAGTCATCGATGCAATTCGCGACGCTTGTTTTGCCAACGCCTAGATAAACTATCACCGACTTGTGTCTTCGTGTTTCAAATGATCGGAAAACATTTCATTCTCGCGACGGCGGGACATGTTGATCACGGAAAAAGCGCGCTCATCAAGGCGTTGAGCGGCACCGACCCGGATCGTTTGCCCGAAGAAAAGATTCGGGGCATCACCATCGATCTTGGTTTTGCCGCGTTAAATCTCAGTGGACCTAACGAACAACAGTTTCGCATTGGAATAATCGACGTGCCCGGCCATGAGGATTTCGTTCGAAACATGATCGCCGGGGTTGGTTCAATCGATGTCGCGCTGCTGGTCGTTGCGGCGGACGACGGCTGGATGCCGCAAACCGAAGAGCACCTGCAAATATTGACTTACCTCGGCGTGAAACGCGCGGTTGTTGTTTTGACCAAAAGTGATCTTGGTCATGTCGAAATTGTCGGGGCGAGAGTTCGGGAAAAATTGGAGGATTCTCCATTTTCGCAGGCGCCAATTGTCTCAACATCGGCCCGCACGGGCGAGGGAATCGACAACCTGAAACGTGCGCTCGCGGCGGAGTTCGCGCTGGCCGAACCGCCGCGCAACATTGGAAAACCGCGGCTATTCGTCGACCGCGCCTTCAGTTTACACGGTATTGGCACCGTGGTGACTGGGACGTTGACCGGAGGCGAATTGCATCGCGGTCAAACCGTGTCCGTTCAGCCGGCAAATCTGCCGAGCCGCGTTCGATCGATGCAAAGTCACGGACGAGATCTTGCAGTGGCGCAACCGGGAATGCGCACGGCACTCAATTTGCCGGACATCGAAATAGGAGATAGCGACCGCACGATCAAACGGGGCGATCTGGTTACGATTTCCGACTTTGAATCGACCACCGACACGCTCGATGCGTTGCTGGAAAAGTCCGCGCGAATTCAGCGACAGTCTCCCGCAGGTCGGCCTCTAAAAAACGCCAGCTCGGCTTTCGTTTATTTCGGCACGAGTCGCGTAGCCGCTAAAGTCATACTACTTGAAGCTGGCCCGATCGAGCCTGGACAGCAGGCGATTGCTCAGTTGAGACTGCAATCGCCGCTGCCCGTATTTCTCGGCGACCGGTTCGTTCTCCGGGACGCGTCCGAGCAGCAAACGATTGCCGGTGGAACCGTACTGCATCCAAAGGGAGACCGGGAACACGTTCGCGACTTGGAACAGTTCAAACTTCTTCGAGCCCGCGCGTCCGCGCCGGACGATATCGACGTTTCTTTGCAGAGCGAACTGGCGCGCCACGGCTTCTCGCAGAGCAAAGGAATTCTGAAAGAATCGAATTTCAGCGCCCAGGAAATCCGGGCGGCGATTTCTCGATTGGAAAAGAACAGCACAATCGTCGTGCGAAACGAAATTGCTGCAGATGGGAAGAGATGGCGCGATCTGCGAGAACGCGCAATCGCGTTGGTCGACCGCACGCACGGAATTCACCCGCAAATGCGTGGATTGGAAATTGAGAATCTGCGCGCCGAATTGGGCGCTCTGCCTGACGCTGCATTCGACGCGCTGATTATCGATTTGTGTCGAGGAGACTTCATTAGAAATGGGACCGTGATCACCCGGGTTTCTCACCGCACGACCCTTCGACCGGAAATTGCGCTGGCCGCGACTAAAATCCGCAATCTTCTGGCCGCAGCTGTTCTCGAACCGCTCAATCGAAAAGAAATGACGCAAGACACACATTCCCAACAAGCCCTGCGCTTTCTTATTGAAAGAGGCGAGCTCATTGAGTTGAGCAGCGAAATTGTCGTCCTTCGAGAGGCAGTGCACCAAATGCAGAAGTCTGTTGTCGATTTCCTCGCCTCTCACGGTGTGGCGACCGCCAGCCAGCTCCGCCAGCAAATTGGAACGTCGCGGCGCGTTGTCATTCCGTTTCTGGAATATCTGGACCGAACGGGCGTGACTCGAAGAATTGGCGACACACGACAACTGCGCGATTCAAAATCGCCGGCGGTCGCAGGCCGATAAAACCTGCTACCATTAGCAGATGGCCGGCAAGAAACCCGAGTCCGGAAGGAACTCCCTTTCGCTTCATATTGTCCAGACATTCCCCGCAGGCTGGGAAACTCTGCTTTGGCCCTGGTTTGAGCGTGTCTTACCTGAGGCTTGGAAACACTCTTTGCCTTCTCTTGTCGTCGTTCCAACACACGGGCAGGTTACCGATCTAAAGTCACATCTGATTGCGAAGGGCGCTTCGCATCTCGGTTTGCAATTTGTCACGCCGGCGAGTTTGCGTGCCTTGCTCGCGCTGGACGATGCGATGCCGCCGGCCACGCCAGAAGATCTGCGATTGCTCCTTTCAGTCGCCGCTGCCGAAATGGAAGAGCGGCCTAACGAAGCTGAAATGCTTGCCGCCAAAGCAGTGGCTCGCGCGCCCGCGTCGCTGTTGCGCGCCTTGGACCATTTGGAAACAGCCGGTTGGAAATTCAGAGAGTTGGCGCTGCCCTCGTTCGCGCCGGTGCTTAAGCGTTTCAGCGAACTGCTGAAGAAATGCGATTTTTCTCTTTCCGGCGAAGCCGATCGACGGCGTTTGCAACAATTGCCACACGGCGATCGAAAATTCTCCAACCTGCTTATCACTGGTTTCGACGGAGCGCACTGGGGAGAGTGGTTTCTCCTGCGAGCTGCGGCCGGGCTCGCGGAAAGCGCGACGATCGTGGTCGAAGAACCGTCTGCCAATTTTTCCGATATCGATCTTTGCTGGATCGGCTCGTGGGAGGAGGTCTGCGGCGAAGCGCAACGTTCGCTAAAATCTGCGCCCGCGTCCAGCGATTCGCTTTTTACCGAAACGGAAATGCGCGGTGGCGCACAGCAGGCAAAGCGTTTCGATTTCCTCATTGGGACAAACGTCTCGGAGCAATCTCAAGCGATCGTCCGGCAGTGCGTTCGCTATCTATGCGATGAAAAATGCACGCGGCTCGGCGTGATTTTTCCCGCAAGCGGTGCGTTGCCACGTCTGGTCGCGAGCTCACTGGCGCGCCTCGACATCCCGCACAATGACGGGCTTGCACACATCGTTCCCGGCATTTTCGAATCGGAGGAATGGCAGGCCTGGCTCGAACTGCAACGTGCTCCGCGGCTCAATTCTTTCCTGCGTTTTCTGAACGCGTTACCCGATCCGGCGGTTTTGTCGCCAAACCTTAGCCGATCCACCTTCGAAACAATTCTGCGGGAAAGTTACGCCGAACTGCTACTGGATGATCTCGAGATTTTGCGCGAGTTCTGCGCTGCGCGCGCGAACGATGGATTTCAAGCTGCGGCTCAGGCGTTGGGTAGACTGCCGTTTCTCCCGCCGTACGGCACAATGATGCAATTCTTGGAACAAACGCACGCCGCGTTCGGGTATCTCGGCTGGAACCAGCACGCGCTCCAAATTGCCCGCGCCACGCGTGAATGGCCAAGACGTTTCGAGGCGAAACTTGCGCGCGGGATTTTTCTGCGCTGGCTTGAAGAAACGGCTGCAACCTTTGCCACCGCGCGGGCAGCCGCGGGCGATCATCCTTACGCGCGAGTGCAACTGCTTATGGTAGCGCATGCGCTAAATCAGGAATGGTCACACCTGATCTTTGCCGGCTGCAACGAAGGAGCATGGCCGCCGCCAGCCAGCGCAGAGTTCGCACGCCCGGAAGAAATTCGCGCCTTCAATCGCAATGTGCAGCAGCTCAACAAACGGGCCGCACACCAGGGGAGTCAGGGAGAGGGCCACAGCAGTGTGCGCGAAAATCATTCGCTCTATCTCGGACCGGGCGAGCAACGCGCGATCGCTTTGCGGCAATTCGAGGCGCTCGTTGAATTGGTCAGCGACAGCGTAACGCTGGCGGCCAGTCTGGTGCATGAGGATGCTCCGGAGCGTTTCTGGAATCCAAGCGAATGCTTCGCTCAGCTTTATCTTGAGACGCAACGTAAACCTCTCACCCAGGCGACACTGAAACACTTACAATGCGCGACTGCCCTGTTGCCAGATCCTGCGCCGTTGGCGGCCGACGTGCAGCAAACTCTGACCGCATTCAATACGCGCCGTGATGCCTCGAGACCGGCCAGCGAATACGATTTCGCGTTGCGCCCTGATGAATCGTACCGACCGATCCCGACGTTGAGTGTGAGCGATCTTGAACGCATGGCTTCGTCGCCAGCAATTGTCTGGATGAAACGTTATCTCGGCGTGAAAGCGCCCGAAGACAACGCAAGTCCCTGGGCGGCAACGAGCGGAAAATGGGTGCATCACTGGCTCGCGAGCGTTAGTCAAAACACAAATGAAAAGATCTTCTCGGCTTTTCCGTCCCCGAACCAAATCGACGAGCGCATCCACGCTTCTGCCAGCGACTGCCGCGGAGCGATTCAGCGCCTTTGCGATTCTTTGGGCAAAGCCGTACCTGATTGGTGGAATTCGGGGTGGCTGAACGCGCTTTATCTGGCGCGGCATCTCGGCGCCAAGATTGCACGCGTTAAAGAATGGAATTGGATGGCCGCGGAGTTGCCAATCGGTCGCGAAAGCGCGGTGAAAATAGACGATGAAGTAGAGCTGCAATTGCGCGGCCAGATCGATTTGGTGCTCGCACGAAATGATGCCGCTAACTTCGCAGGCCAAGAGATTTGGATTGTCGATTACAAAACGGGTTCGACCAAGGAGTTGAAAACGTCCGACCTGCACGACGGTCTCGTCAGGGGCACGGCGTTGCAACTCGGTCTTTATGCGCTTGCCATGCGCGCGCTCGGCGCGGCGGAAGTACACGTCAGCATTTTATCGCCTGCGATAAAAAGCATCGCGCCTCAATTATCCGTCGTCGATATTTTGCCGGAAAGAGACATTTTCGCCGGTCTGGCGGAAATGCAGCGAACCGGTGTCTTCGGAATGAAAGGCGAGATTCGGCCGGCCTTCGGTTACAGCCCGCCCTATCCGCTCGCAACGTTACAAATCGATAACGATATCTTGGAGGATAAATGGGCACTGACTCATCCTGCGCTCGTGCTCGAGAAAGAGGAGTGGGAAACATGGTGAATCCAGCCGACAACTCCGATCGTGCGCGCTTTGCCAGCGAGCTCGATCGCAACTTTTCGGTTGTGGCGTCGGCCGGTTCTGGCAAGACCACCGCGATTACGCATCGCATTTTGTCGATCGCGCGCTCAAGCAAGGCGGTGGAAATTTTGCCCAGTTTGGTCGTCGTGACTTTTACAAATCGCGCGGCCGACGAAATGCAACAGCGCACGCGCCAAATCATCCTTGAGGAGAAGTTGGGAACGGAAGTTCAGACCGCGTTCAATCGCGCCTTCTTCGGAACGATCCACTCCTTTTGTATGAAATTGCTGACAGATTTCGGTCACTATCTCGGTTTGCCCGCGCCGCTCGAATTGGTGGAGCAGGAAGATGAGGATCTCTGGCAGGAATTTGTTCAAAGCCAAATGCATATTGGCCATTCGTTAGGGGAGAAAAATCGCGCCACGCTTTTGCGTTTCGTGCAGGCGCGCGATCTGATGGAACTGGCGCGGCGCGCGGGCTCCGCCGTTCTGCAGGCTCCGCCGCTGCCGCCATGTCCGAAACTCGACTTCACGAAAGTTTACGCCCAAGTCGATCAAAAGAGTCGCGACAACATCCGCAAGTCGCAGGCGGAATTGCGTGACTGGGAAAAACGTCATGCAGACGGTTGGGAATATTTGCGCTGGCCGGTTTATTTCACCGCACCCAACTCAAACTTTGCAAAGCTTTGGATTCAGGAATTTTCGCCGCTGCGAAAGTGGGTGAGCGACGCTGCCGCCTGCGTCGCGGCAGAAGTGCAACACGATTATCTCGATTTCCGCCTTGAGCGTGGGCTGGTCACGTACGGAGATCAAATCGCGCTCGCAAAGGAATTGCTCCGGCATCCGGCGGCCGCGCAACGCATTCGCGAAGAAAATTTTCGGGTTATTCTTGACGAAGCGCAGGATACCGAGCCGGCGCAATTTTCGGTCCTGCTGGAAGCAACACGTCCGCCGCGCGCAACGGGCGATTGGATGCAAACGCGCGCCGATTCGCCGCAGGCGGGCCGTTTCTGCATGGTTGGCGACTTCCAGCAATCGATTTATCGCGAACGCGCGGATTTGCCATATTACCGGGCTGTCCACAAAGCGCTGATCGCCGATAAGAATGGCGAAAGCCTGAAGTTTTCGGTTACGTTTCGGCTCGACCGGAAGCAACTTGATTTTGTTAACCGAACTTTTCGTGAAATTCTGAACGATAAGGGCGGACAGGTACCGTTCGTCAAATTGCAACCTCGTCCGGAAATTCTTCCGGGAAACGTCATTCGCGTGCCGCTGATCGCAAAGGAGCTGCTGCCGGCAGGAAAAAAGCTGAAGGATTACCAGAAGGCCCGCATCGAAGCGGAATATCTGGCGCGATGGATCCGGGACGCCGGGACGCGAAAGCTCTTGGCCGATTCATGGCGCGAAGTGGCAATTCTTTGTCCGCGCAAAGCCTGGCTGCAAACGATGGCGGCGGCGCTGCGTCGCGTTGGTCTGCCAGCCACGATCCAGTCTGAGCGGGATGTAAAAGGCGACAGCCCCGCTTATGCCTGGCTAACTGCGCTTCTCACAATCATGACCGATCCGCTTAACGCCTACGAAATTGTCGGCGTACTCCGCGAAATTTTCGGCGTATCCGATCACGACCTTGCGGTCTTTTCGGAAGGCCAGAGAGCGGGATTTCGGATCGACGAGGTTCTGGCTGCCGCCGGCAAAATTTCCTCGCACCTGCGCACCCTGGCTGAGATTCGCCAACACGCGGAGGGTTTGGCGCTATTCGACGCCGTGTCGTTGATTATTGAGCAAACACAACTGCGGGAGCGTTTGCTCTTGTTGCCAGCGACGGAATTTGGCGATCTGTCACGAGAACTTGATGCATTGCTGGCCCAAGCCGCCGAAGCGGAAACCAGTGGAATGATTCTGGCACGATTCGCCAAACGCTTGCGCGACGAGTTCACGACGCCGCGCGCAGTCCGCTTTTCCGGCGACGACACCATTCAGCTCATCACTTCGCACAAAGCAAAAGGTTCGGAATGGCAGGCGGTGATCGTGCCATTTCTGGCGCGTGAGTTGAGACCGCCGAGCACGCGCTACCCGCATTTTGCCAAATCGCCCACGACTGGCGAGCTGGTTATCGCATTCGGCAAGGAAGATAAATCAAAGGACCTGAAAGATGCGCTTGATCTCGCGCGCCAGCAGGAACTCGAACGTTTGCTCTACGTCGCCACCACCCGCGCGCGTCACACGCTCGTGATCGTGCTGGACCAGGAAATTTTTGCCAATAGCGAAGGCGATTTACCGAAAACAGCACAACTTCGGCGGCTGCTTGGCGATGAGGATTCTTATTCAGGCGAATTCGACCAACACAGTACCACGATCGACGAAGTTCTCGAAACTTCCGTGACCGCCGAGTTCGCGTCAGAAAAGGAGAGGGAACCGATCGAGCCGCTAACTTCTCGAGAACTTAGGAGCGCAGCGAAACGGGCTTCGGAATTCGTCCGCAAATTCACGCCGAGCGCGCTCGAAACGGAAATTCCAGACGAAGTGCGAACGATTTCGCGGCCCGACAATCTGGCCACGCTTTACGGCCGCTGGTGGCACAGATTTTTCGAACGGTTGGATTGGAAAGGCGGAACCGACGCCGCCCAAAAATTGTTCGAGAGAGAATTGCCGGGTTGTCCCGACCCAAAATCCGCGACCAGAGACTGGCACGTGACGCGACGGAATCTGTTCGGCGATGCCAAAATTGCGCGCTTTCTCGCCAGCGATAGAACGCAATTTCATCGCGAGTTTCCATTTTCCTGGCGAAGGAACGATCGGAGCGTGCTGGAAGGCCTGATTGATTCGCTGATGATTGATGACAGCGCGGGCCGATGTCTTTTGCTCGATTGGAAAACGAATGACGTTTCGTTAGGCGACGCGGAAAGTTTTCGCGCGCGTTATCGGCCGCAACTGACGGCTTATTGGAAAGCGGTGGCTGAAATTACACGCTTTGAGGTGGAAGCCGGTTTGTTCTCGACCGCTCTCGGTTGTTTGCTGCCTTTTTCACCGGAGGAATTGCAACAGGAATGGCGTCGGCTTGAAAAGCTGCCGCCGACGCAGCTTGGCGATGAAATCCGGCCAGTGCTGGATGATTTCTAATCGACCGTGATGATCACTTTTCCTCGAGCGTGGCCTTCTTCCAGATATCGGAGCGCGTCGGGGACCTCACTCAGTTTGTAGGTTCGGTCAATGACCGCCTTTATCTTGCCCGACTGCATCATGTCGGCCAGAACGGCGAGGTCCTTTTGACTCGGTTCCGCCATCATCATCCCCATCTGCTGGCTGACGAACTTTGACAAAACCATCGCCTGGAGCGGACGCGCCAAGATGCCGATGAATCCCTGCGCATTTGCTCCTCCGCCTCCGATCAGAACGTATTTCCCCTTGGGAGTTAGGACGCGTCTGCATTCCGACAGTGAATGGTTCGCGACATTGTCGAGAATCACATCGTAATGTTCCTCGCCCTTGGTGAAATCCTCTTGTGTGTAATCAATGACGTGATCCGCGCCGAGCGATCGGACAAGATCGACATTTTTCGAACTGCATACGCCGGTCACGTCCGCGCCGAACGATTTCGCGATCTGGACCGCAAACGTTCCGACGCCCCCGGAAGCGCCGTTAATCAAGACCTTCTGTCCGGACTCAATTTTTCCCTTGTCGCGAACAGCCTGCAGCGCCGTGATGCCGGCGATGTTGATCGATGCGGCCTGTTCAAACGTGAGGTTCGCCGGTTTCAATGTCACGGATCCGGCCGCGCGAGGCGTTA